>NZ_JACIBH010000002.1:0-484698 GCF_014195245.1 Rhizobium sp. BK619 | reverse complement strand
ATCCGCCAATCCGCTTGAGTTTCTTAAGAACGAAAGACTTCGTCGCCAGCAGCGCCGCCGCCCTCGTTCAGTGAGTGGGCTTATAGAACTAACCCTCCCAAACAGTCAACAGGCCATTTCGAAAAAACTGATTTTTCTTTCATCTCATTGTTTTAAAATGATAATTTTCCAACAGCTGGGAAATGCGGTCGTTTCCCGGGTTCAGACCGGCCTGACATGGCCCGAAAAATGAACCTCTTTCGAGTTTTCCGGGGAAGAATGCTCTTTCGTCTCCTCGGCGCCCCGACATCATCACAATCTGCTGGTCTTAAGAGACACATGATTCACACAGGCAAATGCAGGCAGACTGCCTTTCCCTGAGCGATTTGACTTCCATGCCCAAAATATGCACATCTTTCGCCCCAGCCAGGATGGCCGAGAAATGCTTCCAGAGACGTCGAATGTAAGGACGCGGACCCGACTGCCATGATGACGGAGAAAATGATGATCCGCTCGTTGGGCAACGAGCCTCCGCTTCTGGCCGACGGCAGGCGCGCGCCCGACCGCCGCGAAGTGTCTCTCCGCTGGCTCTCGGGTACGTTCCTCACCGGCATTACATCCTCGGTCCTGATGGGCGTCGCGCTTTTTGCCGCCCTTGACGGCCGCCAGCAACTGGCAATCCCCGCCGAAGCCTATGCAAGTGCTGCGGCAGACGCGCACGAAGATACGACAGTGGTGCGCGGCGGAAGGCTGATCGCGCCTGCCATCGCCGCAAAACCGTCCGACCGGGCCATCATGGAAGTTTCCACAGTCGTCCACGACGGTGAAAAGGAAGTCGTGCGCCGCCAGCCCTTCGCGCATGTGAAGATGACGCTGGCCGCCAACCATGTGGCGACCGAGGACTATCCAGACTTCGATCCCCTGGCGATCTTTTCCGCCGACGAGCCGCAGCCCGCCCCGCAAAGCCGCACCGGCGCGATTTACGGCTCCGATGTCGAATCCGAAGTCAGCCTGAAGACCGTTTCCTTCCCGACCGGCAAGACCAGCATGAAGATGGCCTCCGGCCTGTCGCTCGAGGAGGTTGAAGAGAATGTGCGCTCCAACGGCTCGGTGCTGACGGACGGCAACACCCAGCTCGCAGCCCTCTATTACGTCGATCCGCGCCGTTTCTCCAACGAGGACGCCGATGTCGATCTGACCGCCGGCCTCTCCGCGCGCGTGCTCGAACAGAACATGACCGTCTCCGCATCGGAATCGATCACGCCGCAGACCGAGGAGTTCGCCGACGACATCCTGCCGGTCCGCGCCGACACGCCGATCGCCAAGGCGCTGACGGATTCAGGCTATCCGCAGCAATATGCCGATGGCATTGCCGGTTTCATCTCGCAGCAACTGGGTTCCACCGATCTCGACAAGGGCGACGTGCTGCGCATCGGCATCATTCAGAAAGGCGAACAGGCAAAGATCATCCGGGCCAGCGTCTATCGCGGCACCCGCCATCTCGTCACCGTCGCCGTCGACGACAAGGGCAGATACGTGCCCGGCAGCGAGCCGCCGATGCTGGATGCCATCGCCACCGCCTTCGATGACAATTCCTTCGCGCCGCCGCCCGGCCAGAACCTGCCGCGCGTCTATGACGGCATCTATCGCGCTGCCCTTTCCTACGGCATGACCAAGGACATGACGGCGCTGATCATCAAGCTGCTCGCCAGCAATGTCGATTTCCAGGCGCAGTTGAGGCCGACCGACAGTCTCGAAGCCTTCTTCTCCGTCGCCGACAGCGCCGGCCAGGCGACCGAGGATTCCGAGCTGCTCTACGTCAACGCCCGTTTCGGCGATACGCAGACGCGCTTCTACCGCTTCCAGGATCCGGAGGACGGCACGGTCGATTATTTCGACGAGAACGGTAAAAGCATCCGCCAGTTCCTGCTGCGCAACCCGGTCCCGAACGGCATCTTCAAGTCGGGCTTCGGCATGCGCCGTCACCCGATCCTCGGTTTCGCCCGCATGCACACCGGCGTCGATTGGGCGGCCCCCCGCGGCACCGCAATCATCGCTGCCGGCAACGGCACTGTGGAAAAAGCCGGCTGGGATTCCGGCGGTTACGGCAACCAGACGATTATCCGTCACGCCAACGGCTATGAATCCTCCTACAATCACCAGAGCGCCATCGCCAAAGGCGTTACCCCCGGGGCCAAGATCCGCCAGGGCCAGGTGATCGGCTGGGTCGGCACGACGGGCGAGTCCACCGGGCCGCACCTGCATTACGAGCTGATCGTCAACGGCACCAAGGTCGATCCCCTGCGCATCCGCCTGCCGGGCGGCAAATCGCTGCAAGGCGAGGCGCTGGCTAAATTCGAGGACGAGCGCAAGCGCATCGATACGCTGCTGAACAACCAGGCGTCCGACCAGGTGGCGAGCAAGTAGTCGGCGCCGTAGCCGGCAAGCTGATGAACCGTTGAGGCGTTCACACCCGCCAGACAAAAATGGCGGCCGAGGCCGCCATTTCTCATTCATCCGGCAAAGTCGGCCTATGCCGCTTCGCTCACCGTCTGGCGTGTCCTGAACTGCAGCCGGTCGGAACCGCTCGTCACCTTGACCGTCGATCCATCCGGCACCTGGCCGGACAGGATCTGCTCGGCGAGCGGATCCTGCACGAATTTCTGGATCACCCGCTTCAGCGGCCTTGCGCCATAGACCGGATCGTAACCCTTGTTCGCCAGCCAATGGCGGGCTTCCTCGTCGAGATCGATGACGATCTTGCGCTCGGAGAGCAGCGCCACCAGCCGCTTCAGCTGGATATCGACGATCGCGCCCATTTCCTCGCGCTTCAGGCGATGGAAGAGGATGATCTCGTCGATGCGGTTCAGAAATTCCGGCCGGAAATGGCCGCGCACGACCTCCATCACCTGCTCGCGAACAGTATCGCTGTCGTCACCGTCGGCAAGCTGCGTCAGATATTCGGCGCCGAGGTTCGAGGTCATGATGATCATCGTGTTGCGGAAATCCACCGTCCGGCCCTGGCCATCCGTCAGGCGTCCGTCGTCCAGCACCTGCAGCAGGATGTTGAAGACATCGGGGTGGGCCTTTTCGATCTCGTCGAACAGCACGACCTGATAAGGCCTGCGGCGCACGGCTTCCGTCAGCGCTCCACCTTCGTCGTAACCGACATAACCGGGAGGCGCACCGATCAGCCGGGCCACGGAGTGTTTCTCCATATATTCCGACATGTCCATGCGCACCATCGCCGTTTCATCGTCGAAGAGGAAGCGGGCGAGCGCCTTGGTAAGCTCCGTCTTGCCGACGCCGGTCGGGCCGAGGAAAATGAACGAGCCGATCGGCCGGTTCGGATCCTGCAGGCCGGCGCGCGCGCGCCTCACCGCCCGCGACACGGCCTGAACCGCATCGCCCTGACCGATCACCGATTTCGCCAGCTCGTCTTCCATCCGAAGCAGCTTGTCGCGTTCGCCTTCCAGCATCCTGTCGACCGGAATACCGGTCCAGCGGGAAACGACATGAGCGATGTTGTCGGGGATCACAACCTCCTGCACCATCGCGCCGCGTTCGCCATCCTGCTTTTCGGCGTCGACCAGCTGCTTTTCCAGATCCGGAATGACGCCATAGGTCAGCTCGCCGGCGCGCTGGAATTCACCCTTGCGCTGGGCGATCGCCAGTTCGTTGCGGGCATCGTCGAGCTGCTTCTTGAGATCGGCGGCAAGGCCGAGCTTCTGCTTTTCCGCCTGCCAGCGGGCCGTCAGCGCATCGGCCTCCTCTTCGAGGCCGGTCAATTCGGTGTCCAGCCGCTTCAGCCGGTCGGCCGAGGCGACGTCGGTTTCCTTCTTCAGCGCCTCGCGCTCGATCTTCAGCTGGATGATGCGGCGATCGAGTTCGTCGAGTTCCTCCGGTTTGGAATCCACCTGCATGCGCAGCCGCGCCGCCGCCTCATCCATCAGGTCGATCGCCTTGTCGGGCAGGAAACGGTCGGTGATATAGCGGTTGGAAAGCGTCGCCGCCGCCACCAGCGCCGCATCGGCGATGCGCACCTTGTGATGCTGCTCGTATTTTTCCTTGAGGCCGCGCAGGATCGAGATCGTGTCTTCGACCGTCGGCTCGTCGACAACGACCGGCTGGAAGCGGCGGGCAAGCGCCGGATCCTTCTCGACATGTTTGCGATATTCGTCGAGCGTGGTCGCGCCGACGCAATGCAGCTCACCGCGGGCAAGGGCGGGCTTCAGGAGGTTGGAGGCGTCCATCGCCCCATCGGCCTTGCCGGCGCCGACCAGCGTGTGCATCTCATCGATGAACAGGATGATCTCGCCGTTTTCGGCCTGGACCTCATTGAGCACGGCCTTCAGCCGCTCCTCGAATTCGCCGCGGTATTTCGCACCGGCAATCAGCGCGCCCATGTCGAGCGCCATCAGCTTCTTGTCCTTGAGCGATTCCGGCACGTCACCGTTGACGATGCGCAGCGCCAGCCCCTCGACGATCGCCGTCTTGCCCACACCAGGCTCGCCGATCAGCACCGGATTGTTCTTGGTGCGGCGCGAAAGCACCTGGATGGTACGGCGGATTTCGTCGTCGCGGCCGATCACCGGGTCGAGCTTGCCCTCGCGAGCTTCGGCGGTGAGATCGCGTGCGAACTTCTTCAGCGAATCGAAACCCTGCTCGGCATTGGAAGAATCCGCAGTCCGGCCCTTGCGGATGTCGTTGATGACCTGGTTCAACCCCTGGGCCGTCACGCCTGAATTCTTCAGCGTCGAAAAAGTCGAGGCCGAGGATTCGATTGCCAGCGCCTGCAGCAGACGCTCGACGGTGACGAAGCTGTCGCCGGCCTTCTTTGCCGCCTCTTCGGCGGTCGAAAGCACTTTGGCGAGTGGCTGGGCCAGATAGATGTTGCCGTTGCCGCCGGAAATTTTCGGCAGTTTGGCCAGCGCCGCGTCATTGGCAAGGCGCGCAGCCTTGGCATCGCCGCCGGCGCGCTCGATCAGCGACGCCGCCATCCCCTGATCGTCGTCAAGCAGGACTTTCAGCACGTGCTCGGGCGTAAATTGCTGATGACCCTGCGCCAGCGCATAAGTCTGCGCCGACTGGATGAAGCCGCGCACCCGCTCGGAATATTTCTCGATATTCATATTCTACCTCCATGGATCGCCCTGCCCTGATGAGGCGCAGACCGATGATTGAGATCGACCCCCTGAAAAGGCAGGCCGCGCTTGGCCCATCTCTGATTTGGGCGAAGCAGTCGAGGAGAATATGGTAGCCTATTCTGCGAGTTTAAAGAGCCGACAAATCGAAAATCCCCGGCGCGGGGCCGGGGATTTTCGTTGCAATTCTAACAGATGGCGTGAACCTCACGCTTCCCCCGAAGGAGAAGCGAAATCCTCATTCCGATGCGGCGTCAGCCAGTACCGGCGCCTCGCCGGAGGCACCCTCGCCCTCGGCGGCGGCTTCGCCCTCAGCACCGCGGCGCGGACGACGGGGACGGCTGCCGGTGCTGCGGCGGCGGGGCTGACGCGCCTGGCCGGCGGAGCCTTCCTCATCCATGGCGACCTCGGCCGGAATGCCTTCGATCTCCGGCTGTGGGCCGGTTCCGTCGATCACCTCGGGCTGGGGTGCCGGTGCAGCTGCCGGAGCAGGCGCCGGTTGCGGCTGTGCCTGCGGCCGGTGCTGCTGCCTGTTCTGCGGCGGCTGGACGATAACGACATCGTCGCCGTCATTGTCGTTGTTATCCATATCGTCGCCGTCGCGATCCGAACCGTCGCGGTCTGCACCATCGCGATCATACTCGCCGCGATCGTCGCGCTGGAAGCGTTCCTGCATCTGCGCCTGGGCGCTGGCGATGATACGATTGTAATGCTCGGCGTGCTGGAGATAGTTCTCGGCAATCACGCGGTCGCCGGAGCTTTGAGCATCGCGGGCAAGCTGCGCGTATTTTTCGGCGATATGCTGGGCAGTCCCGCGAATCTTCACATCGGGGCCGGAGCTGTCATAGGTCCGGGTCAGCGGATTGCCGCCCTTGCGGTTGAAATTGTTGTTATTGTTATTTCCACCGCCGCCGTTGTTATTATTGTTGTTACCACGCCCTCGACCGCGCTTGTTCTGCTGTCCTGGCCTCATAGATCGTTCACCTGAATTCTCTGTTTGTGATAGATACATGGCACCAACCGCCATGACCGGAAAACCGGGTCAGGACCTTTGTGCCGCGAGCATACTGCGCCTTTGCGCCGACCTGCCGCTTGGTTCTCAAGTCAGTTTGACTGATTCACGCGTTGGGTCGTGTTCAACCGTTGAAACTCTCGTTTAAAAGAGCGGACCCCCGAGGCAAACCAAGTACCGAACGAATCTCGTTCATTCCTATCTGCCCAACACGTGACCGCAACCTATATTGCTTCCCTGGGAAATCCAAGCCTTTTCTTCGCAATAACAATAATGTCCCGTCCAATGCAGCGATTATCGCCTGTCACGCGAGCGCGAACACGAGCACCCTATCGTTCTGACCATAATCTTTTACGGATTTGAGGCACTTGAAGCCTTTCGCTTCAAAGATCGCCGTCACATCGTTGCGCTGATCGTAACCGATTTCCAGCCCGACGACCCCATCGGGCCTCATGAACCTTGCCGCATCCTTGGCGATGGCGTGGTAGGCGTCAAGCCCATCCGGGCCGCCATCCAGTGCTGCGACCGGATCAAATTTCGTCACTTCGGGAGCGAGATCGTGAATGACATTGGAAGCAATATAGGGCGGATTTGAGACAATCGCGTGAAACGAACCCTGGATGCTCTCGAACCATTTCGACTGCACCGCCTGAAAACGATCCTGCAACCCGTTTCTTTCTGCATTCGATCTTGCCGTGTGAAGTACATCCGCCGATATGTCGCTTCCGACACCCGACGCATCAGGACATTCGCTCAAAAGCGCAAGGCATATAGCCCCGGTCCCGGTTCCCATGTCAAGGATATGGAGATGGCCCTGCTCCTTTGCAAGGTCCTTGAGATAGGCAAGCACTGTATCGACCAGGATTTCGGTATCCGGCCGCGGTTCAAGCGTTTCCACTGAGAGCCGAAGCGGCAGGCCATAGAACTCCCGCTCGCCGAGAATACGATGCACGGGCTCATGGCCGAGCCGGCGCTCCACCGCCTTGAAAATCAACTCCGCCTGCTCGAGAGAAAGCCTCTCGGACGATCGCGTCAAAAGCTCGGTCGGCGATAGTTTCAGAAGGCCCGCGACAAGCAGTCGCGCATCGGTCACCGGGTCGGCGACACCTGCTTCGATGAAGCGGCGGCGCGCTTCGGCGAGCGTATCGGCGACCGTCGAACTCATTGCTGCTCGCCGAGCTGCGCCAGCTGGCTTGCCTGATAATCGGCCATGAGCGCATCGACGACTTCCTCGATCTCGCCTTCCATCATCCGGTCGAGCTTATAGAGCGTCAGATTGATGCGGTGATCGGTTATGCGCCCCTGCGGGAAATTATAGGTGCGAATGCGTTCGGAGCGGTCGCCGGAACCGACCTGGCTCTTTCGGTCGGCCGAGCGCTCGCTGTCGGCCCGCTGCCGCTCGGCATCGTAGAGCCTGGAGCGCAGCACCTGCATCGCCTTGGCGCGGTTCTGGTGCTGCGATTTTTCCGAGCTGGTCACGACGATGCCGCTCGGCAGATGGGTGATGCGCACCGCCGAGTCCGTCGTATTGACGTGCTGGCCGCCCGCGCCCGAAGAGCGCATCGTGTCGATGCGGATATCTTCCGGCCGGATCTCGATGTCGATTTCCTCGGCCTCCGGCAGCACTGCAACCGTTGCGGCCGACGTATGGATGCGCCCGCCCGCCTCGGTCTCCGGCACACGCTGCACGCGATGCACGCCGGATTCGAATTTCAGCTTGGCAAAGACCCCTCTGCCGGTGATCGTCGCAATGATTTCCTTATAGCCGCCGGCTTCGCCTTCGCTTGCCGAGAGAACCTCCACCTTCCAGCCTTTCTCGGCCGAAAACCGCTCATACATCCGAAAGAGATCGCCGGCAAAAAGGGCCGCTTCCGATCCGCCCGTGCCGGCGCGGATTTCGAGGATGGCGCTCTTTTCATCCGCTGCGTCCTTCGGCAGAAGCAGGATCTGCATCTCCTGCTCGAGCGCCTCGATCTGCTCTTTCACCTCGGGCAGCTCCAGCTCGGCAAGGTCGCGCATTTCGCGATCGACCGACTTGTCCTCGATGAGCGTTTCGAGATCGGCAAGCTCGGCATTCGCCTTCTCATAGGCGCGGATCTTCGTCACGACCGGCTGCAGCTCGGAATATTCGGATGCGAGCTTCACATAGACGTCGGCGGCCGGGCCGGCCGACATGCGCGCTTCGATCTCACCGAAACGGCGTTCCAGCTCGCGCATCTTTTCAACGGGAAGCTTCGCCACCCTTCACTCCGATTCTTCTTAACGTCTGGCTAAAGGGGAATATTGTGGCTCTCGGCGAAGCGGGCAAGCACCTCGCGCATCGGCGTCATGGCGTGGACATCGTCCAGCACCTCGTTCATCGCCATTGCCAGCGCCCCGACATCGAGCCCGAGCAGCATCGCCTTCACCGGTCCGATCGAGGCCGGCGACATAGAGATCGAACGGAAACCGATACCGAGCAGCGCCATCGCCGAGATCGGCTTGCTGGCGAGTTCACCGCAGAGCGTTACCGGCGTCTTGTTCCGGTCCGCGCCGCGCACGATATCGCGCAGAATGCGCAAAAACGGTTTGCCGAGCGGGTCGAACCGGTCCGAGACCCGCGCATTGCCGCGATCGACCGCCATCGAAAACTGGAAGAGGTCGTTCGAACCGACCGAGACGAAATCCACCGCCTCCATCAGCTCATCGAGCTGCCAAAGCAGTGCTGGCACCTCCAGCATCGCGCCGAACTGCAGCTTGCGCGGCAGACCATGGCCGAAGCGTGAGAGATGCTGCACTTCCTTCTGCAAGAGCTCGCGCACCACCTTCAGCTCGGAAACCTCAGTCACCATCGGCACCATCAGCTTCAGCTCGGTATCGGCCGATGCCTTCAACAGGGCGCGCAGCTGGGTGCGCAACAGTCCAGGCCGGTCGAGCGACAGTCGGATGGCGCGCCAGCCGAGTGCGGGATTTTCTTCCTCATGGCCGCGGAAATAGGGCACGACCTTGTCGCCGCCGATATCGAGCGTGCGGAAGGTGACGGGGCGGCCCGCCGCCTGTTTTATCACATTGCGGTAGAACTGCTCCTGCTCGTCCGCCTTCGGCATGGTGGAGGCGATCATGAACTGCAGTTCGGTGCGGAAGAGGCCAATACCCTCGGCACCCGATTCCGAAAGCTGCGGCAGGTCGACCAACAGCCCGGCATTCATCATCAGCGCGATCCGCTGCCCATCCTTTGTCACCGGCTCGACGGCGCGCAGTGCTCGGAACTGTTCCTGCCGTCTGGCGCGGAAGCGAACCTTTTCCTCGTAGGAACGCCGGTGATCGGCCATCGGCCGCAGATGCACATGTCCTTCGTCGGCGTCGATGATCACGGCATCGCCGTTCTCGGCAAGCGCCACCACACCCGCTGCCTGACCGATGACCGGAATACCCATGGCGCGCGCGACGATCACCACATGGCTCGTCACCGCGCCTTCTTCCAGCACCAGCCCGCGCACATTGGCGCGGGGATAATCGAGCAGCTCGGCCGCCCCCATGGCGCGCGCCAGGATGACCGCATCGTTGGGGAAGCCCTCGGCGGTCGTCCGCCCGGTATAACCCGTCAATTGCCTGAGCAGCCGGTTCGCCAGATCCTCGAAATCATGCATGCGTTCGCGCAGATAGGGATCGGTCAACCGCATCATCCGCGCCTTGGTGTCGCTCTGCACCTTCTCGACCGCCGCTTCCGCCGTCAGGCCGTTGCGGATCGCCTCCTCGAGCTTGCGCACCCAGCCCTGGTCATGCGCGAACATGCGATAGGTCTCGAGCACCTCGCGGTGCTCGCCTTCCATTGACACGTCGCGGCGCGACAACATGTCGTCGATCGAGATCCTGAGCGAGCCCATGGCTTCGGCCAGCCGCCGGATTTCCTTCTCCGCATCTTCGTTGAGCAGATTGGTGACGACGATGCGCGGCTCGTGCAGCACAACGTAACCGAGGCCGATGCCGTCATTATAGGTGTCGCCGTCGACGGTCACCGAACGCGTCAAGTCGAGTTCAAGGCCAGGCTTGGTGATCTTCTTGAGCTCGCCGGTGGCGATCATCTCGGCCAACACCATCGCCGTCGTCTCGAGCGCTTCCAGCTCCTCCTCGCGATAGTTGCGGCTTGCCTTGTTCTGCACGACGAGAACGCCGAGCGAGCGCCCGGTCCTCAGGATCGGCACGCCGAGGAAGGAATGGTAGATCTCTTCGCCGGTTTCCGGCAGGTAGCGGAAAGCAGGATGCGACTGTGCGTCGGAAAGGTTCAGCGGCTGGGCCGAGGCCGCGATCGTGCCGACCAGGCCCTGCCCCATCTTCAATTGCGCCAGGTGCACGGCTTCGCGGTTGAGGCCTTCGGTCGCATAGAGTTCGAGCACGCCATCGGCGCGCAGCACGTAAACCGAGCAGACCTCGGCCACCATGTTGCCGGCGATCTGACGGACGATCCGGTCAAGACGATCCTGCGGCTCCAGCGGCTCCGCCATCAACTCGCGCAGCCGCCTGAGCAGCACGCGCGGACCGCCGGAAAGGTCTCTCATGGCGTCTCAAGCTCCCGAAACAAAGCACTCAGTCCCGGCGGGCGGGCCCTCGTCTCCTCAACCTGAAGGGGCAGGCCGCCCACTGGGAATCAATTCTTATCCAGACCGTAGCAGGAATGCAAAGTCCTGACAGCGAGTTCCGCATAAGGACCGTCGATCAGGATGGAAATCTTGATCTCGGAGGTGGTGATCGCCTTGATGTTGATGCCTTTTTCGGCAAGTGCACGAAATGCGGTAGCCGCAACGCCGGCGTGGCTGCGCATGCCGATGCCGATGACCGAGACTTTCACCAGCCCCGATTCGTTCTGCACGACATCGTAGCCGATCTTCTCCTTATGGTCGCTAAGCACCTTGATCGCCTTCTCGACGTCGCCCGACGGCACCGTGAAGGTCATGTCGGTCTTCGACCCGTCCTCGGAGATATTCTGGACGATCATGTCGACATTGATATGGGATTCGGCGAGCGGCCCGAAGATTGCCGCGGAGACGCCCGGCCGGTCGGCAAGACGGCGAAGCGAGATCTGAGCCTCATCCTTGGCATAGGCGATGCCGGTGACTACTTCCTGTTCCACGATTTCATCCTCGTCACAAATCAGCGTTCCGGGCGGGTTTAGAAGATCGCCCATGCCCGGAGCATCGGGATCTTCGAATGACGAGCGCACGAAGGTGCGCACCTTGTGCACCATGGCAAGCTCGACCGAGCGCACCTGCAGCACCTTGGCACCGAGAGAGGCCATTTCGAGCATTTCCTCGAAGGCGATCTTCTTCAGCCTGCGCGCCCTCGGCACGATGCGCGGGTCGGTCGTGTAGACGCCGTCGACATCGGTATAGATATCGCAGCGATCCGCCTTGACAGCGGCGGCAATGGCGACGGCCGACGTGTCCGATCCGCCACGGCCAAGCGTTGCGAGGCGGTTGTCGGGTCCCAGTCCCTGGAAGCCGGCGATGACGGCAACCTGCCCCTCGCCCATCCGCTTGACGATGTCGGAGCCGTCGATCTCCATGATCCGCGCCGCTCCATGCGCATTGTCGGTGCGGATCGGGATCTGCCATCCCTGCCAGGACCGCGCATTGATATCCATCGCCTGCAAAGCGATCGCCAGCAGCCCGGAGGTTACCTGCTCGCCGGAGGCGACCACCGCATCATATTCCCGCGCATCGTAAAACGGCGAATTGGCGCCGATCACCTTCGGCATGCCTTGCACCCAGCCGACCAGCTCATTGGTCTTGCCGGACATGGCCGACACCACCACCGCCACCTCGTGGCCGGCGTCGACTTCGCGTTTGACATGGCGGGCGACGTTCTTGATGCGGTCCAGGTCAGCGACGGACGTGCCGCCGAATTTCATTACGATGCGTGCCATATGCCTCTACCACGACTGGCGCCGGGAAAGCGGAAAACCGGACCCGGCATCACGAAAGCTCTGGGGCGGACCGCTTGGCCAAAGAGCCGGCTCCCGACTTCTGGAACCGCTCTGAAAGCCCGGGTCCCCAAGGCCCCAAGTTGCGGCGTCTCTTAGCGAGTTTGGCGGGGGGAGGCAAGCGCGCGCGATAAATGCGGTTGGCGAGCGGCTCCACGCTCACCGGTCCTCTGCTCCGCGCCCCTTGACTTATGCCCCCGATCGTCCGACTTCACGTGTCACGAACGCAAGGAGTGGACGATGACGGAAGGCGCCAGAAGCACGATCGACCAGGGCGAAGTGGACCGCTTCTCGGCGATGGCGGCGGAATGGTGGAGCCCCACCGGCAAGTTCCGGCCGCTGCACAAATTCAATCCCGTCCGCCTCGCCTATATAAGAGACAAGGCCTGCGAGAATTTCAGCCGTGATCCGAGGAGCGCGCGTCCGCTGGAAGGTCTACGGGTGCTCGATATCGGCTGCGGCGGCGGCCTGTTGTCCGAGCCTGTCGCTCGCATGGGCGCCACCGTCACCGGCGCCGATCCTTCCGAAAAGAATATCGGCATCGCCTCGACCCATGCCAAAGCCTCCGGCGTTTCGGTCGACTACCGCGCCGTCACCGCCGAGGAACTGGCGGACGCCGGCGAAACCTTCGACATCGTCCTGAACATGGAAGTGGTCGAACACGTCGCCGATGTCGAGTTCTTCATGACGACCTGCGCAAAAATGGTCCGCCCCGGCGGCCTGATCTTCGTTGCCACGATCAACCGCACGATGAAAGCAGCAGCCCTTGCTATCTTCGCCGCCGAGAACATTCTGCGCTGGCTGCCGCGCGGCACCCACCAATATGAGAAACTGGTGCGCCCGGAAGAGCTGGAAAAGCCCTTGACGGCAAGCGGCCTCGAGATCACCGACCGCACCGGCGTCTTCTTCAATCCGCTGTCGAACCAATGGAACCTGTCCAAGGATATGGACGTGAATTATATGCTGCTGGCCAAGCGGTCTGCATAGCTCGACCGATAATAAGCCGGCTACACTTTCAGGGTTTGAACGTGTGCAAGCAGATCCCTTTGGGTTTCTGCGTTGCGAACGGCAAGTTCCTTCACCCGGTCGCGATCGATTGCCGTCTCCGCTCCGTCAGGCCCGTAAGGCTGCTTGAAGGTGAAAGCGCTGGGGCTTGGCCCGTGATCGGCGAGATATTCGAGGCGTTCGACACCCTCCTGCCAATCCGGCCTGTGATGGCCGGGCACCCACCACAGAACCAGCGGCGGCCATGTCTGTTTGACATTCCAGTTGCGCGCATGTTTCAGCGCCTCTGCATGCATGCCGTTATAGGTAAAGGCCATCAGGCTCTCGATGTCGGCCCAGAGCGAAAGGGAGGACGGCGCAGACGTAAAGCCGCTGCCTTCGATATAACGGGGAAAGACCTGAACGCCCCAGCTTCTTGCTCCCGGATAACCGGCATAGCCCGAGCGTCCGATGAAGCCGCAGGCACGGGCCGCGGCTTCGAAATTCAACGGCTCGCGGAGAACGAAGCCCTCGACCGTTTTACTTTCGGCAGGCGCGACGTGCAGGCCGAAATTGTAGAAGGCCAGACGCGCGGAGGGCATTTCAGTTCACATCCTCGGGCAGAGCCGGAATGGCGGCGATCTCGATGCCCTCTTCGAGCAGCGCCTGCGCCTCATCGACCGTCGCCTGGCCGATGATGCCGCGGGCATCCGCCTCGCCATAATGGATCTTGCGGGCTTCCTCGGGAAATTGCGTGCCGACATCCTCGGAATTGGCCTTGACTGCCGCGACCGCCTCTTTGAGCTTCTGCAGCGCCTCCTGACGCATGGCGTCCATCGCCAGCGTCTGCCTCTCGTCCTTCTTACGCGCCGTCGACACCGAAGGTGCCATCAGCAGCTTGGAGACGGCGGCGGAATGGCAGACCGGGCAGGTCAGGAAACCGGTCGCAATCTGACGATCGAAATCGGCGCTTTCGGAAAACCAGCCCTCGAATTCATGGGCATTGTCGCAAGTGAGGGAATAGCGGATCAAGCGGCGACGCCTCCTGCGACTGCCCCCGCAATCTTCTCGACCGAGAATTCCCGGCCGTTCCTGAGGTTCGGGATCTTGTCATGCGCAGCCTTGACTGCGGCGGGATCGATCTCGGCGACAATAACAGCCTCGCCGGTGGCGCCGGCCGAGGCCAGCACCGTGCCCCAGGGATCGATGATCATCGAATGGCCGAAGGTCTCGCGCCCGTCCTCGTGCCGGCCGGCCTGCGCGGCGGCGATGACGAAGACACCGTTCTCGATCGCGCGTGCCCTGAGCAGGATCTCCCAATGCGCCTCGCCGGTCTGCTTGGTGAAGGCGGCCGGAACCGTCATCACTTCGGCACCGGCAACCGCCTGGGCGCGGAAGAGCGCCGGAAAACGCACGTCGTAGCAGATCGCAAAGCCCATTTCGGCAAAGGGCAGCGACAGGACGCGCGCCTCCGAGCCGGCCGTATAGGCCGCACTTTCACGCCAGCTCTCGCCATTGTCGAGGTCGACGTCGAACATGTGGATCTTGTCGTAGCGATTGAGGATCTGGCCGTCGGGGCCGAACAGGAAACCGCGATTGGCGATCTTACCGTCCGCGAGCGCAATTGCCGTCGAGCCGACATGCATGTGGATGCCGAGTTCCCGGGCGAGCTCGGAGCCGGTCTTGACGATGATGTCATGCGTCTCGTCTGCCAGCACCGCACGCGCCGCCGCGCGGTCGCGCTGCAGCATGCCGGTCATCTCAGGCGTCTGCACATAGGTCGCGCCCTGGGCGGCTGCCTCGCGCACCAGCCGGGCCATGGCGGCGGCGTTCTTCACCGGATCGACCCCGGAGCACATCTGGACGGCGGCAGCCTTGAAGCTCATCGGTTCGTCCTCAAGCCGCCAGCATCGGATCGAGCTTGCCGGCCCGATCGAGCGCAAAGAGATCGTCGCAGCCGCCGACATGATCGGCGCCGATGAAGATCTGCGGAAAGGTGGTGCGGCCATTCGACTTGCCGATCATTTCCTGACGAAGGTCCGGTGAATATGTCGCATCGTGCTCGACGTAATCGACGCCCTTTTCTTCGAGAAGGGACTTGGCGCGGGTGCAATAGCCGCAGAACTGCCGCGTATAGATGGTGACGGGTACCATAATCTCTCCAGACCGATGCCGGGTATTTCTGTCATATAGGCTCGGAGAGAGCCCTTGCAAAGGTCAAAACCGTGATCTCGGCGGCGCCCGCCTTGCGCAGCGTCCGGCTTGCCGCGGCAACCGTCGCTCCAGTCGTGTAGACGTCGTCGATAAGGACGATGCGCTTGCCGAAAATGTCGTTTTCGCAACCCTTGGCAATCGCGAAAGCGCCCCTGACATTGTCCTCGCGCGCTTTCGCGCCGAGGCCGACCTGCTGGCTGGTGCGCTTGACGCGAATAAGCGTGGCGGCCAGCAGCGGCTTGCCTGACAGCCTTGCCATATGGCGGGCAAGTTCGGCTGCCTGGTTGAATTTGCGCGCCAGCATCCGGGTGCGGTGCAGCGGCACCGGGATCAGCGCATCGCAGCTTTCGACCGTCCCGTCGGAAGCGCGCAGCATCCAGGCGGCCATCATCGGCGCCAGATCGGTGCGATCGCGATATTTCAGCCCATGAACGAGATCACGCACCGCATGGTCATGGGTTGCAGCCGAGCGCAGCCGGTCGAAAGGCGGTGGGTTGGCGATCGCCTCGGCGCTGAGGATGCCGGCGCCGAGATCGTGCGAGAAGGGAATGCCGAGCACTTCGCAATAGGGCCGTTCGATGAAACGGATGCCGGACCAGCATTTCGCGCAGACGCCGCGATGGCCGCCGGTGGAAATGCCGCAGACTGAACAGGCTGGCGGATAAAGGAAATCGGCAAGCGCCGAAAACGGCCGCAAGAGCTGCGCCCGCAAGAACTCCGCCGGTCTTTCGAAATCAATCGGTCCCATGCCGTCGAGACTAGCCTGTTCTCCTCCAAAGGAAAATCGCCTTGCTGCTGCTGCGGAGCGGGACTAAGGACATCGTCATGGAAACGATCTTCGATAAAACCCTGATCGCCGCGCATCGTCATCGGGCGCTTGCCAACAACGATCCGAAAGCCGCCTTCCTGCTCGACATCGCCGCTGAGGAAATGGCCGAGAGGCTTGCTGTGGTCGAGCGGACCTTCGAGACCGCCGTCGAACTGCATGGCGCAACGGGGGCCGCCGCGCGTGCCGCTCTGGCGACCGGCAAGATCGGCACAATGATCCGTGTCGAAAGCGAGAAGACCTATGCGGCCCAAGGCGAAACCTTGATCGAGGCGCCGCTCGAAGACGTGCCGCTCGAGCCGCAATCGGCCAAACTCATCCTTGCGCCGCTCAGCCTGCACCTGACCAACGACACGCCTGGTGTTTTCATCCAGATCCGCCGCGCCCTGAAGCCGGACGGGCTGTTTCTGGCTGCGATCCCCGGCGCCGGCACGCTGCAGGAACTGCGCGACGTGCTGCTGGCCGCCGAGGTCGAGATGACGGGCGGCGCAAGCCCGCGCGTTATTCCCTTCGCCGATGTGCGCGATATCGGCAGCCTCATGCAGCGCGCCGGCTTTACGCTGCCGGTGATCGACGCGGAAAACTACACGGTACGCTATGATTCGCTCTTTCCGCTGATGCGGGATCTCCGAGCCATGGGCATGAGCAATCCGCTTGCAGCCCGCAGCCGCATGCCGCTGACGCGCGCCTTCTTCCTGCGCGCGGCGGAGATCTATGCCGAGCGCTATTCAGATCCCGACGGGCGCATTCGCGCGACCTTTTCGATCATCTATGTCTCCGGCTGGGCTCCCCACGAGAGCCAGCAGAAGCCGCTTCAGCCGGGTTCGGCCAAGGCACGCCTTGCCGATGCGCTGAACGTGGACGAGCACAAGCTCAGGCAATAGAGCATGATGCCGAAAACTGTGAGCGGTTTTCGGACAACATCATGCTGCAACAGTTGAGCCAACTGCTGCTTCAGTTGACGGTCATATTGTTGTTGATCACGTTGAAGACGTTCTGCAGGGCGCCGGTGAAGAAGCCGAGACCGGAGACGAGCGCGGTGCAAATGATGGCGGCGATCAAGCCGTATTCGACCGCCGTCGCACCTGCGTCGTCCGCAAGAAATGCTTTAAAAATACGCATTACCCCAACCCTTAGCGCAAACTGACAGCAAACGAGCATTCCACGGCCATCAGACGATGGCCGGCAATTTTCAGCAACCGGCGCCGACGCCGTAGCCCTGGACCACGCAGACCGAGCCGGGCGTATCCTGGAGGACGCTGCGGCGGATCGTATAACGCTTGCCGCTTTCGCTCTTCGGGATCGATCCCGTCGTCATCGTATCGAATTCCGCCGGCGCGCTGGCAAAAACGCTCTTCTTCGAGGAATCCGCAAGCATCGGCGTCAGGATAAGCGTCAGGGCGACCACCGCCGTGCCGAACAGAAGGGCGATATTGAGCGCACCCGTCCTGCGCGAGGCAGACGAAACCCGTTCCTTTTCCCGGACAGCTTTCCAGAAATCATCGTCCATGACGTCAAGCCTTTTAATACACGCACGCCAGATGCTTGATTGAGGCCGATCTTTGGCAGAAGGTGTTAAACGATCCATTAATATCCACAGCCGAAAACGGCGTGGCGTGATAATAATCAGGTAACGCTAATGCATGTCGCCTGGAAGCGGGCCGCGGTTCTAGGATAACGACATGCCATGCAATTAAAATTTGAAGCGCGTCGGACGAATCAAGTTCAACGAGACGCGGTTTAAAGTAAATCCTGCAGCATCGGGATCAGCGGCTCGTCGGCCGGTGGCATCGGGTAATCGCGCAGGGCCTGCGGACGCACCCATTTCAGCGCCTGGCCCTCACGGCCCTGCGGAATGCCCTCATAGCGCCGGCAGATATAAAGCGGCATCAAAAGGTGGAAGGTCTCGTAGGAATGGCTGGCGAAAGTCAGCGGTGCGAGGCAGGCGATCTTGGTCTTGATGCCGAGCTCTTCCTCGAGCTCGCGCACCAGTGTTTCCTCCGGCGTTTCGCCGGGTTCGACCTTGCCGCCGGGAAATTCCCAGAGCCCCGCCAGCGACTTTCCCTCGGGACGCTGTGCCAAGAGGATACGCCCATCGGCATCGATCAGCGCGCAGGCGGCGACCAGCAATATCTTCCGGCCATTGCACTGTATGAGAGGCTCGCTCATCGCGGCTCCTGCTGCCAATAGCAATAATGATAGGCGTCGCGAAAACCCAACCGTTCATAGAGTGCGATGGCCGGACGGTTGGACAATTTTACCTGCAGCCAGGCCGAACGGGCGCTGCGCATGCGCGCCCAGCGCAGCGCCGAGGTCAGGATCTCAATGCCGAGCCCCTCGCGTCGACGCGTCTCGGAGACCGAAAGCGACATGATACCGGCAAGGTCGTTGTCCTGGACGCAGAGCACGGTCGCCAGCGGCCCGTCCACCGCATTCTCGATCATGAACAGGCCCGACGGCGGCTTGATTGCCGAAATGATTTCGGCAAGTGCCGGCTTCAGGCTCAGCGGCGCCCGGTCGACGGCAAGATTGGCGTCGACGAAACGGCCGACGTCATGGGTCGGCAGGTGATCGAGCGTATCCGGCAGCTCCGCCTCGGCAAGATCGCAGGTCATCACGACCGTCTCGTCGAATTGCTTCCAGTTCTGCGCACGGAGAAGATCGATCAGCACCGGCGAGGCAAGCGGCGTCTGGCGGACCACGGCGGCGCGGCCATAGGCCTCGAATTTCCGGCTTGCCTTTTCCAGGCGGATTTCGACGTCGCGATAATCCGAGGGGTCGAGCGGCACGATCGAATTCAGCCGGTTGGACGGGTGGCCGGCCGTCAGCCGCACCTGCCAGCTGCCGTCATATTGCACGGACGCCGCCGGCCAGGCGCGGAAGCCGACGGCCTCCAGCCTGCGCACCAGCGGCAGATTCTGTGAAAAAATGGATGCCTGCACCAATGAACGATCAGCTCCGATAGTCGCCATTGATCGCAACATATTCCTTAGTGAGATCGCAGGTCCAGACGGTTGCCGTGCCGGTGCCGAGGCCGATATCGACTTTGACGGGGATATCCTGCGCTTTCATGACATTCGTGGCCGCTGCCTCGGAATAATCCGGGTCACGCTCGCCATTGACGGCGACCCTGATGTCGCCGAACCAGATGGCGAGCCGGTCGCGGTCGGCCATCTCGCCGGATTTGCCGACAGCCATGACGATACGGCCCCAATTGGCGTCTTCGCCAGCCGCCGCCGTCTTGACCAACGGCGAATTGGCGATCGACAGCCCGATACGCTTGGCGGCGGCATCGCTCTCGGCGCCCGTCACGGTGATTTCGAGCATCTTGGTGGCGCCCTCGCCGTCGCGCACCACCTGCAGCGACAGGTCCTTCAGCACTTCGTTGAGCGCGGCGCGGAAGCCGGCAAGACGGGGATCGTCGGCGCGTTCGATACGGGCCTGGCCGTCCTCGGCCGCAGCCCCCGTCGCAAACAGCATCAGCGTATCGGATGTGGAGGTGTCGCTGTCGACGGTCATGGAATTGAAGGTCGGGCCGACGCCATCGGACAGAAGCACCTGCAGCGCGGCGGGCGCAATATCGGCATCGGTGACGACGAAGGAGAGCATCGTCGCCATGTCGGGCGCGATCATGCCGGCGCCCTTGGCAATGCCGTTGATCGTCACTTCAACGCCGCCGATCTCGGCGCTGCGGGTCGAAACCTTTGGATAGGTGTCGGTCGTCATGATCGCCTTGGCGGCCTCGAACCAGAAATCGCCGGTGGCTTCGGTCTGCATCCGGTTGAGGACGCCGGCGAATTTGGTGGCGTCGAGCGGCTCGCCGATGACGCCGGTCGAGGCGAGGTACACCTCGTTTTCGCCGCAGCCGACGGCTGATGCTGCCGACTTCGCCGTCAGCTCGGTCGCCTGGCGGCCCTTCAGGCCGGTGAAGGCATTGGCATTGCCTGAGTTGACGACGACCGCACGTGCGCTGCCATGCGGCAGGTTGGCGCGGCAGAAATCGACGGGCGCCGACGGGCATTTCGAGCGGGTGAAGACGCCCGCAACGGCGGCCGGCTTGTCGAACACCATCATCAGCACATCGGTGCGGTTCTTGTACTTGATGCCGGCGGACGCCGTAGCCATTCGCACACCGCGCAGCGGCGGCATCGAGACGAAGAATTTCGGGGCGAGCGGAGAGACGGAACCGGACATGATGAAACCTGCCAATGGGCATTTCCAGGCGAAATCGGCAGCGGTTTGCCGTCCGGAAATGCGACAACAACAACGATATTACAGCGCCGCGCGTCTTTTCAGACGCGCAAAGGACGCTGTAACACTTTAAAATTGCTGCATAATTTTCCCCTTTAATCGATTCCGATTTAAGGAATTATGCAGCAAAGGGCCCGGAAAACCCGGGCCCTGATGCGATTATTACGGCTTCGGCGCTGGCGCGACGGGCTCACTGCCCGGCTCCGGCTGCTTGTTGGCCTGGTCGTAACCCTTGCGCAGCGTCTCGTCGCTGATTTCGATCTTGGCCGAGGCCTTCGCCTTGTTCAGAAGCTCAAGATACTTGTCGCGCATGACGAGCTGACGAACCTGGTCCTGCACCTGCTCGAAGGGCGGCGGCGGGGCGTCGCGCTTATCCTCGACCTTGATGACGTGATAGCCGAAATCGGTTTTAACAGGCGTCTTGGAATAGGTGCCCTTTTCAAGCGCGAAGGCTGCGTCCTCGAATTCCTTGACCATGCGGCCGCGCGAGAAATAGCCGAGGTCGCCGCCTTCCGACTTGTTCGGATCGGTGGACTTTTCCTTGGCGAGTTCGGCGAAATCTTTGCCGGCATCGAGCTGCTTGATGATGTCCTTGGCTTCGTCCTCGGTCTTGACGAGGATATGACGGGCGTGGACTTCCTCCTGCTTCGGCAGGGCGGCGACTTCCTTGTCGTACCGGGCCTTGACTTCTTCGGGCGTCACGATGTCGACGACATGCTTCTTGAAGTAGGCGTTGTGCAGCTCGCGGTCGGTGAGATACTGCATGCGCTTCTTGAATTCGTCGGTCTGATCGAGCTTCTCGGCCGCAGCGTCGGCGGCGAGCAGCTTCACGTCGATGGCGGCGGAAAGGGCTGCGACCTTCTTCTGGTCGTCGGGCAGCTGTGCCAGCTGCGGGTCGAGATTGGCGACGGCAAGGTCGAGTTCCGACTGGTGAATCTCCAGATTGCCGACCTTGGCGATGACCGCGTCATCGGCATAGGCCGGGGCCTGGAGCGCAACAAAAGTTGCGAACGCCAGAACGGCAAGTTTGTTGGTGCTCAACATGAAATACCCTTCACAGTTACATCGCCGGTTTCAGCATCGCCTGAATCGGCCCAAAATAGCCATCAACACCGGATTGTGGCCTTTCTGTATCCGCCAAATCCGTTGACATCATTCGACCCCCCTCTTATCTGTCACGCAACCTCGCGTCCAGAACAGTTTCCGGGCGTTTTAAGGCGCGCGCCTGATTTTCGGCTGGGCCGCGAACAACAAACGTCGGGGATGAATATTGAGAAAGGACCAGTCATATGGTCAGCTTTGGCGGTATAGCCCGCAAGTTATTTGGGTCCTCCAATGACCGCCGCGTGCGGTCTTTCCAGCCGAACGTCGCTGCCATCAACTCTATCGAAGAGAAGACCAAGGCCCTGACGGACGAGCAGCTCGCGGCAAAGACCGTGGAGTTTCGTGCCCTGCTTGCCGAAGGCAAGACGCTCGACGACATTCTGATTCCGGCCTTTGCCGTCGTGCGCGAAGCCTCGCGCCGCGTTCTCGGCCTGCGGCCTTTTGACGTACAGCTGGTCGGCGGCATGATCCTGCATTCGAATGCGATCGCCGAGATGAAGACCGGCGAAGGCAAGACCCTGGTCGCCACCCTGCCGGTCTATCTGAACGCGCTGTCCGGCAAGGGCGTGCACGTCGTCACCGTCAACGATTACCTTGCCCAGCGCGATGCCGCGACCATGGGCCGCGTCTACAGCTTCCTCGGCATGACCACCGGCGTCATCGTCCACGGCCTGTCCGACGAGGAACGCCACGCGGCCTATGCCTGCGACATCACCTACGCCACCAACAACGAACTCGGCTTCGATTATCTGCGCGATAACATGAAGTACGAGAAGAACCAGATGGTCCAGCGCGGCCACAACTTCGCGATCGTCGACGAAGTGGACTCGATCCTCGTCGACGAGGCGCGCACGCCGCTGATCATCTCCGGTCCGCTCGACGACCGCTCCGAACTCTACAATACGATCGACGCCTTCATTCCGTTGCTCGTCCCCAGCGATTACGAGATCGACGAGAAGCAACGCTCGGCCAACTTCTCCGAAGAGGGCACCGAGAAGCTGGAAAACCTGCTCCGCCAGGCCGGCCTCTTGAAGGGCAACGCGCTCTACGACATCGAGAACGTCGCGATCGTCCACCACGTCAACAACGCGCTCAAGGCCCACAAGCTCTTCCAGCGCGACAAGGACTACATCGTCCGCAACGACGAAGTCGTCATCATCGACGAGTTCACCGGCCGCATGATGCCGGGCCGCCGTTATTCCGAAGGTCAGCACCAGGCACTCGAAGCCAAGGAAAGGGTGCAGATCCAGCCGGAAAACCAGACGCTGGCCTCGATCACCTTCCAGAATTATTTCCGCATGTACGCCAAGCTCGCCGGCATGACCGGCACGGCGCAGACCGAAGCGGAAGAATTCGCCAACATCTACAATCTCGATGTCATCGAGGTCCCGACCAACCTGCCGATCAAACGTATCGACGAGGACGACGAGGTTTACCGGACCTTCGACGAGAAGTTCAAGGCGATCATCGAGGAAATCCTCGACGCCCATAAGCGCGGCCAGCCGGTGCTGGTCGGCACCACCTCGATCGAAAAATCGGAACTGCTCGCCGAGCGCCTGCGCAAGCAGGGCTTCGACGACTTCCAGGTGCTGAACGCCCGCTACCACGAGCAGGAAGCCTATATCGTCGCACAGGCAGGCGTGCCCGGCGCCATCACGATCGCGACCAATATGGCCGGCCGCGGTACCGACATCCAGCTCGGCGGCAACCTCGACATGCGCATCGAGCGCGAACTCGGTGAAGTCGAAGCCGGTCCTGAGCGGGAAGCCCGGATCCAGGCGATCGTCGAGGAGATCAAGGAACTCAAGCAGAAGGCGCTTGCCGCCGGCGGTCTTTACGTCATCGCCACCGAACGCCATGAAAGCCGCCGCATCGACAACCAGTTGCGCGGCCGCTCCGGCCGTCAGGGCGACCCCGGCCGCTCCAAATTCTACCTCTCGCTTCAGGACGACCTGATGCGCATCTTCGGCTCCGACCGCATGGACAGCATGCTGACCAAGCTCGGCCTCAAGGAGGGCGAGGCGATCGTCCATCCTTGGATCAACAAGGCCCTGGAACGCGCGCAGAAGAAGGTCGAAGCCCGCAACTTCGATATCCGCAAGAACCTCTTGAAGTATGACGACGTTCTCAACGATCAGCGCAAGGTGATCTTCGAGCAGCGCCTCGAACTGATGGAATCGACCAATATTTCCGAAACCGTTTCCGACATGCGCCGTGAGGTGATCGAGGATCTGGTCGACAAGCATATCCCCGAGCGCGCCTACGCCGAGCAATGGGATGCCGCCGGCCTGAAGACCGGTGCTCTGAACATCCTCAATCTCGACCTGCCGATCGAGGACTGGGTGAAGGAAGAAGGCATCGGCGAAGACGATATCCGCGAGCGCCTGGCGCAAGCCACCAACGCCGCCTTCACCGAAAAGGCCGAGCGCTTCGGCGACGACATCATGCATTATGTCGAACGTTCGATCGTCATGCAGACGCTCGATCATCTCTGGCGCGAGCACATCGTCAATCTCGACCATCTGCGCTCCGTCATCGGCTTCCGCGGCTATGCCCAGCGCGATCCGCTGCAGGAATACAAGTCGGAAGCCTTCGAGCTGTTCACCAGCCTCCTCAACAATCTACGCGAGGCCGTGACCGCCCAGCTGATGCGCGTCGAGCTGGTGCAGCAGGCCCCCGCCGAACCCGAACCGCCGCTGATGCAGGCCCATCACCTCGATCCGACCACCGGTGAGGACGATTTCGCGCCGGCGATCTACCAGGCATCGGAAGTCATCGTTTCACCGGAGAACCGCAATCCGGACGACCCGGCTACCTGGGGCAAGGTCGGCCGCAACGAGACCTGCCCCTGCGGTTCCGGCAAGAAATACAAGCATTGCCACGGCGCCTTCGAACAGGTCTGAGGCAAGCCGCAAAGATCCTGAAAATGCCGCCTTCGGGCGGCATTTTCTTTTCCGCGGCGGCGCCGGAAAACCGCAATTTCAGCGTCGGCCGACAGGCCCGATCCGGAACCGTTTCTTAACCCTGTTCTGTCAAAACTTCGGGACGATTTGCCTGACTTTCAGAGTTTTGCGTGTTCATCATGGCGGTCATAGAAACAGCGGAAAAGATGCTGCCCGCGGGCCTGCGCCCGATCGGCGGCCGCATGTTGCGCATGCTTGCGGCCGTGCTCACCGAACGTGGCGAGAAGGCGGCCGCTCAGCGCATGGCGCTGACGGCCTTTTCGATCCGCATTCTCAGTGCAGCCCTCGCCTTCATCTCCCAGATCGTGCTTGCCCGGCTGATGGGCGAATATGAATACGGCATTTTCGTTTTCGTCTGGGTGCTGGTCGTCGTCTTCGGCGATCTGTCATGCCTTGGTTTCCACACTGCGATCATCCGCTTCCTGCCGCAATACAGAGCAGCCGGCGCCTTCGAGGAAATCCGCGGCCTCACCGGCACGGCGCGCATCTTCGCGCTGCTTTCGGGCACCGCGGTGCTCGCTGCCGGCATGCTCGGGCTGCATTTCTTCGGCCATATGATCCAGGTCTATTATCTCGTCCCGATCTTCCTCGGCCTGCTTGCCATGCCGATGATCGCGCTCGGCGATATTCTGGAGGGCACGTCGCGGGCAAACCACTGGCCGGTCATGGCGCTCAGCCCGGTCTATATCGTCCGCCCCATCCTCATCATCGCCTTCATGCTGATCGCCATTGCCATCGGCGCCGAGCATACGGCCGTCACCGCGATGCAGGCAGCACTCGTCGCGACCTTCGTCACCGCGCTCGGCCAGTATGCAGCAACGCTTTATCGCCTTCGCCGGCATTATGACGAAGGCCCGCGCAAAATCGATTTCCTCGCCTGGTTCAGCGTCGCCTTTCCGATTTTCCTGATCGAGGGTGTAAGCTTCCTGCTCACCAATTCCGATGTCGTCGTCGTCGGCATCTTCCTTGAGCCGCACGACGTCGCCATCTATTTCGCCGCCGCCAAGACGATGGCGCTGGTGCATTTCATCAATTTCTCGGTCAAGGCAGCCTCCGGCCCGCGCTTTTCCTCGATCATCGCTGAAGGCGACCATGCGCAGCTGGCAACCGCCGCCATCGACGCCGCCCGCTGGACCTTCTGGCCGGCACTCGGCGTCAGCCTTGTGGTGCTTGCCGCCGGCCATCTTCTGCTGTCGCTCTTCGGCGGCGCCTTCACATCCGGTTATCTGGTCATGGCGATCCTGCTTGCCGGCATTCTCGCCAAGTCTTTGGTCGGCCCGGCCGAAACGCTGCTGATGATGGCCGGCAAGCAGAACCTCTGCGTCGCGCTCTACGCCGGCGCGCTGACCGCCAATGTCGGCCTCAACCTTGCTTTGATCCCGCATTACGGCATCGAAGGCACCGCGACCGCCACGGCTTCGGCCATGGCGGTCGAGGCAATCCTGCTGCATCTTGCCGTGCGCCGCGCGCTCGGCATCGTCCTTTTCGCCTTTGCCAGCCCCTCCGCCGCAACGCCAGAAATGAGAGTTCGATAGATGGTGCGTATTCCTCCCGTTACCGAAAGCACCGACAGCATTGCCAACCGCATGGTGCATGATCTGGCCGCGCTTCATTTCGAAGCGCCGCGGGCCGAGGCGCGCGCCGAGATCGGCCGGCCGGGGCGCGAACTCTGCCTCTATCCCGGCAAGCTCGGCTATGAACTTCAGGAAGAGCTCGACTTTCTCTCCAACCGGGCGATGGAACCGAACGTTTTCTTCTCCGGCCGCTTCCTCGCGCCCGCCATGCCGCGGCTCGAAGACCGGCAGGTGAACTTCGCCCTGATCCGCGACCACAATGCCGGCCGCAGCCGCATGCGCTTTCTGATGCCGTTTTCGGTCGACAAGCCGGGTTTTGCCGTCGGCCCATCGATCATCCGCGGCTGGTCGAACAGCTTCGGCCCGCTCGGCACGCCGCTGGTCGACAGCGAGGATGCCGCCGAGACCCTCGACAATCTCTTCGAGGGACTGACCGCGCGTGACCTCAATCTGCCCGGAATCGTCGTCCTGCCGGATCTCCGGCTGAACGGTATCTTCGTGCGCATGATCAAGGCCGTGGCGCTCAGCCGCAATCTCCCCGTCACCGTCACCAATCCCTATTTGCGCCCGATGCTGCAAAGCGACGAAGAGGCGCCGGCCTATCTCGGCCGCACCATCTCTTCCTCACACATGCGCGAGATGCGCCGCCAGTGGCGTCTGCTGGAGGAACAGGGAACGGCGGTTTATGCCGTCGCCCGCCAGCCCCGCGAAATTCACATCCGCTTCGAGGAATTCCTGGCGATGGAGGCCGGCGGCTGGAAAGGCAAGCGGCGAAGCGCGCTGGTCACCGATCGCTATCATACCGCCTTTGCCCGCGAGGCGGTGTCGAACCTTGCCGCCGTCGATGCCGTGCGTATTCACACGATCGATCTCAACGGCAAGGCGATCGCCGCCATCGTCGTGCTGATGATGGGTGGCGAGGCCTATACCTGGAAGACAGCTTATGACGAGAACTATGCCCGCTATTCGCCAGGCAAGTTGTTGATGAGCGAACTCACCGAATGGCATCTCGACGACGCCAATATCGTCCGCTCCGATTCCTGCGCCGTCTCGGATCACCCGATCATGAGCCGCTTCTGGCAGGAACGCGAGGAGATGGGAACGCTGGTGATCGGACTGACGCAGAACAGCGACCGCGACATGCGCCAGGTCTCAGCCCAGCTGCACATGTACCGCAGCACCCGCAACATGGCGAAGATGCTGCGCGAGAAGATCATGTCGCTCGCCGGCCGGGGCTGAAGCCCTTGGCCTTTAACCTTCGGCTGCCGCCTTCTCGCGCAGCAGCCGGCGGATCACCTTGCCGGTGGTCGTCAGCGGCAAGGCGTCGATGAATTCCACCTCGCGCGGATATTCATGCATTGAAAGCCGCGTCTTCACCCATTCCCTGATATCGGCGGCCAGCGCCTCGCTTGGCTGATGGCCCGATGACAGGACAATATAGGCCTTGACGATCTCGGTGCGCACCGCATCGGGTTTGCCGACGGCGGCGGCAAGCTGCACGGCGGGGTGGCCGATCAGGCAATCCTCGATTTCGGCCGGGCCGATGCGATATCCCGACGAGGTGATGACATCGTCGTCGCGGCCTTCGAAGGTGACGTAGCCATCGGCATCCTGCCGGCCGATATCGCCGGTGAGCAGCCAGCCTTTGGCGAATTTTCGTGCCGTCGCCGGCGCATCGTCCCAATAGCCGAGGAACATCACGGGATCGGGACTGGCGATGGCGATCTGGCCCGGTTCGCCCGCCGGCAATGCGTCACCGGCTTCGCTGACGATTGCGACGCGATGCCCGGGCACCGCGCGGCCGATGGCGCCGGCCCTGGTCACGCCATGGGCAGCGCTCGACGAGAGCACGAAATTGCACTCCGTCTGGCCGTAGAATTCGTTGACGGTGATGCCGAGCGTGCGCTGTGCCCATTCATAGGTCTCGCGGCCGAGCGCCTCTCCGGCCGAGCCGATGGTGCGCAGCACCAGATCGTATTTCGAACGCGGATCGGCAACGGAGCGCATCAGCCTCAATGCCGTCGGCGGAATGAAGGCGTTGCGCACCCCCATCTCGGCCATGATGCGGTAGGCCATATCGGCGTCGAATTTCTGCGCCGGCGACGAGACGACGGGAACGCCGAGCAGCAGGCTCGGCAGCAGCGCGTTGAGCAGCCCCCCGGCCCAGGCCCAGTCGGACGGCGTCCAGACCTTGTCGCCCGCTTTCGGAAAACCCTCATGGGCAAACTGCATGCCGGGAATATGGCCGGGCAGGACACGGTGGCCATGCAGTGCGCCCTTCGGCGGCCCCGTCGTTCCCGAGGTGAAAATCATCAACGCCGGATCGTCCGGACCGGTCTTGACGACATCGAAGACGGGGGAATGGCCATCCACCAGTTCGCCGAAGGCGACCGCATCGGCACTCGCCTTGTCGATGCTGACGATATGTTTCAGCATCGGCAGGTGCTCGCGGATCTGCCGGATGCGCTCGAGACCGAAGCCATTGGTGACGACGGCCGCCACGCCTGCCGCCTTCAGCCGGTACTCCAGCGCCTCGACGCCGAAAAGCAGCGCCAGCGGCAGCGCGATCGCGCCGGTCTTGTAGATCGCCACATGCGCGATCACCGTTTCGAAGGATTGCGGCAGGAGCAGCGCGACGCGATCGCCACGTTTAATGCCAAGCGAAACCAGCGCATTTGCAAAGGCCGAGGAACGGTCGGCGAGCGCACGATAGGTCAAAGTACGGTGATGCCCGTCCGGGCTGAAATGTTCGAGGCAGACGCGCTTCGGCGCCCTCGCCGCCCAGTCGTCGCTGACGGCGCGGCCGATATTGAAATCCTCGGGAATCCGCCACGAGAAATCGCGATAGAGATCGTCGTAGCGATTGTGGGACGGCAGTATCATAGGCGAAATCCAGTGAATGCTGCACCAGCTAACACCTTGTGCTGCAATTGCGCAAGCGACCGGACCGGACGGCGATGACCGGGCCCAGCTTCAAAGCCCATCACGCATTGTTGTGCGCATCGCCGGACGGATTCTTCGCCGGGCGCCCTGCGACTTTGCCGGTTTCCGCACTAGATCATGGAAGGCGGTCCAGGGGCATCGGATTTGGATCAGAAAATTCATCGCGGAGGTATTTCATGGAATATGCAAAATTTGGGAAGACCGGCCTCGAAGTCTCGAAAATCTGCCTCGGCTGCATGACTTTCGGCGATCCCGGCCGCGGCAATCATACCTGGAGCCTGCGGGAAGAAGAAAGCCGGGCGATGATTAGGCAAGCGATCGACCTCGGCATCAATTTCCTCGACACCGCCAACACCTATTCCAACGGCTCCTCCGAGGAGATCGTCGGCCGCGCCATAAAAGATTTCGCCAAGCGCGAAGACATCGTGCTGGCAACCAAGGTGTTCAACCGCATGCGGCCTGGCCCGAACGGCGCCGGCCTGTCGCGCAAGGCGATCTTCGACGAGATCGACAACAGCCTGCGCCGCCTCGGCACCGATTATGTCGACCTCTACCAGATCCACCGCTTCGACTATACGACGCCGATCGAGGAAATGCTTGAGGCGCTGCACGACGTCGTCAAATCGGGCAAGGCGCGTTATATCGGCGCCTCCTCCATGTATGCTTGGCAATTTGCCAAGGTTCTCTACGTTTCCAGGCTGAACGGCTGAACAGAATTCGTCAGCATGCAGGACCATCTGAACCTGCTCTACCGCGAGGAAGAGCGTGAAATGCTGCCGCTCTGCGAGGATCAGAAGATCGCCGTCATCCCCTGGAGCCCGCTTGCCCGCGGCCGCCTGACCCGCGACTGGGACGAGGCCACGGCGCGCAGCGAAACAGACGAATTCGGCAAGACGCTTTATACACAGTCCATCGATGCCGACCGCAAGATCGTCGAGGCGGTGGCCGAGATCGCCAAGGCTCGCGGCATTTCCCGCGCCCAGGTCGCAACCGCCTGGATCCTGCAGAAGAGTGCGGTGACCGCCCCGATCATCGGCGCCTCCAAACCGAACCACCTGACCGACGCCGTTGCCTCGCTCTCGGTCAAACTCACCACTGAGGAAATCGCCGCATTGGAAGCACCCTACATCCCGCACGCCGTCGCCGGTTTCAAATAGCCGCCGATCCGCTTCGGCTTTCAACCATCACGACAAGGCCCCTCCCCGTTCGCGGAGAGGGAGATCGCTTTCGTTGCGGCGTCCTTCCATCGGCCAGGCCCGCCGGACATCACAAGACAGTCACAGTTCGACCTTAGCGAATGCCGAGACATCGAGGAATCGCTCGCCATGACCACCGTTCCTTTCGAACCCCGCCGCTTCCGCACCACCGCCACATACTACAGCCGTTTCCGCGTTCCTTATCCGGATGCGCTGATCGAGCGCGTGACCGCCAGAACCGGCCTTCGGCCCGGCGACCGTCTGCTCGATCTCGGCTGCGGGCCGTGTCAGATCGGCATCGCCTTCGCACGCCTCGCCGGCGCCGACGTCACCGGCCTCGATCCGGAACCGGAAATGCTGGAGGCCGCGCGCGACAATGCCGCGGCAGCCGGGGTCCGCGCCGAATTGGTCCTCGGCTCCTCCTATGATCTCGGCCCGGCCTTCGCGCCGCTGAAGATGACTGTCATGGGCCGCTCGTTCCACTGGATGGATCGCGCCGCGACGCTGGCGATGCTGGACAAGCTGACCGAGCCGGGCGGAACGGTCGTCCTTTTCGGCGATCGCCACATCTCCGCCTCGCCGGCCTGGCGCGAGACCATGGAGAGCGTGTCCGAACGCCTGTCGCCGGAAGAAATGCGGGCCGAGCGGCAGCTCCGCCGCGGGCCGGACTTTGGAAAGCACGAGGAATTTCTGCTGCGCTCCGCCTTCCGCAATCTCGAACGCATCGGCATCGTCACAGAGCGGGTCATCGATGCCGATGAGATCGTCGGTCGTGCCTTCTCCATGTCCGTCACTTCGCCGCAGGCGCTCGGCGACCGGACGATGGAATTCGAGCGGACGCTGCGAAGCGAGCTGGCCGCCCTGGCGCCGGATGGAAAATTCACCGAGATCGTCGAGAGCAACGCTCTCATCGCCTTCCGCGACTGATTATATCCGGCTGCCGGGATCGAGCTGCCGGCGCATCGTCACCAGAAACTGCTCGGCAAGCGCTCGGTCCTCGACCGCACGGGCAAGAATGACGGCGCCCATCATCGAGGAGAGCGTGGTGGCGGCATTGGCGCGGCGTTCCTCTTCGCTCTCGCCGGGGACGATATCGGCCAGCGTGTCGACCAGCACGGAGAGCCCGTTGCTGAAGACGGCGCGCACCGCACCGCGGCTACGGCTGACCTCCTGGATCAGCGTCGCGAAGACGCAGCTGCCGCCCGGATCGTCGACCGTTCGCCAGTGGATATAATGGTCGAGAAGCGATTCCAGCGGCCGGTCCGGAGAATCGGCGATATGCTCCTTCCAGCGCGTTTCGACCTTGTCGATCAGCTTGCGACTGACCTCCAGCGCCAGGTCGTCCTTCGACGCGAAGTGACCGTAGAAACCGCCATGCGTCAGCCCCGCCGCCTTCATGATGTCGGCAACGCCGACGCCGTCGAAACCGTTCTCGCGGAAGAGCACGCCGGCAACGCCCAAGATCTTCTCCCGGTTTTCGGCAAATTTCTCGCGGCTGACCCGCATTTTTAAACTCCAGAAATAGTCGCTTGACAAAATATATGACGTCCATCATCAATAGGCAAGAAATATGATGACCATCATGTAAATCATTCCCATATCTTCCCGAAGCTGAATCCGAACGGAATCTCGCCCATGGTTTCCACAGCCCTTGCCTCCACCCTTGCCCGGCGCAACATCCACTACGGCTGGGTCGTCGTTGCCGCGACCTTCCTCACCATGCTGGTCACGGCCGGCGCCATGGGCGCACCCGGCGTTCTCATCAAGCCGCTGCAGGACGAGTTCGGCTGGGAGACCTCGCAGATTTCCTCAGCTCTTGCGATCCGCCTGATCCTCTTCGGCTTCATGGGCCCGTTCGCCGCCGCCTTCATGAATTATTTCGGCGTCCGCAAGGTCATCGTTTTCGCCCTGGCCCTGATCGGCGCCGGTTTCATCGGTTCGCTGTTCATGACCAAGCTCTGGCATCTATTGGCGCTCTGGGGCATCGTCGTCGGCTTCGGCACAGGTCTGACGGCCATGGTGCTCGCGGCCACGGTCTCAACCCGCTGGTTCACCAAGCATCGTGGCCTCGTCGTCGGCATGCTTTCGGCGAGTTCAGCCACCGGCCAGCTTGTCTTTCTGCCGCTGATGGCGGAGCTGACGGAGCGCTACGGCTGGAGATCGACTGTGTTTTTCGTCTGCGCCATGATCATGGTCGCAGCCCTGGCCGTGCTGGCCTTCATGCGGGACCGGCCAGCCGACCTCAACCTGCCGTCCGTCGGAGAAACGCAGGTGACACCGCCGCCGGCGGGCACCTCTCTCGGCGTCGCGCTGATGACGCCGATCACCGTACTCAGGGAAATCTCCAAGACCTCGACCTTCTGGATCCTGTTTGCCACCTTCTTCATCTGCGGGCTTAGCACCAATGGCCTGATCCAGACCCATTTCGTTACCCTCTGCGGCGATTTCGGCATCGTGCCGGTGGCCGCCGCCAGTGTGCTGGCGGTCATGGGTATCTTCGATTTCTTCGGCACGATCGGCTCCGGCTGGCTGTCGGACCGCTTCGACAATCGCTGGCTGCTGTTCTTTTACTACGGCTTTCGCGGCCTCTCGCTGCTCTATCTGCCCTTCAGCGATTTCAGCTTTTACGGCCTCTCCATCTTTGCCGTCTTCTACGGCCTCGACTGGATCGCCACCGTGCCGCCGACGGTCAAGATCGCCGCCGACCGCTTCGGCCGCGAAAAGGCAGGCCTCGTTTTCGGCTGGGTCTTTGCCGGTCATCAGCTGGGTGCGGCCACCGCCGCCTATGGCGCCGGCCTGTCGCGCACGGAGCTTTCGAGCTACCTGCCCGCCTTCTTCGTCGCCGGCGCCTTCTGCCTGCTGGCCTCGATCCTGGCAATCACGTTGAAGAAGTCCGGCCTGACCAGCCCGGCACCCGCCGCTGCCCATTGAGAATAGATATATGGCTCCGGCCTCGAAACGAGGCCGGAACTCTCTACCGGATCAGTCTGATAACTTCACTCACGCGTCTTGCGCGTGCGGGCGCTCACATGTTAGACAGCCGCCCGTTCACTCCGTTGCCCCATTGGCGGAATTGGTAGACGCGCTCGACTCAAAATCGAGTTTCGAAAGAAGTGCTGGTTCGACCCCGGCATGGGGCACCAGCCTACGCTCTGTGAGCTTCGGCTCGGCAAGCCGAAGCTCACAGAGCGTAGGCTGTCGCGCCGCAGTTCCGTCAGGAACGAAGGCGGACTGGTTCGATTATAGTGGCACCATCATCTTGAATGCCGCCGCGTAGCCCTTGCTTCAAGAGCCGACGCGAAAGCACGAATCCAGCCGAAACTACTTGTTCTTCAGCAGCCACATCTTGCCGGCCATGGTGATGCCGTAGACGTCTTTCGAGACATCGTCATCCAGGTGCCGCCGCTCGAGGAAACCCGGTTCCTTCAGCTCACCCAGCGTCTTGGCGGTGACCGATTTGATTTTCTGAGGGCGCTCTTTCCAACGGTCATTTTTCGCGTAGGTTACCGTCGCGTTCTGATGCGTCCATTTGTTGGCAGGCTGAGGGTAAAGGTCTCCATCCCTGGCCAGTTTCAGTGCGGCGATCTGGGACGGCGTAAGCTCAATCATACTAAAAGATCCTGTGCAGGAGTTGTTTGCGCTGGGAATGCGCTTGTACCAAAGGCGTGCTCATAACACCGACGGACGGGTTTCACCACTGCATTGAGAGTATGCGCGCCAGGAAAGGCGAAAACCCGGCTCTTTGAACCGGGCTTCGTCATTGTCGCTTATTTCCGGTTAATTGCAACGCCGGACGGTTTTGGTCACTTCGCCCTCGTCGGTCTGACGGGTGACACTTCTGGTTTCGCAGCCGTTGTCGCGATAGCGGCGGTGGTCACGTTCGCGCACCGCACCGAAAGTGACGCCACGCTCGCTGATGGTGATGCCGGGTCTGACCCGTTCATGACGATAACCGTCATCATAGGTACGTTCCCTGACATAGACACTGTCGGCGAGAACAGGCGCTGCAAACGAGCAGGCGGCAAGGGCCGCTACAGTACAATTCAGGATGATCTTCCGCATGTCGTTTCTCCTTTCTGGATGAAAGGGCAACGAGACAAGACGCAACTGGTTCCAACATCGCCGACCGCGCGGGCCGGCCGCAGACGACAGAAGACCAGTTCTACGCCTGATCGCAAGGATTGAGAACAAGGTCCGCCACCCGCCAAATCAACTGTTTAATTTTGCTTGTACTTCGTACAGAGTGGCCGCCGCCATCACAGGAAGGGTCGGACGTGCATCAGGAAGTAGGGCTTATCGCAACGGTTGCCGTCAGTTTCGTTTTCGCCGCGATCCTGGGTTATGGCGCCGACCGGCTGCGGCTGCCGCCGCTCGTCGGCTATCTCCTCGCCGGCATTCTGATGGGGCCGTTCACGCCGGGTTTCGTCGCCGACACCGCTCTTGCCGGCCAGCTCGCCGAAATGGGTGTCATCCTGCTGATGTTCGGCGTCGGCCTGCATTTTTCCGCATCCGACCTGCTCGCCGTCCGAGGGATCGCTGTGCCGGGCGCGATCGGGCGCATCATCCTCGCCACCCTGTTGGGCATCGGCCTTTGTAAACTCTGGGGCTGGAGCCTCGGCGCCGGCATCGTCTTGGGCCTCAGCCTGTCGGTGGCGAGCACCGTCGTTCTGCTGAAGGCGCTGGAGGAGCGCAATCTCGTCAACGCGCCAAGCGGGCGCGTCGCCGTCGGCTGGCTGATCGTCGAGGACCTGGTGATGGTGCTGGCGCTGGTGCTGCTGCCGGCGCTCGCAGAGCTTCTCGGCGGCAACGCCGCTGCGACGAACAATCACGGCCTCGGCGAGCTTTCCCTGGCGCTGACGATCGGCCTGACGCTCTTGAAGGTGGCCGGCTTCGCCGCCATGGCGATCTTCCTCGGCCCGCGCATCGTGCCCTGGCTGCTGACGATGATCGCCCGCACCGGTTCGCGTGAACTCTTTACGCTGACGGTCCTGGCGATCGCGCTGGGCATCGCCTTCGGCTCGGCGGCGATCTTCGGCGTCTCCTTTGCGCTCGGTGCCTTTTTTGCCGGCGTCGTCATGAGCGAATCCCAGCTCAGCCATAGGGCGGCCGCCGACTCTCTGCCGCTGCAGAACGCCTTCTCCGTGCTGTTCTTCGTCTCCGTCGGCATGCTCTTCGACCCATCTATCCTGGTCAGCCAGCCGCTGGCGGTGATCGGCGCGCTGGCGCTCGTCATCCTCGGCAAGGCCATCATCACCTTCATGATCGTCATACTGCTGCGATACCCGATCGGCCTGGGGCTGACATTGGCCGGCGGCCTTGCCCAGATCGGCGAGTTCTCCTTCATCCTCGCCGGCCTCGGCGTATCGCTCGGGCTTTTGCCGCATGAGGGCCAGGATCTGATCCTTGCCGCCGCAATCCTGTCGATCACGCTCAACCCGATCGTGATCCTGGCGACCGACGGGTTGAAGAAATTCGTCCATTCGAGATGGCCCTCCCTTTGGGAAAGCTACGGCAGGAAGAGGCAGAAAACGCTCAGCAAGGAACTGGAAAAGATCAGGGCGCTCGGCGAGGAGCGCGAACGCGAGCATCAGCTGAAAATGCAGCAGCTGATCGAGACTTTTCCCTTGTTCTCCGAGGTCAACGAAGACGCGCAAGAGGAACTGCTGCTGCTCTTCAAGGCAAAATCCGCTCCACCAGGCGAACGCGTCATCCGTCGCGGCGACCGCGGCGACGGCATGTATTTCATTTCGTCGGGGGCGGTGGAAGTCCGCCTCGCCAGCGGCGCGATCCGCCTGGAGCCCGGCGCCTTCTTCGGCGAAATGGCGCTTCTGACCGGCGGTCGGCGCACCGCCGACGTCATCGCCGTCGATTTCTGCCAGTTCGAAGTACTCGAACGGCGCGACTTCAACATGTTCATGTCGCGTCATCCCAATCTGCGTGCCGCCGTCAGTGAAATGGCGCAGAAACGCACGGAGATGAACGACCTGCGTCAGCAGTGGGAAAAGTCGATGGACCTCTCCTGAGGCAACACCGACGTACATCCGCGAATTGCGATTACCTCAGCCAGCCGGCCAATAGCCGTCAGCGCGGAAATCCTCCGGGATCGGGTCGAGCCGCGACAATGTCTCGGCTGCAAAATCGATCTGCAGCGACAAATATTTAAGCGACGCCAGCATCGGCACGCCGGTCGCAAATTCCCGGATGCGCGACGGAGGATAGCCGCTTTCGCTCAGCCGCCGTGCGGCCTCCCGGCGCACATCCTCCCTGCTCGGCCTGCCGCCCTCTTCGGACCGGTCGGCCATCTGCACGGCCTGCCCGCGGCCGCCTTCGATCACTTTGAACATTCTCATGCCACCCTGCACGTCGCCCCAATTCAGCTGGAGCATGATGTCGTCTAAAAACCGCCCACAGTTTTCGGCATCACGCTTTGAGACAGCTTGCCGCAGAATGGCCGATTCGCCATCACGTGAAATCTTGGGAGGGGCGGCGGGGCCCGCATCACGAAATTTTTAGGCGGCGGTGGCACGAAGGACACGGGCGAGCATTTACAGCGCCGCCCACGGCCCCTAAAGCTTTTTTGCACCGCAACAGGAAGGGAACGGAATGCTCCGCAGACTTTACGACTGGACCATGTCTCTGGCCGCGCGCAAATCGGCCGAAGTCTGGCTCGCCGTCATCGCCTTCGTCGAAAGCTCCGTCTTTCTCGTCCCCGCCGATGTACTGTTCCTGCCGATGGCGCTTTCCAAGCCGGAACGCTCCTATCGCTACGCGGTGATCGCGACCATCGCTTCCGTGCTCGGGGGCATCGCCGGCTGGGCGCTCGGCTATTACGCCTATGAGACGGTGGCGCGGCCGGTTCTCGAATTCTACGGCAAGCTCGACGCCTTCGAGCAGATGAAGGCCTATGTCACCTACGAGACGATCCTGTTGCTGCTCGTCACATCAGGTCTTGCGCATCTGCCGCCAATCAAGATCGTCACGATCCTCTCCGGCGTCATCCACGTCAATCTGGGCCTTTTCGTCGTCTCGGCGATCGTCGCCCGCGGCGCGCGTTTCCTCTTCCTCGCCTGGCTGCTCCGCCGTTATGGCGAGCCGATCCGTGACTTCATCGAGAAGCGCCTCGGCCAGATCGTCGGCATCGGTGCCACTGCGGTGATCGTGCTATATGTCGGCTACCGCTCTTTCGCTCACTAAATCTCGCGGAGTTCCGCCATGACTGCCACCTCCTCGCCGCTCGCCCGCCCCGGCTTCGTCTATTCCATATTGCTCGCCATCGGCATGGCGGCGGCGGTCGGCACGGCGCTTGGTTTCCAATATATCGGCGGCTATATTCCCTGCGCGCTCTGCCTGTTGCAGCGCCAGCCCTACTATTACGCCATCCCGATCGCTATCCTCGCCGCGGTTTCGGAACTCGTCGGCCTGCCGAACTGGATCACCCGCGCGCTCATTCTCGCCGCCGGCATGCTGATGCTGGTCACCGCCGGCATGGGCGTCTATCACGCCGGCGTCGAATGGCATTTCTGGCCCGGCCCGGCCACCTGCTCGACGACGGCAAGCAGCATGACGACCAATGCCGGCGATCTGCTCGGCGAGCTCAACACGATCAAGGGTCCGTCCTGCACCAATGCGGCGCTCCGGGTGCTGGGCCTCTCTTTTGCGGGCTGGAACGTGATTGCCGGAATCCTGCTTGCCGCCTTCGCTTTCGTTGGCGTTCGCAAGGCGGCCTAAGGCGGTTTGATCAGGGCTGCAGTTCGGTATCCCAGTAGAGATAGTCGAGCCAGCTGTCGTGCAGATAGTTCGGCGGAAACAGCCGGCCGTTATTGTGCAGATCCTGCACCGTCGGCTGATAGGGCTTCTGCGCCGGGAACATGCTGGCCTGCTTGGGTAGCTTGCTGCCCTTGCGCAGATTGCAGGGCGAACAGGCGGCCACGACATTCTCCCAGGTCGTCTCGCCGCCATGGGCGCGCGGGATGACGTGATCGAAAGTCAGATCGTCATGGGCGCCGCAATACTGGCACTCGAACCGGTCGCGCAGGAAGACGTTGAACCGGGTGAAGGCGGGATTGCGGGACGGCTGAACATAGGTCTTGAGGCACACGACACTCGGAAGCCGCATCGAAAAACTCGGCGAGGAAACCGAATGCTCATATTCTGCAATGATGTTCACACGGTCGAGAAATACCGCCTTGATCGCGTCCTGCCAGGACCACAGCGACAAGGGGTAATAACTCAGTGGCCGGTAGTCAGCGTTCAGAACGAGCGCTGGCAGGGCCTGGGGGGAGACTGCAATCGTCAAGGGACTCTCCTGATCGATTCGGCATCTGCACCTGTATATTAGGCCGGTTGTTACAGGATTGTGAAGTCCAATAAATTCAGAGGATAAAGGCAATTTGAAGAGTGTGGCCGATCAGGCAGTCGGCACCATGTCGCGGCGCGTTTTCGTGGCATAATAGGCCCAGAAAAGCCGTGCCGCCACCGAGCGCCACGGCGACCAGGCTTCCGCAAGCGCCGTCAGCGCCTTTGCCTGAGGCCGCGCCGCGAGACCGAATGCCGCACCGACGGCATTTTGCAGCGCGACATCACCGGCCGGAAACACATCGGCATGGCCGCCGCAGAACATCAGATAGACCTCCGCCGTCCACGGACCGACGCCTTTCAGCGCCGTCAGTTCGCCAAGCGCTTCACCAGGCGGCTTCAGGCAGAGCCCGGAAAGATCGAGACGGCCGGAGGCGACGGCTTCGGCGATCCGCGACAGGGTCTCGGCCTTGGCGCGCGACAGGCCGAAGTCGCGCCAGGCCTCGGCGTGAAGCAGCGTGTAACCTTCGGCGGTCAGGAGACCGTCCGCAGGCTGCATGCGCCGCCAGATCGCCTCGGCGCTGGCGCGCGACACCATTTGCGAGACGATGATATGGGCAAGCCCGGCAAAACCCGGTTCACGCAGCCGCAGCGGCACAGGCCCGGCATCGGCCGCGATCGGCACAAGCCGCGGATCGAGGCGAAGCAGCGCTTCGAGCCCTTGCCTGACGTCGTCTTCATTGCGGATGATCTGCACATCGCCTCGCAGTGGTTCGAAACTCAAATCCATGGCAGAAGAAAGCATGACCACGAACGAGCGTCAAAAACCTGTTTTTCGTTTTGCGCCGAGCCCTAACGGGCAGCTGCATCTCGGTCATGCCCTCTCGGCCCTCTTGAACCACGACATGGCGGCGGCCGAACATGGCCGCCTGCTGCTCCGCATCGAGGATATCGACCAGACGCGCTGCACGCCCGAGTTCGAGGCTGGCATCCTCAGGGATCTCGACTGGCTGGGGATCGGCTGGGAAAGCCCGGTGCGGCGGCAGTCGGAACATTTCCCCGAATATCAGGTAGCACTGAACGCGCTGATCGAACGCGGCCTGGTCTATCCGGCCTTCCTGACGCGCGGCGAGGTGAAGACGCGCGTCATAGCCTATGAGGCGGCCGGCAGGTCCTGGCCGCGCGATCCCGACGGCACGCCGCATTACCCCGCGAGCGATCGCGGGCGCCCGGAAGACGAATGGCGGGGGATGCTGGCCGCGGGGAAGAAACATGCCTGGCGCCTCGATATGCGCAAGGCGCTCGACCTGATCGGCGAGCTGCTGTTCTGGACCGAAACCGGCGACGGCAGATCGGGCGAGATCGCCGCCGAGCCGGAAGTTTGGGGCGATGTCATCCTGTCGCGCTCGGACGCCCCGTCGAGCTATCATCTTTCGGTGGTGGTCGACGATGCTCTTCAGGATGTCACCCATGTGGTGCGCGGGCTCGACCTCTTCCCCGCGACATCGGTGCACCGGCTGCTGCAGGTCCTGCTCGGCCTGCCGCAGCCGGTTTATCATCATCATCGTCTCATTCTCGACGATGCCGGCCGCAAGCTTTCGAAAAGCCAGGGCGACAGCGGCATTGGCGAATTGCGGGCCTGCGGCATGTCAGGGGCCGATATTCGCCGCCTTGTCGGGCTCTGATGGCCTTTCGACACGCTGCCTGCCGACGATCGAAAGCGTGTGGGAAAACATCCGGAAGACGCGGAACTTGATCAGCGCCGCATTGATCTCGGCGCCGATGATGAAGATGACGCCGACCATATAGAGGAAGATCAGCACGATCATGACCGAGGCAAGGCCGGCATAGGTTGCGGTATAATTGGCGAAGGTCGCGAGGTAGTAGGCAAAGATCAGCGCCCCGGCGAGCCAGAGCAGCAGGGTCAGCAGCACGCCCGGAATGACGTCGAAGACCCGCCGCTTGCCGGCCGGCAGCCAGAGATGCATGACCAGCAGCCCGACGGTCAGCACGACGAGCGTGCCGTAGATGCGCCAGCTGAAGACGATGTCGAGCGTATCGGCAAACAGCGGAAACCAGTTCCGGGCATAATCGAGCGCCAGCGGCACGGCGACCAGCAGAATGCTGATCGCCGCAAAGATGATCACCGCGATCAGCACATAGCCGAGGCTGGCGAGACGGGTGAAATACCACGGCCGCGTCTCCTGCACCCGGTAGGCGCGGTTGAGCGAGATGCGCAGCGCCTCGACGCCGTTCGAGGCGAAATAGGCGGCCGCCAGCACCGAGATCGTCAGCAGCCCGCCGCGCGGAATGGTCAGCACCTGCAGCACCTGGTCGGCGAGCGGCTTGGCGATCGCCTCGGGCCAGGTGTCGAAGATCAGATGGATGGCAGTCGAGGAGAATTGATCGGCGCCGAGGAAGCTTGCCAGTGCGGTACCGAAGATCAGGAAGGGGAAAACCGCAAGCAGGCTCGACAGCGCCACATGGCTCGCCATGGCGAAGCCGTCATCCTCGACCATGTGACAGATCGCGTCATAGACCACGTCATAGATCGTGCGCAGCGCCTTCGGCATTCCGTTCCCGGCTTTCCAGATTGTATCCTCTGGCCGAATATGGGAAACGAGTCCCATTTTGTACAGGAATCATTCCATGGCGGCAGAGCGCAGCATCGTCGTGACCGGATGCTCGTCCGGTATCGGTGCGCATTGCGCGCGGGCGCTGAAAGCCGATGGATGGCGCGTCTTCGCAACGGTGCGCAAACCGGAAGATTTGCCGGCGCTGGAAGCCGACGGCATCGAAGCCTTCCTGATGGATTATGCCAGGCCCGAGACGATTTCCGCGCTGGTCGACACCGTCTTGCAACGCAGCGGCAGCCGCATCGACGCGCTCTTCAACAATGGCGCCTACGGCCAGCCGGGCGCCGTCGAGGATCTTTCGACGGCAACGCTGCGCGCCCAGTTCGAGGCGAATTTCTTCGGCTGGCACGAATTGACGCGGCAGGTGATCCCGGCAATGCGCAAATACGGCCAGGGCCGGATCGTGCAATGCTCGTCCATCCTCGGCGTCGTGCCCTATCGCTATCGCGGCGCCTATACCGCCTCCAAGTTCGCGCTCGAAGGCCTCAGCATCACCCTGCGCATGGAACTGCAGGGCAGCGGCATCCATGTGAGCCTGATCGAGCCCGGACCGATCGCCACACGTTTCACCACCAACGCGCTCGCCAAGATCAAGGAGCATATCGACGTCGAGAATTCGCCGCACGCGGCCGACTATGTCAGGCAACTGGCAAGACTCGACGGATCCGGCCCGGTCAACCGCCATAAGCTTGGCCCGGAAGCGGTCTATTCCGTCTTGAAACACGCATTGAACTCGAAAAATCCGAGGCCACATTATCCTGTAACGACACCGGCCAAGCAGGGCATGTTCCTGAAGCGGCTGCTTCCGGCAGACCTCTTCTACCGCCTGATGCGCTGGACGGACTGAGAAAGCTGAATGCCATGTCCACGGTCACCTATATCCTCGCGATCATCGTCATGGGCTGCGTCGCCCTGGTCCTGATCCGCGGCCTCTTCAACATGATGAAGGGCGGCGACGCCAATCGTTCCAACAAGCTGATGCAGCTTCGCGTCCTGTTACAGGCAATCGCCATTTTCCTGATCATGCTGACACTCTGGATCACCGGCGGCGGTCGGCCGACATGACCGTGGGAGGGCTATTTTGATGACGGACAGAAATGAAGGAGCAGAGGTGAGCGCCGGCTTGAGGAAGCACCTCGACGCGGTGTGCGTCAGTATGCCGGGGCGAGTTTGGCGAAAAGGCCAACCCCACCCTCCGTCATCCTCGGGCTTGACCCGAGGATCCATCCCCGTAGCCGCTGCTGGATGCGGCGTGGATGCTCGGGTCAAGCCCGAGCATGACGGAGGGTGGGGTGGTTCAGCCCTCCCGCCCACCGGGGGTGCAACATGGTAAAACTCAACAAGATCTACACCAAAACCGGCGACGACGGCACCACGGGGCTGGTGTCCGGCCCGCGCCGCGCGAAGGACGATCTGCGCGTCGAAGCCTATGGCACGATCGACGAGGCCAATTCCGCGATCGGGCTGGCGCGGCTGCATACATCAGGCCTGCCCGAACTCGACGCCATGCTGATGTCGATCCAGAACGATCTCTTCGATCTCGGCGCCGATCTCGCCACTCCCGATACCGGCGAGCCGCCGGCCTATGAACCGCTGCGGATTGTCAAGAAGCAGGTCGACCGCGTGGAGCACGATATCGACCGGCTGAACGCCGGCCTGCAGCCGCTGACGTCCTTCGTCCTGCCGGGCGGCAGCCCGGCCGCCGCACAGCTGCATCTGGCCCGCACGATTGTGCGGCGCGCCGAGCGTTTGATGGTGGCGCTTGCCCGCACCGACGGCGAAATCGTCAGCGAACCGGCGAGGAAATATATCAACCGGCTCTCCGATTTCCTCTTCGTCGCCGCGCGTCATGCAAATGACCGAGGTCATGCGGATGTGCTTTGGGTTCCGGGAAAAAACAGATAGGCTTGCCGCGATCACGATTGCCGGGGGGCTTGATGTTCATACCTTTTCATGACGCCAACACGCTGAAATATATCAAGGTGCAGTGGGTGACGCTCTCACTGATCGCGCTGAATATTGCGGTCTGGCTCTTTACCAGCCTGGAGAGCGAGCAAGCAGCCCAGGCAACGACCGTCGGGCTCGGCTATATCCCGGCGATCGCCTTTGGCGACGCGGTGCTGGCGCAGGGGCTGGAAATCGTGCCGGAGCCGCTGACCTACCTCACCTATGCCTTCGTCCATTCCGGCTTCTGGCATCTGGCCTCCAACATGATCTTCCTCTGGGTCTTCGGCGACAATGTCGAGGATGCCATGGGACATCTGCGCTTCCTGATTTTCTATCTCCTTTGCGCGGCTGCCGGCGCGCTCTGCCACGGCCTGCTGACCATGACATCGCAAGCGCCGCTGGTCGGCGCCTCGGGGGCGATTTCCGGTGTGATTGCCGCCTATGTCTTGCTGCATCCGCGCGTCAAGGTCTGGGTTCTGGTCTTCTTCCGCGTGCCGCTGCCGCTGCCGGCCTTCGTGCCGCTGCTTTTGTGGATCGGCCAACAATTCTTCATGCTGGCGGTCGCACCCGACGGCGACGTTTCCTGGGGCGCACATGTCGGCGGCATCCTTGCCGGAGCGCTTCTGATCCTGGTGTTGCGCCGGCCGGGTGTGCCGCTCTTCGACCGGGAAATCGTCACACCCCGGGCTGTGCGAAGCGATCCCGGCGCCGGTCCGGCCATCGCCGTCGACGCAGCCGGGCGCAAGGTTCAACGCCTTCCCTGGGGGCGGCGCCGACAAGAATATTGACGTGAACGTAAACGTCCATATATTGCCCGGCAAATCGCCCGTCGCTGGCATGGAAGCGTTGTAATTGGAGGAAAAGCGCGTATCCATGTCGCCATTCGACAATCGAAATGGCGCGCGAGCGCGCATTTTCGTTGAAGCCAATTTCCCCTGAAGGAAGGACACCATGAAGATTCTCGTGCCCGTCAAACGCGTCGTCGACTACAACGTGAAGATCCGGGTAAAGCCGGATGGTTCCGGTGTCGAGCTTGCCAATGTGAAGATGTCGATGAACCCGTTCGACGAGATTTCGGTGGAAGAGGCGCTGCGTCTGAAGGAGGCCGGCAAGTGTGAGGAAGTGGTGGTGGTCTCGATCGGTCCGGCCAAGGCCGAGGAGACGCTGAGGACGGCACTTGCCATGGGTGCCGACCGGGCGATCCTGGTCGAGACCGAGGATCAGGTCGAGCCGCTCACTGTGGCCAAGATCCTCAAGGGTGTCGCCGATGCCGAACAGCCGGGCCTGATCATCGTCGGCAAGCAGGCGATCGACGACGACAGCAACCAGACCGGCCAGATGCTGGCAGCGCTCTTGGGTTCGGCTCAGGCAACCTTCGCCTCGAAGATCGAGATCGGCGACGGCAAGGCTGAGGTCACCCGCGAGGTCGATGGCGGCCTGCAGACGATCGAGATCAAGCTGCCGGCGGTGGTCACATCGGATCTCAGACTGAACGAACCGCGTTATGCCTCACTGCCAAACATCATGAAGGCGAAGAAGAAGCCGCTCGACAAGAAGTCGCCGGCTGACTTCGGTGTCTCCACCACGCCGCGGCTGAAGGTGCTGAAGACCGAGGAGCCCGGTGGCCGCAAGGCCGGCGTCAAGGTCAAATCGGTCGCCGAACTGATCGACAGACTGAAGAACGAAGCCGGCGTGCTTTAAGCCAGGAAAGAGAGAACACCATCATGACCATTCTTCTTCTGGCCGACCACGACAATGTCAGCCTCTCCGACCAGACCGCCAAGGCGCTTACGGCAGCAACGCAGATCGGCTCCGATATCCATGTGCTGATTGCCGGCAAGGGCGCCAAGGCTGCAGCCGATGCGGCTGCCAAGCTCTCCGGCGTCTCCAAGGTGCTGCTGGCCGAAAGCGACGCGCTTGCCAACAATCTGGCCGAACCGCTGGCCGACCTGATCGTCTCGCTGGCCGGCTCTTATGACACGATCGTCTCGGCCGCCACCTCGGTCGGCAAGAACGTGCTGCCGCGTGTCGCTGCCCTGCTCGATGTCGCCCAGGTCTCCGAGATCATCGAGGTGATCTCATCCGACACCTTCAAGCGGCCGATCTATGCCGGCAATGCCATCCAGACGGTGCAGGCCAGTGATGCCAAGAAGGTGATCACCGTGCGCACCGCCTCGTTTGCTTCCGCCACCGAAGGCGGCTCCGCACCAGTGGAGGCGATCGCGGCGGTCTCCGATCCCGGCCTGTCGCGCTTCGTGAAGGATGCGCTGTCGGCCTCCGACCGGCCGGAACTGACCTCGGCGAAGATCATCCTTTCCGGCGGCCGGGCACTCGGTTCGGCGGAGAAATTCAAGGAAGTCATCCTGCCGCTTGCCGACAAGCTCGGTGCTGCCGTCGGCGCATCCCGCGCCGCCGTCGATGCCGGTTATGCGCCGAACGACTGGCAGGTCGGCCAGACCGGCAAGGTCGTCGCCCCTGATCTTTATATCGCTGCCGGCATCTCGGGTGCCATCCAGCATCTGGCCGGCATGAAGGATAGCAAGGTGATCGTCGCGATCAACAAGGACGAGGAGGCGCCGATCTTCCAGGTTGCCGACTATGGCCTCGTCGCCGATCTGTTCGAAGCCCTGCCGGAATTGGAAAAGGCGCTTTAAAACACGTCGCGCAAAGACCGAAAGCGCGAGAAGCGAATCCGAAAGATCACGGCGCGCTTCAAACGCCTCAAATGCTTTTCTTTCGCACTTGCGAATGACTGGAAAATTATCTTTTATCGGGCTACTACTGCTGCCGGGCGATCCTTCGTCCGGCAGCATTGCTAAAAAATGCGGCAGCGCGGGGGCAGATGCCGTGCGGGGGTTTGGAGATGAATGCGGTGTTGAAGAATATTGGTATTATCGGTGCCGGCCAGATGGGCTGCGGCATCGCGCATGTTTCGGCCGCCGCAGGTTACAGGGTTCACATCTACGATCTCTCACAGGATCGCATCGAGTCCGGCCTTGCCACCATCAACGGCAACCTGGCTCGTTTGGTCACGAACAGCAAGATGACCGAAGAGGAGCGCAAGTCGACCTTGTCGCTCATCACAGGCTCGTCCGATGTCAATGATCTCGCACCCTCCGATCTGGTCATTGAGGCCGCCACCGAGGATGAAACGGTCAAGCGCAAGATCTATGCGCAGGTTTGTCCGGTCCTGAAGCCGGAAGCGCTGCTTGCCACCAACACCTCTTCCCTTTCCATCACCCGGCTTGCTGCCGCCACCGACCGCCCCGAACGCTTCATGGGCATTCATTTCATGAACCCGGTGCCGGTGATGAAGCTGGTCGAACTGGTGCGCGGCATTGCGACCGATGAGAAGACCTTCTCGGCCGCCAAGGAATTCGTCGGCACGCTGGAAAAGACCATCACCGTCGCCGAGGATTTCCCGGCCTTCATCGTCAACCGCATCCTTCTGCCGATGATCAACGAGGCGATCTACACGCTCTATGAAGGCGTCGGCACGGTCGACGCCATCGACACGGCGATGAAACTCGGCGCCAACCATCCGATGGGACCGCTGCAGCTTGCCGATTTCATCGGCCTCGACACCTGCCTTTCGATCATGCAGGTGCTGCATGACGGCCTGGCGGACTCGAAATACCGCCCCTGCCCGCTGCTGGTGAAGTATGTCGAGGCCGGCTGGCTCGGGCGCAAGTCCGGCCGCGGCTTCTACGACTATCGCGGCGAAGTGCCGGTTCCGACGCGGTAATCAGACATCATCAGAAAGGGCGAATGGACCGAACGCCCGCGAAATGCTTTCCTTGCCGTGAATGGGAGGAAACGCCATGTCGACTGAAACACCAATGTTCCTGCTGCAATGCTGCGTCCTTATCGGGCTTGCGGGCGTCTTTCTCATCAAAGGAGACGGAGACTTCTGACGGGCTACTTAGGAACCGACCACACCCTTGATCAGGGCCTTGGCATCGTCGCTGTCCCAGGCAGCCGGCCCGTTCATTGCCGAAATCAGGCATCCCTTGTCGTCGATTAACAGCGTCACCGGCAGCCCCATGGCGAGACCCTCCTTCTTCAAGCTGTTGAACACTGCAATTGTATTGTCGCGATAGAGCTGCAGCGCATCGACGCCGGTCTCGGCCAGGAAGGTCTTCGGCTTCTCGTCGTCGCCGCTGTCGATATTGACGGGCACCACCTGGAACTTGTCGCTGCCCATTTCCTTTTCGAGCGCGTTCAGCGCCGGCATCTCCTCGCGGCAGGGCACGCACCATGTCGCCCAGAGATTAAGGAGCACGGTCTTGCCGGCAAAATGATCGAGCGTCAGCGGCTTGCCGTCCGGCCCGTTGAAGGAGACCGCCGTCAGCTTGCGTGGCTCATAGGCAGCGACCATAGCGGCCACCTGCCCCTTCATCAGCGGTGTGACGCTGGCGATGCGATCCCGGGCCAGCTTGCATTCGGCCGAAGCCGTTTCACCGCCGCCATTGCCAATCCCCGTCTCCTTCACGTATACCGCTGCCGCACCGGCAACGACGCCCGCAACGGCGGCTATCGCGATCCATTTCACGGATGGCAGCCCAAGGGATTTCTTTGTCGTCATTTCATTCTCCAGGACATGCATTCAAGGCGGGCACCTTCATGGCCGACACCACGGATACCAAATCTTCAAACCAGATGTGGGGCGGGCGCTTCGCCTCCGGCCCGGACGCGATCATGGAGGAGATAAATGCCTCGATCGGTTTCGACAAGAAGCTTTTCGCGCAGGATATCCGCGGTTCGATCGCCCACGCGACCATGCTCGCCCATCAGGGCATCATATCGGCCGAGGATAAGGACAAGATCGTTCACGGGCTAAACACGATCCTGTCAGAAATCGAAAGCGGCAATTTCGAATTTTCGCGCCGGCTCGAAGACATCCATATGAATATCGAAGCGCGCCTGGCGACGCTGATCGGACCGGCGGCCGGCCGGCTGCACACCGCCCGCTCGCGCAACGACCAGGTGGCGCTCGACTTCCGCCTCTGGGTGAAGGAAGAGCTTGAGAAGACCGAGAAGATGCTGACCGGCCTGATCGCTGCCTTCCTCGACCGCGCCGACGAGCATGCCGAAAGCGTCATGCCGGGCTTCACCCATCTGCAGACCGCCCAGCCCGTGACCTTCGGCCATCACTGCATGGCCTATGTCGAAATGTTCGGCCGCGACCGCTCGCGCGTGCGCCACGCCATCGAGCATCTGGACGAAAGCCCGATCGGCGCGGCGGCCCTTGCCGGCACCGGCTATCCGATCGACCGCCATATGACCGCCAAGGCGCTCGGTTTCCGCGAGCCGACCCGCAACTCCATCGATACGGTCTCCGACCGCGATTTCGCCATCGAGTTCCTGTCGATCGCCGCGATCACCGGCATGCACCTGTCGCGTTTGGCCGAAGAGATCGTCATCTGGTCGACCCCGCAATTCGGTTTCGTCCGCCTGTCCGACGCCTTCTCGACCGGCTCCTCGATCATGCCGCAGAAGAAGAACCCGGATGCCGCCGAACTGGTGCGCGCCAAGACCGGTCGCATCAACGGCTCGCTGGTGGCGCTGCTGACGATCATGAAGGGCCTGCCGCTCGCCTATTCAAAGGACATGCAGGAAGACAAGGAACAGGTCTTCGACGCGGCCGAGAGCCTGGAACTGGCAATCGCCGCCATGACCGGCATGGTACGCGACATGACCGTCAACACCGCGCGCATGAAGGCTGCGGCCGGCTCCGGCTTCTCGACGGCAACCGACCTTGCCGACTGGCTGGTGCGCGAAGCGGGCCTGCCCTTCCGCGATGCCCATCACGTCACCGGTCGGGCCGTGGCGCTTGCCGAAGGCAAAGGCTGCGATCTGGCCGAACTGCCGCTCGCCGACCTGCAGGTGATCCATGCCTCGATCACCGACAAGGTCTATGACGTGCTGACCGTCGAAGCCTCGGTCGCCAGCCGCAAGAGCTTCGGCGGCACCGCACCCTCCGAAGTCCGCAGGCAGATCGCCTTCTGGCGCGCCCGCAACTGAAGAATATCAGGCGGCGCAAGCCGCCTCGGCCTCGCCGCACAGGCGGAAAGACCGCCCAACAATCAGGGTGCACAAGGCGAATAAACTTCGCTATGACAATGTCCATCAAATGCCGCCCAAGAGGATATCCATGCAGAAGAGCTTGCCGCATCTCATCCGCCTGACGGCGGTTCTCGCCGTCATCGGCATTGCCGTTGCCGGATGCGGGCGCAAGGGCGACCTCGATCCGCCGAGTGCTGCGGCAACCAAGGAAGGTGACGTTTCCAAGCCGACGAAACAGCCGGGAACCGTCGACAAGCCCTTCCTCCTCGATCCCCTTCTTTAAGGCATAAGCCCGTGAACCATTTCGAGTACCGCGACGGCGTCCTGCATGCCGAAAACGTCCCCGTTCCCGAGATCGCCAAGGCGGTCGGCACGCCCTTCTACGTCTATTCCACCGCAACGCTGGAGCGCCATTACCGGGTCTTCTCCGAAGCCTTCGCCGATATGGACTCCATGGTCTGCTACGCAATGAAGGCGAATTCGAACCAGGCCGTGCTGAAGACGCTCGGCCGCCTCGGCGCCGGCATCGACGTCGTCTCCGAAGGCGAGCTGCGCCGCGCGCTCGCCGCCGGCATCCCGGCCAGCCGCATCATGTTTTCAGGTGTCGGCAAGACGCCGCAGGAAATGGATTTCGCTCTCGAGGCCGGCATCTACTGCTTCAACGTCGAATCCGAGCCCGAGCTCGAAATCCTCAACCAGCGCGCCGTCAAGGCCGGAACGAAAGCCCCGGTCTCCTTCCGCATCAACCCCGATGTCGATGCGAAAACCCATTCGAAGATTTCGACCGGCAAGAAGGAAAACAAGTTCGGCATCTCCTGGGAGCGTGCCCGCGCCATCTATGCCCATGCCGCCAGGCTGCCGGGCATCGAGGTCACCGGCATCGACATGCATATCGGCAGCCAGATCACCGAATTGCAGCCCTTCGACGACGCCTTCAAACTGCTGCACGATCTTGTCGCGACGCTGCGCGCCGACGGCCACACGATCGATCACGTCGATATCGGCGGCGGCCTCGGCATTCCCTATAAGGACGACAACAATCCGCCGCCGCTGCCGGACGCCTATGCGGCGATCGTCAAGAACCAGCTGCGCGGCCTCAACTGCAAGATCATCACCGAGCCCGGCCGCCTGATCGTCGGCAATGCCGGCATCCTGGTCACCGAAGTCCTCTATGTGAAGGACGGCGGCGAGAAGACCTTCGTCATCGTCGACGGCGCGATGAACGATCTGATCCGCCCGACCCTTTACGAGGCCTATCACGAGATCCGCCCGGTAACGATTTCGGCGGCGAACGCCCCGCGCATCCGCGCCGACGTGGTCGGGCCGGTCTGCGAGACCGGCGATTACCTGGCGCTCGACCGCGAGATGGCGATGCCGAAGCCCGGCGACCTGATCGCCGTCAGCACGGCCGGCGCCTATGGCGCGGTGCAGGCCGGCACCTATAACAGCCGGCTGCTGGTGCCCGAGGTTCTGGTCAAAGGCAGCGATTTCCATACGATTCGCCCGCGCAGAACCTATGCCGAACTGATCGGCCTGGACTCCGTTCCCGCCTGGCTCGATTAAAAGTACGTGGCGCAAAACGGTGCAGCCGTTTTGCAATCACGACCTGCGTAAAACAAAAACTTGAAGCGCCAGCAGCAATCTGAACGATCGCGAGGCGCTTTAAGCAGCCATCACTTTTTGGCGAATAAACGTGAAAAGCCGGTATTGCCGGCCGCTCGCCCTCGCCTTCGCCACAAAGAGTGTTATCCTTGTCAGTCATGAGCGTATTGCCCTGCAATCGCCGGAAGCGCCCTCTGTTCCAGAACGCCAGATCGCGGAGACCGGACCGATGACAAGCCCCTCAAGGCAGAGGAAAGGTGCGTTTGCGCTCCGCCCCTCGCTTGCCCGGCTGGTGACGACAAAACGCCTGCTGGCGCGCGTGGTGCTGTTTTTCGAGCAGTTGCTTCCGCCCTTGATGCCGGTTCTGGCGGTCATCGCCTTTTATCTCGCAGCCTCCTGGTTCGGCCTCTTCCGCAGTGTGCCGGACTGGCTGCGCATCCTGCTGCTGATCGCCTTTGTCGCCGCTTTTCTCGTCTCGCTGCTGCCCTTGCGCAATCTGCGCTGGCCCGGCGTCGCCGAAGCCGACCGCATGCTGGAAGAGCGCAACGGCCTGCCGCATCAGCCGGTTACCGTCCAGGAAGACGAGCCGGCCTTCGATACGCCCTTCGCCCGGGCGCTCTGGCGCGAGCACCAGACCCGCATGGCCGAAAAGATTGCAGCCCTCGATGCCGGACTGCCGCGGCCGGATATCGCCGCGTATGACCGTTTTGCGCTGCGCGCCGTGCCGGCGCTGCTGCTGGTCACCGCCTTTGCCTATTCGCTGTCGATCAACGGCGGCTCGCTCGGTGACGCGTTTCAGTCAGCGCCCGAGCAGGTGGTCGTCGATCCGGCGGTGCGCATCGACGCCTGGGTGACGCCGCCCTCCTATACCGGCCGCGCCCCGGTCTACTTGACCGCTGACGGCAGCGAGCAGGCGCCGATCGGCATTCCGCAGTTCTCAGGCCTCACCGTTCGTGTCAGCGGCGGAAAGACCGCCGAAAAGGTCGTGTTCCGCAAGGCGAACGGCCAGGCGCAGGATATCGCCGTGCAGGCGGATACCAAGCCGCAGCAGGTGGCGTCAGGCAGCGAACAGCCGAAGACGGCCCCGACCAGCCAGGCATCCACCGGCCAAGCTCCCACTGACCAGGCCGCCACCAGCCAGGCACTTGTGGCGCAGACGCATGTGATGAAGCTGGAAGAAAATGGCGCCCTCGAAGTCAACGGCCGCCGCTGGAGCTTCGATGTCCTCCCCGACAAGGCGCCGGAGATCGCCTTCGACGATTTGCCGAAGCCCAGCGTCAACGGCGCGCTTGAAATCGGCTTTACCGTCAAGGACGATTACGGCGTCCAGGAAGCGCATGCGGAGATCGTTCCTCTGGAAAACGATCCGACGGCGACGCCGCTCTATCCGCTGCCGGAATACCGGCTGGATATTCCCCGCCGCAACGCCCGCGACGCCAAGGGCGTGACCAGCCGCAACTTGACCGAACATCCGCTTGCCGGCAAGCGCGTGCGCGTGACGCTCGTCGCCAAGGATGGCGCCGGCCAGACCGGCCGCAGCCCGCCGCATGAAATGATCCTGCCGTCGCGGCCCTTCAACGAGCCGCTTGCTGCGGCCGTCGCCGAGGAGCGGCAGGTTTTCGCGCTCGACACCCGCAAGATGCCGCAGGCGATCGCGCTGAACGAGGCGCTGACCATCCGGCCTGAGGAGACCATTCCCAAGCTCACCAATTACCTGCTGCTGGAATCCGCCTTGACGCGCATGAAGCTTGCAAAGGGTGACGAGGCACTGAAGGACACGGCCCAGTATCTCTGGGAGATCGCACTCGGCATGGAGGACGGCGATCTTTCGCTTGCCGAGCGCAAGCTGCGCGAGGCCCAGCAGAAACTTGCCGACGCATTGGACCGCAACGCGCCGGACGAGGAGATCAAGAAGCTGATGGATGAGCTGCGCAAGGCGATGCAGGATTATATGACCGAGCTTGCCCAACGCATGCAGAACGCGCCGATGCAGCCGAACCAAAACGCCCAGAACATCCTGCGCCAGCAGGATCTGGAACGGATGATGGACCAGATCGAGAATCTCGCCCGCTCCGGCAATCGCGACGCAGCCCAGCAGATGCTGTCGGAATTGCAGCGCATGATGAACAACCTGCAGGCCGGCAGGCCGCAGCGCGGCCAGCAGAGCCAGGAAAACAGCGAAGCCCGCAAACAGATCGACAAGCTCGGCGAGATCCTGCGCGACCAGCAGAAGCTGATGGAACAGACCTTCCGTCTCGATCAGCAGCTCCGGGACCGCATGCAGCGCGGCGAACCCGACATGGGCGAAAACGATCCGCTGCTCGAGGAGATGAACCCTGGCGAGAACGGCGAGCCGCAGGATCAGCAGCAGGGCCAGCAAGGCAAGGATGGCCAGCAGCCCTCCGATCAGATGACCGCCGAGCAGCTGCGCGAGGCGTTGAAACAGCTGCGCGCCCAGCAGGATGCGCTCGGCAAGCAGCTCGGCGAATTGCAAAAGAGCCTCGGCGAGTTGGGCATGAAGCCCGGCCCCGGCTTCGGCCAGGCGCAACGCGAGATGGAAGGTGCGGGCCGTGAGCTCGGCCAGGGCCGCGGCCAGCCGGCCATCGAGGGCCAGGGCCGCGCGCTCGAAGCGCTTCGCCAGGGCGCCCGCGACATGATGAACCAGATGATGCAGGCCCAGCAGGGCCAGCAAGGGCAGGGTCCGAACGGCCAGATGAGCCAGGGCGGTGACCAGAATGGCCGCGACCCGCTCGGCCGGCTACGGCGGAACCAGGGACCGGATTTCGGCGACGACGTGAAGGTGCCCGACGAGATCGACGTTCAGCGTGCCCGGGAAATCCTCGACGCGATCCGCGAAAAGCTCGGCAACAATCCGCCGCAGGAAATGGAACGGCGGTATCTCGAACGGTTGCTGGATATTCAGTAAGTCTTACGCCGCCGTCTAGAGCATGATGCCGAAAAGTGTGAGCGGTTTTCGGGCGACATCATGCTCTAACTCTCTAATCGATCGGCGGCGTGCGAAACCTGTGTCACGCAAAACCATGCATGACGTCGCCCGAAACCCGTTCAGGCGTTTCGGCAGCATGCTTCAGGCGACCAGCGCCCGGGCGACCGCCTTGCGGATATCGGGAAGTGCGAAAGGTTTGGCGACGACGTCGATGATCTTTTCGGCAAGATCGTCGGCCCGTTCGCGCTGTTCGGCATAGCCGGTCATCAGCAGGATCTTCAGGCCGGGAAAGGCGTCTTTTGCTTGGTGGGCGAGTTCGATGCCGTCCATTACGGGCATGCGGATATCCGAAAGCAGCAGATCGTAGGCCCCGTCCTTCAGCTTCTCCAGTCCCTCGGCGCCATCAGCCGCTTCATCGGTCTCGTGACCGTCGAGCCTGAGCGCCCGGGCTACGAAAGACCGCAGGGAGTCCTCGTCTTCCGTAATCAGAATTCTTGCCATATGTGCATTGCTCCGTCTTCAGCCCACGACGGAAATCACCAGACTTTCCTTTTCGATCGGTAAAGATGCCGAAGCGATGGACGGAATGGTTAACAACCCGTCTCGACAGCATGACAGCGCCGTGCGTCTGACAAGACGCACAAAGGACGCTGTAACACTTTGAATTGCTGCACAATTTTTCCATTTAAGGAATTGTGCAGCAGCTCAGGCGTCGCCGGTGACCACACCGACGAAGGGCAGTTCGCGAAAGGCGTAAGCCACATCCATGCCGTAGCCGACGACGAAATAGTCGGGGCATTCGAAGCCGACATAATCGGCCTCCAGCTTTTCCTTGCGCTTGACGCGCTTGTCGAGCAGCACAGCGATGGTGACGTTGCGCGCGCCGCGCTCGAACAGCAGTTCCTTGGCAAAGAGCAGGGTGCGGCCGGATTCGAGGATATCGTCGATCAGCAGCACGTCGCGGCCATGGACGTCACTGTCGATATCCTTGACGATGCGCACGCCCTGCGAGACCGTGCCGATGCCATAGCTCGACAGCGTGATGAACTCGACCTCCGGGGCAAGCCCGCTATCATGCAGGGCGCGGATCAGGTCGGCGGCGAAGATGAACGAGCCCTTGAGCACGGCGATGACGAGCAGGTCCTTGGTCGGCCCGTTGGCGATCTCCCGCGCCATCGAATGATTGCGCTCGGCGATCTGCTCGGCAGTGAAGAGCGGCTCGATATTTTTTCCGCGCACGACAGGCATAAGGGCTTGCTCCATGAAAAGAAGGGTAAGCCGTTAGCACATATGCGAGCTTGAAACAGCCTCGTTAGCCATGAAATTAACGGATTGGCGCGACCCGCACGGGAAAATCAGCCATTCCGTATCCGGCTGGCTTCTACGGCAAGAACGACAGCCGGACCTCCGGCAGTTTTCCGCCGGCATGCTGGACGCGTGCCGAGAAGCCGCGGCTCTGGCCGCCATAGATGACATCGGAGGGCGGATTGATGACAATGCTTGCGGTCAGTCGCTCGTCGGTCACCAGATCGGCGCGGATCGGATGTACCGTCTGCGTCGTGCCGCTGTCGTTTTCGATGATGCCGTTGATGACGAGCACCCGCATGCCGTTCGCATCGCGCGGCGCCACCGTCACATGGGTGAAATGCAGCGTCGCTCCGGAATAGGCCGGCTCGGCAGAAAAGCCGGAAAAGCCGCCCGCAAGCCCGAAGACGAGCACGGCGAGGGCCAGCACCAAGCCTGCGAAGCTCCGCATCGACGCCCGCTGCAGGAAAGTTTCCACGTCGCGCAGAACAGTTGCCATCGCCGGTTTCTGCGGCGGCTGCGCTGCCCGTGCTTGCGCCGCGCGCTTGCGGTTGTCGTTATAGGTCCTTGCGGTAAATTCCTTCGGTCGGACTTTGCCGAGCGTAACGAATTCGGCGTCGGAAATATCGGCGGGACGCGCGGCCCGGTACTGGCGGGCTGCAGGTTCCGGCGGCAGGAAATCATAAGCCTGGCCCGGCGTCCGGCGGCTGAAGGAGGATGCTTCCATGGTGGCTGCCTCGCAGATGTCCACATGGTTTCGCTGCCAGGGACAATCTTGGCATTGAAACGAATCCTGCTCAGTCGTAAATTTTAATGGTTAATGCTTCGCAAAGATCGCCATCAAACGGGCGTCTTTCCGGCAAAATTTACCGGCTGTTAACGGTGTTGGTTAACAAGTCACGCGGTGAAACCCACAACAGACTGAGCTGCCCGTTGATCCACTTCGAGAATGTCGGTTTGCGCTATGGCATGGGCCCGGAAATCCTCCGGGACCTGACCTTCGACATTCCGAAGAAATCCTTTCAGTTCCTGACGGGCCCATCGGGCGCCGGCAAGACCTCGCTGCTGCGGCTGCTCTTCATGTCGCTGCAGCCGACGCGCGGCCTGATCCGCATGTTCGGGCGCGACATTTCCGAAATCCCCCGCCCCGAACTGCCGCTGCTGCGCCGCCGCGTCGGCATCGTCTTCCAGGATTTCCGTCTGCTCGATCACCTGACCACCTATGAGAATGTCGCCTTGCCCTTACGTGTGCGCGGCAAGGATGAGAGCTCCTACAAGACCGACGTCCTGGAGCTGTTGAAATGGGTCGGCCTCGGCGAACGCATCAACGTGCTGCCGCCCGTGCTCTCCGGCGGTGAGAAACAGCGCGCCGCGATCGCCCGGGCGCTGATGGACCGGCCGGAAGTGCTGCTTGCCGACGAGCCCACAGGCAATGTCGACCCGCCGATGGCCAAGCGCCTGCTCAATCTTTTCCTCGAGCTGAACCGTCTCGGCACCGCCGTTGTGATCGCCACGCATGACCTGGCGCTGATGGAACAGGTGGAAGCCCGCCGCATGATCCTCTCGGGGGGGCATCTCGATATCTATGACTGAGCCCCCATCCAGAAACCCGGACAAGGCGCCGGCCAAGACTGAACCGAAGCGGCCGGAAATGCGCGTGCGTCCGACCGCGCCGATCCTGCCGCCGTCCAACATCCAGGGCAGCGCCTTGATGGTGGTGATTTCGATCATGGCCTTTCTCGCCTGCCTGACGCTTGGCGGCGTCAGCATGGTGCGCTCGACGGCGGCAAGCTGGGAGAGCCAGATCTCCCGCGAGATCACCATCCAGATCAAGCCGGACGACAATCTCGACATGGAAAAGGCCCTGACCCAGGCGCGCGACCTGGCGCTGACCTTCGTCGGCACCAAGAGCGGCCAGATCGTCGACGAGGCGGCGACCGCCCGCCTGCTCGAACCCTGGCTCGGCCCCGGCCTTGATCTCAAGGATCTGCCCGTTCCCCGCCTCGTCATCATCACCATCGACGAGAGCAATCCGCCGGATTTCGATTCCATGCGGGCGCTGCTCAAAGACAGTATCCCGCAGGCCACCCTCGATGATCACCGGACCTGGGTCGATCGGCTGGTGTCCATGGCGCATACGACCGTCATGATCGGCACCGGCATCCTGCTCCTGGTCTTCTCGGCGATGGTGCTGACCGTTGTCTTCGCCACGCGCGGCGCGCTGTCGGGCAACCGCCACATCGTCGAAGTGCTGCACTTCGTCGGCGCCGAAAGCTCCTTCGTCGCCACCGAATTCCAGAAGCATTTCCTGAAGATCAGCCTCAAGGGCTCGGCGATCGGCAGCGCCCTTGCTGCCCTCTTCTTCGCCACTGCCGGTTTCTGGCAGAGCCGCACGCTGGCCACCCCGGAAACCGATCAGGCGACGGCGCTCTTCGGCACCTTCTCCGTCGGCGTCCTCGGTTATGCCGGCATCTTCGCAACGATGATCGTCATCGCCCTTCTGACCACCTTCACCGCGCGCCTGACCGTCATGCGGACGATCTATGAAATCGATACATTGCGCTCGGACCCGACACGCACCGACGGCATTGTGAGTTGATCGTGACCATGCCGTTTTGTGATGAAAGCGTCTGTTCCGCGCCGCAATCAGCGTATAGTCACGATTCATGACGATGGGAGATACGACACCCAACCCGATTCATCAGGACCCGGGGCTTGACCGCCCGGTGGTTTTGCCGCCGCGGCGCGGGCTGATCCGACGCCTGTTGCGCTGGGGCGGTTTTGCCTGCGTGTTGGCGATCGCGCTGGTGTTCGGCGGTTTCCTGCGTTTCGCCGATTCGGTCACGACACTGAAGCCGCCGGCTGAGCCGAAGGCCGATGCGATCGTCGTGCTGACGGGCGGCTACCAGCGCATCGACCAGGCGGTGGAGCTGTTGCAGAAAGGTGCCGGCAAGCGCTTGCTGATTTCAGGCGTCCACCCGACGACGACGCCGGCGCAGATCCGCAAGATGACGCAGGGCTCGGCCGATCTGTTCTCCTGCTGTGTCGATATCGGCTACGATGCGATCGATACGATCGGCAATGCCGAAGAGGCTTCGAACTGGATCCACGCCAAGGGATACCGCAGCGTTCTGATCGTCACCAACAACTATCATATGCCGCGAAGCCTGGCCGAGCTCTCCTATGTCGATCCCGACATCGAGTTCATCGCTTATCCCGTGGTCAATTCGGATTTGAAGAGCCGAAACTGGTTCACCGACCCGAATGCGATGCGCGTCATGCTGGCCGAATATGCAAAAGTGCTGCTGACCGGCGCCCGCAACATTACCGGCTTTGGCCGCCACACCGGGCTGCGCTCGGCAAGCGCGTCGGGCGAGAATTGACGCTTTTGCTGGAGCACGATGCCGAAAAGTGTGAGCGGTTTTCTCATGACATCATGCTCTAACTCTTTAATCCGGAACAGGATTCAGATTTCAGGCCCGGCCGAAAATCTGAATCCTGTTCTGGAGCATCATCAAACGCTTTTTATGACGGGCAATATCGTGTAGGCCGGTCGCGTGAGCATGCCTCGGGAAAGTTTCATGATCGCCCTGCGTTCCGTCCTCTTCAACACGATCTTCTACGCCAACCTCATCATCCGGATGATCGTGCTCTCGCCATACTATTTCCTGGCGCCGCGCCTGACCGCCTATGCGATCCCGAAGAATTGGGCGCGCTCCAACCACTGGCTGATGCGGGTGATTGTCGGCACCACCTTTGAGATCGAGGGTCTGGAGAACTTGCCGGATGGCAGCTATATCCTGGCGCCGAAGCACCAGTCCTTCTGGGATACCTATGCCCTGCTGCCATGGCTGAAAGACCCGGTCTACATTCTGAAGCGCGAGCTGATGTGGATTCCGCTGTTCGGCTGGTATGCCAAGAAGCAGCGGGTGATCCCCGTCGATCGCGGCGCCCGCGGCAAAGTGATGGTGGAGGTGTTGAAGCGCACCAAGGAAGAGCTTTCGACCGGCCGCCAGCTGATCATCTATCCCGAGGGCACCCGCCGTCCGCCGGGCGCCGAACCGGTCTATAAATACGGCATCGCTCGCATGTACCGCGATCTCGCCATCCCCGTGGTGCCGATCGTCATGCATCCCGGCCTATTCTGGCCGCGCCGGAGCATTCGTCGTTATCCCGGCCATTTCAAGGTGAGGATTCTCCCGCCGATTATGCCGGGAATGGATCCGGACGCGTTTTTCGCCCATCTGATCGAGGTATCGGAGCGGGCAAGCGACGAGCTTCTGCTCGAGACCGTCGAGGCAAACCCGCATGTGCCGCTGCCGCCGACGGCGGTCGAAAGGCTGGCGGAGCTTCGTAAGCTGAAGGCGGCGACCGCCTGAAGTCACGCGGCGCGCAGCCGCTCCACTTCGTCGACGACCTGCTCCAGCCAATGGTCGCGAATGCCCATCTGCTTCAGATGCATTGCCGTGTTGAAGACATAGGCATCGTTCGGCCCCGATTGGCCCTGGGCCTCATTCACCACGCGCGCCGCCTCTAGCGCGTCAAGCGTACCGGCATATTGCTCATGGTCGCGATCGGCAATGTAGGTAACCGCCTCCACCCTACGGCCTCCTGCAAGTTGGAGCCGCACCCGGCGCTCCAGATAGACATTGGTCACCAGCTCGCGGGCCCGGAGATAATCGATCACCTCATCCCATTTTTCCGGGGAAATGCGGAAAGCCATGCCGCGGCAGGCGCCGCCTCTGTCTAGGCCGAGAACCAGGCCCGGATTGTCGCGCGTGCCGCGATGGACGAAGGAGCGGACGCAGAGCGAGCGTCTGTAGCCGTAGATCAGAGCCTCTGCCCGCTCCATGAACTCGAAGCCCGGATTCCACATCAGCGAGCCGTAGCCAAATACCCAAAATTCGTCCATATCGCACGCCAGACCGGAATCACTTTGCGATTCACCATTGGAGAACATCATGGCAGCGTCAAGCCAATCCGGTAGCAGCCAATCCGGCAGCGGTAAGAAATTCTGGCTGCTCGGCGGCGGCATACTCCTGGTGATCGCGCTTTATACCGGCGGCTGGTTCTATGCAGCCTCGGCGCTGAAGACCACGGTGCTGAAGGCGATCGCGCCGCGCGATCAGGCAGGCGTCAGCGGCGAATGCTCCGATATCGAATTCCGCGGCTATCCTTTCCGAATCGGCCTGTTCTGCTCGAAGATCGATGTCGACGACACTGCCAACGGCGTCTCGGCCACCTTCGGCGCCTTGCGTTCGGCAGCCCAGGTCTATGCGCCCGGCAATATCGTCTGGGAGCTCGATTCGCCGGCTGAAATCCGCACCAGCAACGGCCTTTCGATCTCGGCCCAATGGGCAAACCTGCAGGCAAGTCTGGCGACCAAACTGCAGGGCATCAATCGCAGCTCGACCGTGATCGAAGGCCTGAAGGCGACGGCGGTTTCCTCCTATACCGGCCAGACCATCAGCTTCGATGCGGCTCGCACCGAGATCCATCTGCGCCAGAACGACGCCGATCTGGACGGCGCGATCTCCGTGCAGGATGCGAATACGGCGATCAAGGACTGGCCGCAGATCTTTCCGAAATTCTCTGCCAGCATCGATCTGACCTTGGCCGGCAAGGCCGGCCTGATCGACGGCAGCGACCCCAGCGGCCTCAATGGTGCCGCTGGCGAACTGCGTCGCATCGTCGCCGACATCGGCGACGGCAAGGTGATGACGCTCACCGGTCCCTTCTCCTTCGACGAGCACGGTCTCCTCTCGGGAAAATTCAAGCTGGAGATCGAACAGCTCGGCCCCTGGGGCGACAGCCTGAAACAGGCCTTCCCGGATATCGCCCCGACCGTCAAGACGGCGACGAAGCTGCTGCAGTCGCTGGCCGGCGGCAAGGACAAGGTCTCGGTCGATCTCGTTGTCGATCGCGGCAACGCCACCGTCAGCGGCTTCATTCCGCTCGGCAGGATCCCGCCGATCTAATGCATGTCGCCCGGAAGTGTGCAGCGGTTCCGGACAACGACATGCAAAACAAAAGGCTAAAGCGCGTCGCATGAATCAAATTGATGCGACGCGCTTTAGTCAAGTTTCTTGAGGAAGAAGATTTCCGGCACCGTCTGGATGCCGGGAAGCTCGATCGATCCGGTTTCGGAAAAACCGTTGCGGCGATGCCAGTCCTGTGGACGGCTTTCGTCGCATTCGCTCGATGTCATAAGCAGACGCGCGCCGCTCTCACGCATCTCACCTTCCCAGGCACGATAAAGCGCCGTACCGACGCCGGACCGGCGATGGCCTTCCCGCACACGGATCATTTCCAGATAGGGAATCCTGCCCCAGAAGCGGGAAAACCGCAGGAAGCCGACAATCTCACCTTGTTTGCGGGCGACGAAGTATTCGCCGAGATCGATACAGCGCAAAACCCACTGTTTGCCCACATGATTGTCCTCGCAAAACAGCCAGTCCTTGTCCGTCAGGCCGGGCTTCGCGATTTCCACCATCGCTATTTCTTTTCCAGTGGATGCGGCCGGCCGAAATCGGGTGCATCCACATCCTGGCCTGCCTGAATGATCGAACGGCGGATGGCGCGGGTGCGGGTGAAGAGTTCAAAAATCTTGTCGCCTTCGCCCCAGCGGATCGCGCGCTGCAAATAGGCGAGATCTTCCGAGAAACGCGCCAGCATTTCCAGGATCGCATCGCGATTGTGCAGGCAGACATCGCGCCACATGGTCGGGTCGGAGGCCGCAAGGCGGGTGAAATCGCGAAATCCGGAGGCAGAATACTTGATGACCTCAGATTCCGTCACTGTCTCCAGATCGTCGGCGGTGCCGACAATATTGTAGGCGATGAGGTGCGGCAGGTGAGAGACGATCGCCAGCACCTTGTCGTGATGCTGCGCATCCATTTCGTCGACCTTCGAGCCGAGCGCTTCCCAGAAGCTGCGCAGCCGTTTCAACGCCGTTTCGTCGGTGCCCGCGACCGGCGTGAAAATGCACCAGCGGCTCTCGAAAAGGCCGGGAAAGCCGGCATCCGGGCCGGATTTTTCGGTGCCGGCCAGTGGATGGCCGGGAATGAAATGCACACCGGCCGGAATATGCGGCTGCATCTGCGCGATCACTGAGGCCTTGGTGGAGCCGACATCGGTAACGATGGCCCCCGGCTTCAAGCTAGCCGCGATCTCTTTCGCCACACTTTCCGAAGCGCCGACCGGCACCGAGACAATCACCAGATCGGCACCCTCGACTGCATCCGCCGAAGAGGTCGTGTAGCGGTCGCCGAGGCCAAGCTCTTCGGCTCGCTTCAGCGTCTCGGCGCTGCGAGTGGCGACGACGATCTCTCTGGCAAGGCCGAGCCGCCGGATGTCGTGGGCAAGCGAAGAGCCGATCAGACCGATGCCGATCAGCGCGATACGATCGAACTGCACGTTCATGCCTTATGTCCCATGAATTCGGTGAGGGCGGCGATGACGCCGCGATTGGCCTCTTCCGGGCCGATGCTCATGCGCAGCGCATTGGAAAAACCGTAGCTGCGCACGGCGCGCAGGATGTAGCCCCGGCTCGTCAGCAGATCGTCGGCATCGGCGGCGCGCTTGCCGTCGATCTCGGGGAAATGGATGAGGACGAAATTGGCGACCGACGGCGTCACCTTCAGACCGATCGCTTCGAGGGCCTGGGTGAGCGTTTCTACCCACGTCTGGTTGAAGGAGACGGCCTGCTGGACGAAGGCCTGGTCGCGGATGGCCGCGGCCCCGGCGGCGATTGCCGGCGCGTTCAGATTGAAGGGCCCGCGCACGCGGTTCACCGCGTCGACGATCTCGGCGGGCGCATACATCCAGCCGACACGCAGCGCCGCCAGTCCGTAGGCCTTCGAGAAGGTGCGGGTCATCACCACGTTGGCATTGGAAGACACGACCTCGATGCCGGCTTCATAATCGTTGCGGCGCACATATTCGGCATAAGCGGCATCGAGCACCAGGACGACATGTTTCGGCAGCCCGGCCTGCAGGCGGCGGATCTCGCTGACCGGGACATAGGTTCCTGTCGGATTGCCGGGATTGGCGATGAAGACGATCTTCGTCTTCTCCGTCACCGCGGCAAGGATCGCATCGACATCGACGGTGTGATCCTTTTCCCTGACGACGACAGGCGTGGCCCCGGCGCCCTGGATCTGGATCTTGTAGACGAGAAAACCGTGCTCGGTGATGATGCCCTCGTCGCCGGCGCCGAGATAAACGTGGCAGAGCAGGCCGAGCACCTCGTCGGAACCGTTGCCGCAGAGGATGTTTGCCGGATTGAGGCCGTGCACGGCGGCGATCGCCTCGCGCAATTCCACCGCCTGCCCGTCGGGATAACGCCCCAGATGGTCGGCAGCCGCCTTGCAGGCTTCGATCGCCTTCGGGCTGGCGCCGAGCGGCGTTTCGTTGGACGAAAGCTTGTAGACGCGGGCAACCCCCGGCGCATGTTCCTTGCCCGGCACATAGGATGCGATATCGAGAATACCGGGACGCGGAACGGGCTTGCTCATCTCAACGCTCATGGGTCGACCTTGGAATTGCCGGAAATGATGACGTGGCATTAAAGCGGAATGCCGTTCTTGTCGAGAGCCGGGAGGGCGTCAGCGATTGCGTGTGGTCGGCACGCCATGGGGTGCCAGAACCGGCACGAAGACGCGGCGGGAGGCGCGCGCGGCGACCGGCAGCCCCTGATAGAGCCGCTTCTGCGCCTCGACGATGATGACGCCCGAAAAGGCCGGCCACAGCGTCCGGCCGATCCGCTCGAAGGCGCGGCGAAGCCGCAAGATGGTCCTGAGCTTCGAGGGCGGGAAGAACAGCGCTTCGGCCGTCGCGCCCGGGGTGAAATTCGTCTCACGCAGCAGAGCCGTCAGCTGCCCGCGGGAATAGGGCCGGCCCGAGCCGAAGGGCGTATGTTCCATCCGCGCCCAGACGCCGCGCCGGTTCGGCACGACGATGACCAGCCGTCCGCCGGGCGCCAGCACCCGCCAGAGTTCCTTCAACGTCTCGCGCGGGCTTTCGGCGAATTCCAGCGAATGCACCATCAGCACCCGGTCGATCGAGGAATCCGGCAGCGGCAATTCCTCATCGAAGACCAGTGTCGTCGACGAGAGCGAGCCCATCGGCCAGTTCACCGCGCCCTGCCCGGCCGGCATGAAGGCGAAGGTGCGCTCGGTGTCGGCCTGGAAGCGGTCGAGGAAGGGCACGGCATAACCGAGGCCGACCAGCCGCTCCTGCGGCAGCCGCACCCAGAGCGACGACAACGCCATGGCGATCGACTGCTCGGCAAGACGCCCAAGCTCGGAGTGGTAGAACTGGCGTAGGTCGACGATATCGGCGTGCATTGCGACAAATGTTATCAGCGGGCGGTTGGACTTCAAGGCCGGACCCTCTACATTTCCGCGAGACTCGCATGACAAGGGACTATTGCACGATGAAACCTTTGGAATTGGACGTTTTTCTCTGCCGCACCGACAATTTCGGCGTTCTCGTCCACGACCCGGAAACAGGATTTACCGCGGCGATCGACGCGCCGGAGGAGGCGCCCATCCTGGAAGCGGCCACCCGCCGCGGCTGGAAGATCACCCATATCTTTACCACCCATCACCACACCGACCATGTCGCCGCCAATCTGGCGCTGAAGGAGCAGTTCGGCTGCGAGATCATCGGCCCGATCAACGAAGCCATTGCCATTCCCGGCCTCGACCGGACGATGGCCGATGGCGACAGCTTCCTTTTCGGCGATCACACGATCAATGTCATCGAGACACCTGGCCACACTGCCGGCCACATCTGCTATCACTTCGTCGACGACAAGCTGCTCTTTGCCGCCGACACGCTGTTTGCCCTCGGCTGCGGCCGCCTGTTCGAACGCCCCGCCGCCGACATGTGGCATTCGCTGCAGAAGCTTGCCGTGCTGCCCGATGAGACCGCCATCTATTTCGGTCACGAATATACGCTCTCCAACGCCCGTTTCGCACTGACGGTCGATCCCGGCAATGAACGGCTGAAGGGCCGTGCCGCCGAGATCGAGGCCTTGCGCGCCGACGGCAAGTTCACCATTCCGACGACGCTGGGGCTGGAAAAGGAAACCAACCCGTTCCTGCGCGCCGCCGATCCGGCGATCCGCCGCAATCTGCTGATGGAAGGCAAGACCAATGAGGAAGTCTTTGCCGAGATCCGCAAGCGCAAGGATAATTTCTGATGTCGCCTGAGGACATCATCCGCGAACTCGTCATGCAACCGCATCCGGAAGGCGGCTGGTACGCTGAGACCTTTCGCGACACGGCAGGCGGAGAACGCGGCCATTCGACGGCGATCTATTACCTCCTGACCAAAGGGCAGCGCTCGCACTGGCATCGCGTCCATGACGCGGTAGAGGTCTGGCATTATTACGCCGGCGCGCCGCTCTCGCTGCACCGCTCTGAAGACGGAACGGCAAGCGAGACCCTGACGCTCGGAACCAATCTGTCCGCCGGCGAGCGGCCGCAGGCGATCGTTCCCGCCAATTGGTGGCAAGCGGCCGAAAGCCTCGGCGATTTCACCCTTGTCGGATGCACCGTCTCACCCGGCTTCGAATTTTCGAGCTTCGAGATGGCGCCGGCAGGCTGGACGCCCGGCGGCTGAAATCATTCCGCCGCAACGGCCGGCTGGATCTTGCGGCGGAACATATCGCGGGCAGCGAGCACCGCCCCGCCGGTGACGAGCAGGCAGGCAGCCGCGATGCGCCAGCTCGGCTCGGCAAAGCCGAACAGCGTCAGGATCAGCGTCGACAGCAGCGGTGCGGCATAACTGGCCGCGCCGAGGATCTGAATATCGCCGTTCTTGACGCCGTGGTCCCAGGCGTAGAAGGCGGCACCAACCGGCAGCAGCCCGAGCCCGGCGACGGCGAGCCATTCGAAAGCCGTTGCCGGCCAGACGGTCGTCTCCAGGCCGAGATGGCAGAGGAGCGACAGGATCGAGGTCGCCAGACAGAAGCCGGTGACGACATCAGTGGAGACGGCGTCGAAGCGCCGGGTCAGCAGCGAGTAACCGGACCAGGTGAAGGCGCAGAGGAAGGCGGCGCCGTAGCCGACGGCATAGGCGCCGTTGAAATCGATGCCGTTGCGGCCGACGATCAGGAAAGTGCCGCAGAGCCCGGCAAGAGCGCCGGTAACATGATACCAGCGAAGCCGTTCGCCCGGCAACAACGCCGAGCCGACGACGATCAGCAGCGGCCAGAGATAGGCGATCAGCCCCGCCTCGACGGCAGGCGCGTTCCTGAGCGCGGTGAAATAGAGGAAATGATAGCCGAACAACCCTGAGATGCCGGTGATCCAGACCTTGGCCGGCTGCTTCAGCAGCGCCAGCCGCGAAGGGTTGACGACAAGCACGGCGAGGCCGGGCAGGCTGCCGATCGCAAAGCAGACGGCCGAAAGCTGGAACGGCGGCATCTTGCCGGAGGCGGCGGTGAACAGCGCCAGGAACGACCACATCAGGATGGCGGTAAAACCGATCAATGTCGCGCGAAGTTTCACCCGTCCCCCTTTGACGGAGGCATCAACTCCGTCAGCTGCTGCCGTATTTGACGGCAGTGATCGTCACCATCCCATATTCGGTGGGAATGCGCACATAGACGGGAGCGTATACATTTGCCGCATCCGACTTGGCAAACCAGATTTCCATCCGGTCGCTCTTGCTGAGATAGACGATATCCTTGCGGCCCTTCTTGTAGCCCGAGCGCGGCACGAAGCGCACGCCGCAGACCACCGCCTTGCCCTTGAAGCCGTTGGTCGAAAAGTCCTCGTCGCCCTTCGGCGACAGCACCAGATCCATGCGCGTCTCGCCGTCGAAGATCGGCAGCGTCTGCGAGCAGACCTTGGTGTCGCCGGTGAAGACCAGGCCGGAGATCGGATCGAGCACCGAGCGCATGTCGCGCGGCGTCACGTCGATCCAGTTCTTCGGACGTTTCGGCGGCGGTGTCGTCGTCGCCGAGACGATGTTGCCGTTGCGGTAGCTGACCTCGTAGACGCGGGCCTTCTTGCCGCTCTTGTAGTAGAGCGAATAATTCTGCGCCTGCAGCCGGTCATCGCGCACGACGCCGGTGACGCTGGTTTTGGCCGAAATCGTCGTCACCAGGTCGGCTAGACCGGCCGAGCTGATGCTGCCGGCAATGTTATAGCTGTGATCGTCCTCGATCTTCGTCAGAAACGCGGCGCGCGCGATCGGCAGGCCGGCAAGCGTCACCCGGTATTCCGTCCGATGCTGGATTTCGGCCGCCGATGCCGGTATGGCAAGCAGCGCTGCGATGGCCGAAATGAAAATCCGTCTGCCCGAATGAGCCATGAATCAAGCCTTGTCTTGCCGCGCGCCGGCAGCCTTTGCTAGAGCGCTCTATACTCCTGCCGTGATGGGAAGAAAACAGCAGCTTTTTGACAGAATTGCGGGAAAGCCCAAGGTTTGGCTTGACGCGGCCAGCCTGTCTGACTATAGAACCGCAACTTTCCAATCATGCCCGTTGGATTGCGCGCCCGGTTTTGCCGGGAATGGCAATTCGATGGCCCGAGAAAAACAAGAATAGGTGTTCCATGTCCCGCGTGTGCGAATTGACCGGCAAGGCCGTCCTGACTGGTAACAATGTCAGCCATGCCAACAACAAGACCAAGCGCCGGTTCCTGCCGAATCTGTGCCAGGTCACGCTGATTTCCGACGCTCTCAACCAGCGTTACCGTCTTCGCGTTTCGGCTGCTGCCCTTCGCTCGGTCGAGCATCGCGGTGGCCTCGATGCCTTCCTGCTGAAGGCCAGCGAAACCGAACTGTCGATGCGCGCACGCCTGCTGCGCCGCCAGATCGTCAAGAAGACCGCTGAAGCGGCTGTTGCTGCCTAAGCTTCCGCCTTCTTTCATACGGCTTCGAAAGGCTTGCACGGATGACCTCCGGTCAAGCCTTTTGTTTTGCCTGAGCACTCCAACTGGTGGCATCACCCAGGATAAAAAAATGCTGAAGACCCGCTATACCATCGCCTATGTCGCGCTGATGACGCTGGTCGTCGTCGCCTCCAACTTCCTCGTCCAGTTTCCGCTGAACGCCGAAGTCGCCGGCATCAACCTTGCCGATATATTGACCTGGGGCGCCTTTTCCTATCCGGTCGCCTTCCTGATCACCGATCTGACCAACCGCCAGTTCGGCCCGCAGGCAGCCCGCAAGGTCGTCTTTGCCGGCTTCGTCGTCGGCGTGACACTGTCCTTCTTCACGTCAGTGCCGCGCATCGCCATCGCCTCCGGCTCGGCCTATCTCGCCGGCCAGCTGCTCGATATCGCCGTCTTCAACCGCCTCCGCCGCCAGGCCTGGTGGCGCGCGCCACTCGTCGGCTCGCTGATCGGTTCGGCGCTCGATACGGTGATGTTCTTCTCGCTGTCCTTCGCCGCGTTTTTCGTCTTCCTCGGCCCGAACGAGCCCTTCGCGCTTGAAGCGGCCCCCATCCTCGGCGTCTTTGCCGCCGAGGCACCGCGCTGGATCTCCTGGGCGATCGGCGATTTCGCCGTCAAGATGATCGTCGGCCTCGTCATGCTCCTGCCCTATGGCGCGCTGATGAATGTGCTGCGGCCGATGCAGGCCGCCCGCGCCAGCTGATTCAGCTCACCGACGCCGCCGGACCGCTCCGGCGGCGATGGCAGGATGCAGAAGCACCTGCGCAGCCAGGTCGTCAATCTCATGCGATGAATCGAGCCGCAGAACCGGCGCCGTCTGCGTTTCCAGCCACTGCTCATGCGCGCAAAGGCTGCGGCGTTCGGGCCCGGCCGTGTCGTAACTTGCCGCCCATTCCAGGAATTGTCCGCTTTTCACCTCCATGTCGCCGCCCGGCCCGATCCTGTCTCCGTATCGGGCGACCTCCCGTGCGCGAATCCGCGCCATCCGCAGCTCCGGCTCGATCCTGAGGAAGACGATCAGATCGTAGAGCGGCTCAAGCGGCATGCCCCATTTCAGCGCCGATCCGGAAAGCACCCAGCCACCCGGCCGGCTCGTCTCCTCGAGCAGCAGCCGGATGCGCTGGTCGGCATCCCGCGTCGTCGTGAAGGGCGGATCTGTCGGCAGCCAGAAGAAATCGTCGGTGTCGAGATGGGCGATATCGAGCCTCTCGGCGAGCACAAGGCCGAGCGATGTCGTGCCGGAACCGGACGCGCCCATGACGTGAATATGCACCATGATTTCCTCCGCAAGGCAGAGCATGATGCCGAAAAGTGTCAGCGGTTTTCGGGCGACATCATGCTCTAACTCTTTAATTTAGAACAGGATTCAGATTTTAGGCCGAGCCTAAAATCATCCTGTTCTAGCCATTATGCCGCGGGGCGGGATAGCCGAGACCTATGACATCAGTTTGACGCTTTATGTTCGGCCGGCTCGGAAAGCCGGAACTCCAGCATCAGATTGCGCTGCAGGATCGAATGATTGTCGTCCGACACCAGGATGATATGGGTCGTGCCGTCGGCGGCCTGGAAGGCGTCGAGCCCTTCCATATTGTCGATCTGCGAGTTGAAATTGCCTTCGAGCAAAAGTTCGCCGTCGACGATGGCCCCGGGCCTGATATCGGCGCCCTTGACGCGCCGAAGGCGCATGCCGATGCCTTCGGCCATATTGAAGCGGCGTTCCAGCAGGAGCAGGTCGCCGTTCGGCAGAAAGGCGCCATCGGTGACGTCGAAGCTGCCGTCGCGCGCGACCGCAAACCGCCCCTTCAGCGGCCCGCTCAGAATGGCCGCCAGCCGGTTGCCGTCGCTGTCGAGACCGCGTTCGGAGACGATGACCACGCCGCCCTTGAGCGGGCTCGATGCCGGCGCCACCGTGATGGTCTCGATGCCGCGATTGTCGCTCAGCATCTTGCGCGGGATGAGGATCGGCAAAGTGCCGATCGCGCGAGATTCGGCAAAGCCCGGATCGGGATAGACATCGACGCGGTGATCCTGCTCGAAGGAGACCAGGATCCTGTCGCCATCAAACGCCAGGCCTTCGGCATCCATATGCCCCTTGCCCTCGAAGCTCCGCCCGGCGCTGTTTTTCATCGGGGTGATCTCGACAGTGGAAAGGCCGGAAAGCCTGCCCTTGATGTCGCGCTCGATGCTGCCGGTCAGCCATTGGCCGGTATCGAGGACCACGACGAAATGTTTCTGGTCCGGCCGGAAGCGGATGGCGGAAAGCGAGCCGAACAGCGCCCTGCTGGACACCATCTCCAGCCCGCCGAGAAATTCCAGCGAACCGAAGCGCGTCTCGGAAGAGCCGATCCTGAAGTCGGAGATTTGCCGGCTAATGACCGGAACTTCGCCGCCAGCCCGTGACGGGGAAGCGCCTGCGGCGGCGGTGCTGAGGACGATCGCCGCCAGGCGGCAGAGGCGCCTGACGGTCATTCCGGGCGATTCCTTCCAGCGGCGTCAGCCGGCACGGCGGAGCCGGCCGCCACGCGGCTGGGTGGATTGGTCTTCGAACAGCGAGGCGAGCTGCTCGGTCATCGCGCCGGCAAGTTCGTCGGCATCGACGATCGTCACGGCGCGGCGATAGTAGCGCGTCACGTCGTGACCGATGCCGATTGCCAGCAATTCCACCGGCGAGCGTGTCTCGATCTGTTCGATGACGGCGCGCAGGTGCCGCTCGAGATAATTGCCCGGGTTGACCGACAGCGTCGAATCGTCGACCGGCGCCCCGTCCGAGATCATCATCAGGATGCGGCGCTGTTCGCGGCGTGCGAGCAGGCGGTTATGCGCCCAGATCAGCGCCTCGCCGTCGATATTTTCCTTAAGCAGGCCCTCGCGCATCATCAGCCCGAGATTGGCGCGTGCCCGCCGCCACGGCGCGTCGGCCGATTTGTAGATGATGTGGCGCAGGTCGTTGAGGCGGCCCGGCGTCTGCGGCTTGCCGCCGGCAAGCCAGCTTTCCCGCGCCTGCCCGCCCTTCCAGGCCTTGGTGGTGAAGCCGAGGATCTCGACCTTGACGCCGCAGCGCTCCAGCGTGCGGGCGAGAATATCGGCGCAGGTGGCGGCAACCGTGATCGGCCGGCCGCGCATCGAGCCGGAATTGTCGATCAAAAGGGTGACGACCGTGTCGCGGAACTGCGTGTCGCGCTCCATCTTGAAGGACAGCGCCTGCATCGGATCGATGATGATGCGCTGCAGCCGGGCCGGATCGAGATAACCCTCTTCCAGGTCGAAATCCCAGGAGCGGTTCTGCTGCGCCATCAGGCGGCGCTGCAGCCGGTTGGCGAGACGGCCGACCGCGCCCTGCAGATGCGCCAGCTGCTTGTCGAGGAAGGCGCGCAGACGCTCGAGCTCGGCGGCGTCGCAAAGTTCCTCGGCGGTGATGATCTCGTCGAACTCTGCGGTAAAGACGTGATAATCGACCTTCTCGTTGAAATCGGCAAAAGGCGTGTTCGGACGGCGGGTCTCGCCCGGCGTTTCCGAATCGTCCTCGCCCTCTTCCATCATGTCGTCGTCGGAGATTTCGGCGCCTTCGGTCTCGCCGTCCTCCATCTGCTCGTCGGCGACTTCGCTGTCTTCGACCGGGGCGGCATCGGTGCCGGCATCCTCGTCGACCTCGTCCTGATCCTGCTCGTCGCCGCTCGGCTGGTCTTCCTGATCCGACTGGTCGTCATTGTCGGCGTCGTTATCGTCATCGCCGTATTCCTCGGCCATTTCCATGGCCGACAGCATGTTGCGGATGACCTTGGCGAAGGCCTGCTGGTCGTTGATCGCGCCCGACAGATTGTCGAGTTCGGCGCCCGCCTTCTCCTCGATGAAGCCGCGCCAGAGGTCGAGCACCTTGCCGGCGGTTTCAGGCGGGCGCTGACCGGTCAGCTTCTCGCGCACCATCATCGCGACGGCTTCGCCAACCGGTGCGTCTTCCTGACGCTCGATGCCGGTGAAGTTCGCCTTGGAATATTTCTCTTCGGTCATGGAGCGCAGGTTGGTCGCCATGCCCTCCATGCGCAGAGCGCCGATCGATTCGACGCGCGCCTGCTCGACGACATCGAAGATCGCCCGGGCGTCCGAACCCTGCGGCGCCATCGTCGCATGCATCTTCTCGTCATGGCAGGCAAGGCGCAGCGCCATGGAATCGCCGAGCCCGCGGGTGACCGCCAGCTCATGCGCCGTCGGCCGCTTGGAAAGCTCCGGCAGCCGGATGCGCTCGCCGGTCATGCCAGGCCGTTCATTGGCGAAGGTCACCTCGACATCGCCATCGCCGGCGACCGAGCGCACGCAGCCGGATATCGCCCGGCGCAATGGCTCGACGTCGACGGGCGCGCCGGGCTTTGCTTTCGAATTGTCACCGCGAGCTGCCATGATCGGTCGGTCTCAGGCTCCGAGAACGATATTGGCGGCACTTTCCTTCAGCTCGACGCCGAAGGCGCGCTGATAGTGCTCGGCGACCAGAGGACGCTCCAATTCATCGCACTTGTTGAGGAAGGTGACGCGGAAGGCGAAGGCGAGATCGCCGAAGATCTCGGCATTCTCGGCCCAGGTGATGACGGTACGCGGGCTCATGACGGTGGAGAGATCACCATTCATGAAGGCGGCGCGCGTCAGATCAGCGACACGAACCATCTTCGAAACGGTGTCACGGCCTTCCCTGTCCTTGCCGAAGCTCTTCACCTTGGCGGCGACGATATTCACTTCGTGATCATGCGGCAGATAGTTCAGCGTCGTGACGATCGACCAGCGGTCCATCTGCGCCTGGTTGATCTGCTGCGTGCCGTGATAGAGGCCGGTGGTGTCGCCGAGACCGATCGTATTAGCGGTCGCAAACAGGCGGAAGGCCGGGTGCGGCCGGATGACGCGGCTCTGGTCGAGCAATGTCAGGCGGCCGGAGGATTCCAGCACGCGCTGGATGACGAACATCACATCGGGGCGGCCGGCATCATATTCGTCGAAGACCAACGCGACATTGTGCTGATAGGCCCAGGGCAGGATGCCGTCCTTGAACTCGGTGACCTGCAGCCCGTCCTTGACGACGATCGCATCCTTGCCGACGAGATCGATACGGCTGACATGGCTGTCGAGGTTGATGCGCACGCAGGGCCAGTTGAGGCGCGCCGCGACCTGCTCGATATGCGAGGACTTGCCCGTGCCGTGATAGCCGGAGATCATCACGCGGCGGTTATGGGCGAAGCCTGCAAGAATGGCGAGCGTCGTGTCGCGGTCGAACAGGTAATCGGTGTCGAGGTCCGGCACATAGGCGTCGCCCTTGCTGTAGGCGGGAACGCGGATGTCGGAATCGATGCCGAAGGCCTCACGGACCGAAACGGTGGTATCGGGCAGTTCAGAAATATCGAGGTCGATCTTGCTCATCATGTCTCCAAGGCGGGTGATGCCACCCGGCCATACTGTCTCAGGCCATGTCGCAACCGTGACGCCGCGATTTTATTCCGCGCCCGTCCAGGTCGGAACGTCGGCGATGCTTCTCCGGGACTGAAACGAAACCTCGGCGGGATAATGACCGCGTGCGAGCATTCTTGAAAGAGTCCCGGACAAGAAACGCCGCGTCCGGAAGGTCGGCGGAGGCGATGTCGGGAAAACGCACAAATATGAGCCGCGTTTGCCTGCGGCCTCAGCCGATTTGGACCATACCCGATTGAAGCCCAAGAGCAAGGACGGGAATTAACAAAAACCGTTCTGCTTCAACAATTGATAGGCCTGGATGACGGCGCGGAAACGCTCCTCCGAGCCGCGGTCGCCGCCATTGGCATCCGGATGGTGCTTCTTGACCAGTTCCTTGTAGCGGCTCTTGATCTCCGCCGAGGTCGCATTGGCATCGAGACCCATCGTATCGAAGGCCTTGCTTTCCAGCGATTTCAGTTTGCGCGCCTGGGGAAAACGCGGCCCGCTGCCCTTGCCGCCTTCCTTGACGAAGCCGAAGGGATCGCGAACGCGGCTATAGGCGCCGGAGCGGACCTCCGAATGCAGCGGGCTGTCCTTCGCCGACTTGTTGACGCCGACGGTCCAGGTCGGCCGGTGGCCGGTGATCGCCTCTTTCTGGTAGCGGGCGATCTCGCCGTCCGACAGACCGGAGAAATAATTGTAGCCCTTGTTGTAGTCTTTGACGTGCTCGAAGCAGAACAAAAAGAACTGGCCTTCCGCATTGCGTCCGACAGGAGCGCGATGCGAGCCTTTCTTGTCACAGCCGTCCCATTGACAGGTAGGCGGCGCCTGCTCTGTCTCCTGCTCGCGTTTGCGGCGTGTTCGGATGCGATCGAAATATTTGGAATCAAGTCTCATGGCGGTGCTAATTATGAGGCTGTCGCGAGGCGACAACAAGAATTGACAAACGGGTTTGTTGCTGGCTTGGTGGGAACCTTTTTCGCGAAGCAAGACCGGACGATGACCCTGCGAACCCGCATCGAAGAAAAACTAGTCGAAGCCTTCGCGCCGGAGCGCCTGAGCGTCGTCGACGAAAGCCATCTGCATGCCGGCCATCAGCCCGATATCACAGGCACCGGCGAAACCCACATGCGGGTGAGGATCGTTTCGGCAAAATTTTCCGGCATGTCGCGGCTGGCGCGCCACAGGGCGATCACCGACCTGTTGAAACCGGAACTCGATGCCGGCCTGCATGCGCTGGCCGTCGAACCGGCAGCACCGGATGAGCCGACCCGCTGGTAACAAAGCCTATATGGTCACTGATCGCTGATAGTCCAAGCCGGCTCAGACCGGTTTTGCGCCGTCTTCCCCGGCGGGGCGGATGCGCAGCTTGGTGATGCGGTTCTTTTCCCGCTTCATGACGACGAAACGCTTGCCGTAAAAGGTGAAGGCCTGGCGCTCTTCCGGAATGGTCATCGATTCATGGATGACCAAGCCGGCAATCGTCGTCGCCTCCTCGTCGGGCAGGTTCCAGTCGAGCGCGCGGTTCAAGTCGCGGATCGGCACGCCACCGTCGACGACGACCGAACCGTCGGCCTCCTGGCGCACGCCCTGGATCTCGATATCGTGCTCGTCGGAAATATCGCCGACGATTTCCTCGAGAATATCCTCCAGCGTGACGATGCCCTGCACCTCGCCATATTCGTCGACGACGACGGCGAAATGCTGCTTGCGGCGCAGGAAGGCGTTGAGCTGATCTTCGAGATTGGTGCTGTCGGGCACGAACCACGGCTTCTGGGCGATCTTCACGATGTCGAGGTTCTGCGGCTCCATGTTTGGTTCGGCCAGCGCCCGCAGCAGGTCCTTGGCATGAACGACGCCGATGATGTTGTCGATCGTGCCGCGCCACAAGGGCATGCGCGTATAGGGACTTTCGAGAATGGCGCGCACCACCGCCTCAGGCGGATCGTCGGCGTTGATCGCCCGCATCGCCGTGCGGTGGACCATGATGTCGGAGAGTTCGAGTTCTCCGAGATCGAGCACGCCGCCAAGCCGGTCGCGGTCGGCCTTCACCACCGATCCCTCGCGGTGCAGCAGGTCGACGGCGCCGCGCAGCTCCTCATGCGCCGTCAGCATCGATACCTCGCGTGAGAGATTGATGCCGAACAGCGCCAGGATCCGCCGGACGATCGCATTGACGAAGGAGGAAATCGGGCCGACGACGAGAACGAAGAGCCTGGCGGGAACCGCGATCGCAAGCGCGAAACGGTCGGGTGTCGAAATCGCCCAGCTCTTCGGCAGCACTTCGGCGAAGATGACCAGGATGACGGTCATCGCCAGCGTCGCCAGCGCCACGCCGGAATTGCCGAACAGCCCGAGGAACAGGCTGGTGGCGATCGACGAGGACAGGATGTTGGCGAGATTGTTGCCGATCAGCAGCGCGCCGATCAACCGGTCGCGCCGCTCAATCAGCTGCCGGACAAGGCCGGCGCGTTCGTCGCCGTTGACCTCGAGCGTATGGATGCGGCTGCGCGACACGGCGGTCAGCGCGGTTTCCGAGCCGGAAAAGAAGGCGGACATCAGCACGAGCGCCGTGATCGAAAGGATCTCCGGCCAATATGTCGCAAGAAATGCCAGAGCGCCTTCGACGGACATTAGGGGTGTTTTTCCCTGAGAAAGCTGATCACCTCGGAGGCAGGAACGTCGTCGGCGACGAAGGACTGACCGATGCCGCGCGTCAGGATGAAGGTGAGCTTGCCGCTCTTGACCTTCTTGTCCTGGGCAATCGCATCCATCAGCGTTTCGGCCGGCGGCAGCTCGCCCGGAATATCGGACATACGGGTCGGCAGGCCGACCTCCTGCAGATGCCGCTCGACGCGCCGCGCATCGTCGGGGCTTGCAAGGTTCATCCGCGCAGAGAATTCGTGCGCCAGCACCATGCCGATCGAAACGCCCTCGCCATGCACGAGACGGGAGCTGTCATAGGCTGTCGCCGCTTCAAGCGCATGGCCGAACGTATGGCCGAGGTTGAGCAGCGCCCGCGGACCGTTCTCGCGCTCGTCGGCAACGACGACATCGGCCTTCGCCTGGCAGCTGGCGGCAATCGCCTCGATGCGGGCGGCGCCGCCTGTGAAAACCGCCTTCCAGTTGGCTTCCAGCCAAGCGAAAAAATCCGGCTTGTCGATCAGCCCGTATTTGGCGACCTCGGCGTAACCGGCGCGGAATTCGCGCTCGCTTAGCGTATTCAGCACATCGGTATCGGCCAGGACCAGGTCCGGCTGATGGAAGACGCCGATCAGGTTCTTGCCGTGGCGGGAATTGATGCCGGTCTTGCCGCCGACGGAGGAATCGACCTGCGCCAGCAGCGAGGTCGGCACCTGCACGAAGCGCACGCCGCGCCGCACGATGCCGGCCGCAAATCCCGAGAGGTCGCCGATAACGCCGCCGCCGAGCGCGATGACGCAATCGTTACGCTCGACGCGGGCTTCGAGCACCTTGTCGCAGGCGGTCATCAGATGCTCGAAGCTCTTGGTCTTCTCACCGGCCGGCAGGACGACCGCGGCCGAGGCGATGCCCGCTTCATCGAGACTTGCGACGAGCGCCTGGAGATAGAGCGGCGCGACATTTTCATCGGTGACGACAGCCGCCTTGCGGCCCTTGAGGCGGGAGGCGATTTCGGCGCCGGCCCGCGCGATCAGCCCCGGCCCGATCAGGATGTCGTAGGCGCGCTCGCCGAGCGGCACATGCACCGTCTGGACTGATGAGGCGGAGGGTATCGCATTCATGACGCTGCTTTTTCCTTCTGAGCTTCGATCATCGCCTTCAGCACCTCGTCGGCCATGATTTCCTTGCGCACGTCGCGCGAGAGCACGGTGAGGTCGGCCTGCGCATAGATCGGGTAGCGCGCATTCATCAGGCCTTCGAGCGTCTGCTTGGGGTTTTCGGTCTTGAGCAAGGGACGGTTGTCGCGCTTGTTGACCCGCTCCCAGAGCACGTCGAGATCGGCCTTCAGCCAGACGGAGACGCCGCCCTTGATGATATGCCTGCGCGTCCGCTCGTTGATGAAGGCGCCGCCGCCGGTGGAGACGACCCGCGGCCCGCCCTTTAACAGCCGCTTCATCACCCGCGTTTCCAGCGCCCGGAATTCATCCTCGCCATAGGCCGCGAAAAGTTCGGGGATCGTCATGCGCGACACGCGCTCTATTTCGTGGTCGCTGTCGATGAAGGGAATGCCGAGCTGGCTGGCGACGATGCGGCCGACGGCGGATTTTCCCGCACCCATCAGGCCGACGAGGATCAGATTGCGTGAACCGAGCGCGGCGCGAGCTCTGTCTTTCAAGCTGTCAGCAACGGTCAGCAGTGGTTCACTCATCGGTCCATTCACACTTTGTTTGCAAACCGTATCGACAAATGCAGCTGGAGCGTCAAGTCGCGGACAAGGGAATCATGGCTTGAATACCGCTTCTTGCACTTGCAGATACGCTTCTTATAACAGAAGCAGAGCATGAAGGAGTTGCCGGATGCCGACCCTGTTCCGTTTTCTGTTCGTCTGCGCGATCCTCGCCGGGACGGTCTACGGAGCGATGTGGGCGCTTGTGACCTTCGTCGAGCCCGAGCCGCGCGACGTGACCATCCGTATTCCGTCCGAGCGGGTCAATCCGCCGGCGACGGGCACGATCAACACGACCAGGAAGTGACCGGCATGGTGGATCTGAGCCGCGTCCATGTGGAATCCTTCCTGGAGATGATGAGCGCCGAGCGCGGCGCAGCCGTCAACACGCTGCAATCCTATGAGCGCGACCTCGACGACGTCCATTCGTTCCTGACGGAGCGCAGCGTGCGGCTGACCGAAGCCGCCTCCGCCGATCTGGCCGCCTATCTCGCCTCGCTCGCCCGAAAGGGCTTCAAAGCTTCTTCCCAGGCGCGCCGGCTTGCCGCCATGCGGCAGTTCTACAAGTTCCTCTACGCCGAGGGGCTGAGGACCGACGACCCCACCGGCATTCTCGACGCGCCGAAGAAAGGCCGCCCGCTGCCGAAGACGATGGGCGTCGAGGAGGTCGGCAAGCTGCTTTCCCAGGCTGAGGCCGAGGCAGGCGATGCAGCACCCGGCCAGCTGCAGCGCCTGCGCATGCTGGCGCTGCTGGAGCTGCTCTATGCCACCGGCATGCGTGTCAGCGAACTGGTTTCGCTTCCCGCCCGCGTGCTCGATCAGGAAGGGCGTTTCCTGATGATCCGCGGCAAAGGCAACAAGGAGCGGCTGGTGCCCCTGTCGCAATCGGCGATATCGGCGTTGAAATCCTACGGCCGCCTGCTGGCGGCGGAAAATGCCGCGGCCAAGAATCCGCAGGAAAGTCCCTGGCTGTTTCCCGCCGCCTCGAAGGAGGGCTATCTGCCGCGCCAGGTTTTTGCCCGCGACCTCAAGAACCTGGCGATCCGCGCCGGCCTGACGCCGTCGATGATCTCGCCGCATGTGATGCGCCACGCCTTTGCCAGCCACCTGCTTGCCAATGGCGCCGACCTGCGCGTCGTGCAGGAACTCCTCGGCCATTCGGACATTTCGACCACACAGATTTACACGCATGTCCTCGAAGAGAGGCTGCAGCAGCTCGTCCAGACGCATCACCCCCTTGCCAAACAGGCGAAAAAGCACGAATAGGACCGGCGACAAGGGGCGGAGCCAGGAAAACGCCCCGGGCACAAGGAAACGGAAACGCACCTCATGCACAATTATCTCGACTTCGAAAAGCCGATCTCCGACCTCGAAGGCAAGATCATCGAGCTGAAGAAGCTCGCAACGGAAGACGAGAGCATCGACACCACCGATGAGATCGGCAGGCTGGAGGTTCGCGTCCGCGAGGCGATCGTCGAAATCTATTCCAAGCTCAATCCCTGGCAGAAGACCCAGGTCGCCCGCCATCCGCAGCGCCCGCATTTCGTCGACTACGCCAAGACGCTGTTCCAGGAATTCACGCCGCTCGCCGGCGACCGCAAATTTTCCGAGGATGCCGCGATCCAGGCGGGCCTCGCCCGCTTCCGCGGCCAGCCCGTCGCCGTCGTCGGCCAGGAAAAGGGCAACGACACCAAGACCCGCCTGAAGCACAATTTCGGCAGCCCGCGGCCGGAAGGTTACCGCAAGGCGATCCGCATTCTCGAAATGGCCGATCGTTTCGGCTTGCCGGTGATTTCGCTGGTGGATACCGCTGGCGCCTATCCGGGCGTTGGCGCCGAAGAGCGCGGCCAGGCCGAGGCGATCGCCCGCTCGACGGAAATGTGTCTCGGCGTCAAGGTTCCGCTCGTTTCCGTCGTCATCGGCGAAGGCGGCTCGGGCGGCGCCATCGCCATCGCCACCGGCAACAAGGTCTATATGCTGGAGCATTCGATCTACAGCGTCATCTCGCCGGAAGGCGCCGCCTCCATCCTCTGGCGCGACTCCACCCGCGCCCGCGAAGCGGCGACCAATATGAAGATCACCGCCGAAGACCTGAAATCGCTCGGCGTCATCGACGGCATCATTTCCGAGCCGCTCGGCGGTGCGCATCGCGATCCCGACAGCGTCATCGCCGCAACCGGCGATGTGATCGCCAATGCGCTCGGCGAAATGGCATCCCGTTCCGGCGAACAGCTGCGCAACGAGCGCCGCCAGAAATTCCTCAATATGGGCCGCAATCTCTAAAAACAGCCCGAAAATCGCTGATACTTTTCGGCATCATGTCCGAGACAAGTTCGGCTTTCGGCGATTGGGGCCAAATCTTGGCCACATTGATATTATCTGTAGCATTCGCGCTTGCGGGGATGTTCAGGGCACGTCATAGGCTGGTAAGGATTTATAAAGTATAAGCCGCCTATGATTCCGTCTAATGCCCGAACTCCATAGGCGGACCGGGTCGCATTATCTTTATGGGCTAGTTTGGATGCGCATACGTTATTTTGCCTATGTTTCCCTCATGGCGCTGGCTCTGACCGGCTGCAATGACGCGTTGGAAACCGCGCAGGTCGATCTCTCCAAGGTCAAGAACAAGGTCGAGCAGCCGCTTCCGCCGCATATCCTTGCCTCTATGTCCGCCAAGGGCATGGACCGCAATTCGCCGATCATGATCCGCATCTTCAAGGAAGAAGGTGCCATGGAGATCTGGAAGGCGAAGACCGACAACCGTTTCGACAAGATCGCCGACTACAAGATCTGCGCCTGGTCGGGCCGTCTCGGCCCGAAGGTAAAGACCGGCGACCGGCAGGCGCCGGAAGGTTTTTACGATCTGACGCGCGCCAACCTGAACCCCAACTCAAAATATTATCTGGCGATCAACACCGGCTTCCCGAACCGCTACGACGCGGCGAACGGCCGCACCGGCTCCGATCTGATGATCCATGGCGCCTGCTCGTCCTCCGGCTGCTATTCGATGACCGACCAGCAGGTGCTTGAAATTTACGCCTTCGCCCGCGACGCCTTCAAGGGCGGCCAGGCGACCGTGCAGCTGCAGGCCTTCCCCTTCCGCATGACGGCGGAAAACATGGTCAAGCATCGGCTCGACTCAAGCTACGACTTCTGGAAGATGCTGAAGGTCGGCTACGACAATTTCGAAGTGACGAAACGCCCGCCCGAGGTGGCCGTCTGCGAGAAGAAATACGTCTTCAACCAGCAGGCAACCGATGGCGGCGCCTTCAATGCCGCCGGCAAATGCCCTGCCATGTCGACGCCGCCGGCGCTGACGGCCGCCCTTGCCGCCTACGGCAAGACCTATGATGCCGACTATGCCAAGGCGATGAGCAAATTCGACGGCATGGCCTGGTACGATCCGTCCGAAGCCGAGCGCAAGGCCGTGGTCGCCAAGACGCGCAAGGGCCGCGAACTCGCTTACGCACCGACCGGCACCTCGCTGGAAGCCGGCCGCATGGTCAAGGTCGCCGAACTCGAAGACCTAATGGCCAAGCGCACCGCGCAGGGCCTCGCCGCCAAGACCGCGCCGGGCGCCACGCCTGCAGCCGCTGCCCAGCCGCAGGCGCAGGCCCAGCCAATGGCAGTCGCGGCCGCGACGCCTGCGGCCGTGCCGGTGCCGATGCCGAACCCGCTGGCCTATACCGCGCCCGAACCGCAGGAAACCGCTGAGGCCGCGGCGAGGAAGCCGTTCTGGAAATTCTGGGCGCGGAACTGAACGGCTTGAACCCCGTTCTCTACGATCTTCGCGGCCTGAAATGCCCCTTCCCCGTGATCAAGACACGCAAGAAGCTTGCCGCCATGGCAAGCGGCACGCTCATCCGCGTCGACACCACCGATCCGCTGGCGGTGATCGACATGCCGCATTTCTGCAATGAGGACGGCCACGAGCTGGTCGAGACCGAAAAGACCGAAACCGGCCACCGCTTCCTGATTAAAAAGGGCTAAATCCGCATACCAGGAATGGCGAGCGGATTGTCGGACAGCGCCGCGCGATCCGGCATGTCGATGCGCGGCTTGCCAAGAAAGGCGTCGAACAGATCCTTCACGAAGGCTTCCGGCAGGTCCTTGGTGATCAGTACCATGCGCGTGCGCCGGTCGTTGGGATCCGGCCAGGCGGCAAGCCACACCGGCGGATGGAAGATGCTTTGCACGCCATGCAGCACCAGCGGTCGGTCCGGCCGGTCGGAGACGGAAACGATCGCCTTCATTCTGAGCAGCTTCTCGCCATGGGCGGAGCGCAGGAGATCGATGAACATGTCGAGCGCCATCGGATCGATCGGCTTCTCCTCGATGATCGAGAAAGACCGGATCGAGGCATCGTGACGGTTGACGTCATGCGGGTCCTGGTGCGCGTGATCGCCATCATGATTGTGATGGTGATGGCCGTGGTGATCGCCACCATGATGATGATCGTGGCCGTGAGCATGATGGTGATGCGCCTCGTTCGCATCCTCGTCCTGCAGCCAGCGGCCGACATCGGCGATCTTGGTCGCCGGATCGTAGAGCCCGTTGACGAGCACCGCGGCGCTGCCGGCCTCAGTGCTGTCTGCATCCATCATCGCGGCGCGCGGATTGAGCGCCCGCAGCCGCTTTTCCAGCCCATCGGTTGCCCCAGCCATCGCCTTTTTCGAGACGATCAGCCGGTCGGCGACCGCCGCCTGCTTGCGCGCTTCCTCGTGATTGTCGAGCGTCTGCAGCCCGTTCACCGCATCGACGACGGTCACGACGCCGTCGAGTTCGAAATTCGTGGCGATGATGGGATTGCCCATGATCGCCTGCATCACCGGGGCAGGATCGGCAAGGCCGGTCGTTTCGATGACGACACGCTTCACCGGCTTGACGCGGCCCGTCTGCACGGCGTCCATCAGGTTTGCCAGCGTGTCGACAAGCTCGCCGCGCACGGTGCAGCAGAGGCAGCCGTCCGAGAGTTCGATGATCGAATCGCCGGAGCTTTCGACCAGGAGATGATCGATGCCGACATCGCCGAATTCATTGATGATGACAGCCGCATCCTTCATCGCAGGATCTTTGAGGATGCGGTTGAGCAGCGTCGATTTGCCGGCGCCGAGAAAGCCGGTCAGGATGGTGACCGGAATCCTGTCGTTGAGCGCGCTCATATCGTTTGACCTTGAAAGCCTATCTTAGAAGGATGTCGGGCGCGGCATCGGCACCGGCACGTTGGCGATGCCGCCCGCCGTATCGCCGGTCGCCACCTTTTCCGGCTGTGCCGCCGGCTGCGGATCCTGACCGGGAATGAGGCCGGCAAAGACGAAGCGCGGATCGTGATCCATTTCCTGGATATAGGGCGACTGCACCCGCATGCGGCCGACTTCGTCGCGCGTTTCGCTGCGTATCTTGGCGCCCTTGGCGCTGCAGATGTCCGCAGAAATGTCGGTCACCTGGTCCTGTCCCTGCCCGTAGGGCCGCAGCGAACCCAGCGTCTCATTGCCGGGAAACTGGGTGGTGAAACCCTTCTGCAGAAGGTTCGCCGTCGCATCGGCGCGCGCCGCGAGGCTGTCGGTGCCGAGCACGACCGAGACGATGGTGCGGCCGTTGCGGGTCGCCGAACCGATCTGGTTGAAGCCCGAGGCGCAGATGAAGCCGGTCTTCATGCCGTCGGCACCGGCGAAGCGGCCGATCAGCATGTTGAGGCTCGGCACGTTCTGCTGGCCGTTGGTGAAACCCTCAAGCGCGAAATAGGAGGCATATTGCGGAAAATCGCGGCGCAGCGCCACGGTCAGCACCGCAAGATCGCGCGCCGTCGTATACTGCCCCTTGCCCGGCAGGCCGTTCGGATTGACGAAATGCGAATCCGTCATGCCGAGCTTCAGCGCCTCGCCGTTCATCCGCGTCACGAAGCCTTCCTGCGTGCCCCCGATGGCTTCGGCGACAGCAACGGCAATGTCGTTGGCCGATTTCACCATCAGGATCTTCAGCGCGCTGTCGAGCGTCAGCTTCTGGCCCGGCTTGAAATACATCTTGGCGGCCGGCTGCGCGGCGGCGCGTTTGCTCATGACGACAGGCGTATCGAGGCTGATCTGCCCGGCCCGGATCGCATCGAACACGGTATAGACGGTCATCAGCTTGGTCAGCGAGGCCGGATACCATTTGCGAAACGCTTCTTCATGCTCAAGCACGCGGCCGGTCTGCACATCGACGAGAATATGCGGATTGGCCGCGGCGAACGGAACCGAGGCAAGAAAACCAGCCGTCGCGGCGACCGCGAAACTCAACGGCCGCAAGGCGGCAAACAAACGGAAGTGGCTCGTCGACACGCTTTGTCCTTCGGATATCAGGAAAATCTCGAAACCTTCCCCTATTTAGCCTATATGGCTATGACATGGCAAAGGTCATTGACTAAGTAATTTCCACAGGCTCACGCCCCAGCCGCCTCACACCCCCCGCCTCACGCCCTTGTGATGCGATGAACGATTGCCGGGATTTCATAACAGGAACGCCAACATGCCGATTTTGAACAGAGCCGCCGAATTGCAGGACGAAGTCGCCGAATGGCGCCGTCATATCCACGCCCGGCCCGAGCTGCTCTTCGCGGTTGAGAACACGGCCGCCTTCGTTGCTGAAAAGCTCAAGGAATTCGGCGTCGACGAGATTGTCACCGGCATCGGCCGCACCGGCGTCGTCGGCCTGATCAAGGGCAAGGGCCAAGGCCGCCGCACCGTCGGCCTGCGTGCCGATATGGACGCCCTGCCGCTGACCGAAATCACCGGCAAGCCCTGGGCCTCGAAGACGCCGGGCAAGATGCATGCCTGCGGCCATGACGGCCACACCGCCATGCTGCTCGGCGCTGCGAAATACCTGGCCGAAACCCGCAATTTCAACGGCAACATCGCCGTCATCTTCCAGCCCGCCGAAGAGGGCGGCGGCGGCGGCAACCTGATGGTCAAGGACGGCATGATGGAGCGCTTCGGCATCGAAGAAGTCTACGGCATGCACAATCTGCCGGGCCTGCCTGTGGGACAATTCGCCACCCGCAAGGGCGCGATCATGGCGGCGACCGACGAATTCACCGTCACCATCAAGGGTCGCGGCGGCCACGCCGCCCAGCCGCACCGGACGATCGACCCGATCGCTATCGGCGCCCAGATCGTCGCCAACCTGCAGATGATTGCCTCGCGCACCGCCGATCCGATCAGCTCGGTCGTCGTCTCGGTGACGAAGTTCAATGCCGGCTTCGCCCATAACGTCATCCCGAACGACGCGACCTTCGCCGGCACGGTGCGCACCCTCGACCCCGAGGTGCGCACGCTGGCCGAAACGCGGTTCCGCCAGATCGTCGAGGGCGTCGCCGCCGCCCACGGCGCCGAGGCCGAGATCAGCTTCCACCGCAACTACCCCGTCACCGTCAACCATCCCGACGAGACCGAACATGCGGTGGCCACCGCCAGCGCAATTGCCGGCGAGGGCAACGTCAACGCCGAGATCGATCCGATGATGGGCGGCGAGGATTTCTCCTACATGCTGAACGCCCGCCCCGGCGCCTTCATCTTCATCGGCAACGGCGACAGCGCCGGCCTGCACAACCCGGCCTACGACTTCAACGACGAAGCCATCGCCCACGGCATCTCCTACTGGGTCCGCCTCGCCGAACAACGCCTCGGCCTCTGACAACAATTAAGGCTTGGCTTCGCGCCAAGCCTTTTGTATGCATGGCTTCAGTGGTCCCGTAGCTCAGCAGGATAGAGCACCAGATTCCTAATCTGGGGGTCACGCGTTCGAATCGCGTCGGGATCACCATGCTCAGCTGAAGATGTTTTCTTCCTCGCCGTCCTCCCCCTCGGCATCCGCCAAAATCTCTTTGTCGAGTTCCAGCTTTTTGATCAGGCGATCGATCTCGCGGGGGCCGATCTTGCCCTTGACGATGATCCTATAGGTGGTCTCGCGAGACAGAATTCCATCTTGCAAAACGCGCTCGCCGTGTTGGGGTGCGGTCGGTTGTTTTGGAGCGACCGGACTCGATGCCAACTTCATTGTTTCGCGTTTCGCCCGAATCGCGGCGATATCGAAATCGTCGTCATCATCTTCGTCACCCATACCTTCTTCAAGAGGAGGTAGGTTGGCAGAAATAGCGATCCCAGCGAATGCCATGCTATCTTTGTAAATGCGGATTACATCATCCGCCGCACCATCGCTGAAAGCTGCTTTGCCTTCGTCTGCGCGATCGAGCGTCAAATAGTTTTTCAGAACGATGTCGGAGAGACCTGGATCAATACCGAATTTTTCGCGCAGTTCACTATGGATTGTTGGCGAAAGCGCTGCTCGCCTGATTGCGTCTCGTCGCTTCTCAGAATCCGGGTCTGCATCCCTTATGATTCGCACGGCGGTATCACTCAACGTGAACTTACGCTTCGGGCCTGTTCCCTCATCGCGTATAAGACCAAAATGGATTAGCGCTGCGGCAGTCGCCCAGAGCCCGCTACTCTTCTCACCATAACCCCATGCCTCGGCGAGCACTGCAGTGCCTGCGGGATGATGCATCGCTTTCGAATAGAGTTGCTTCGCTCGTTCGATGGCCTTGCTTAGGTCTATGGCCGGATAGGGGGGACTACGAAAGCGTGGCTTAGAATCATTCTCTGACATCGGTCCAATCTCCTTTATCAGAACCTAAAGCCATTCCTCCGAAACCACAAGATACACTCTAACTCCATACCTAATTTTTTTCTTGCTCCATACCTGATCCATGCTAGGCTACTGGTACGAATCACGGAGTCAAGCATGACGAGAAGAGTTGCAGGCCTCGACGTTAAACAAGCCGACGATCGAGGCCACAAAAAATAAAGCCGCCCCCAAAGCCATTGGAGGCGGCTTAGGCTGACGAACGCATTGCGCTCGTAGCTCAGAGGATAGAGCATTCCGTTGCTAGCGGGTGGGTCGCAGGTTCGAATCCTGTCGGGCGCTCCATCATCATCGGCCGCCACTATAACATGGTGGCGGCCGTTTTGGAATCCCCAGCTGACATCAGCATAATACTGAGATTATCGCCCAGGCTGGTGCCCGCGCCGATCAATGAGCGGGCGGTGGGCCTAAGGTCGATAGTCGTGCAGAAACCCCACCATTAGCAGACCCTGCGACCCCCATCATAACGAATGCGGCTAGTACTGCTATCGCGAGTCCAATGGAGGCATCGCGAGCACCATCCATCCTGGCTTCGGCTTCGCAACACTCACAAGAATGCCATACGGAACGGTCATCACCGAAAGCGCAAGTGCCGTGGACAGACCGTAGAGAGCGCAGATCACAAAGCAGTGTAACTACAGCCGCCCGGATCTTGCGACAGATGCTTCTCGGCGAATTTGGTGAACCCCATGACAATAATGAATCGAGTGATCATGCCGACATAGTCGGATACCTGCTTGGCGCGCGACCATCTTTGCTCGACCATGCCCATCGAGATCTCGAACAAAAAGCTGCAAATATTTCGCATGCCGCCTTTCTTGAGATGATCGTTGGGTGATGGGTACCGTGCAGAGCGATGGGAGCGCCTTAAGACAGTTGCAATAACACCTCGCCGCTACCAAATTGAAGGCGGCAGCAACAGAGGAATCCACAACATGAAAATTAACAGTGAATTGGGAGGCGAACTCTCGAATGCGGACGTCGAAGAATTCCTGAATGACACTTTGGAACGTTACAAGGACCACAAACCCAAGGGCATCAGAGTGAGCAACAGTATTTTTCAGCGCGGCTTCGACGATAAATACCGAGACATCCCTATCGCTATGGACCCATCGAAGTACCCGCAAGACCAAGTTGAAATCGAGTTCTTCGAGGATTAAGCGAGCGTACCGGCTGCAATTCTGCAGATTGAAGCCGCGCCCCCTGAGATCAGCCGTGCGGCTCATTTCCAACGCGCTTTCGCAGCGTGATATGAGCAGGAACTCCTTATCATTTCAGTCCCTCGCGTCCGTATGCTCTGTCAATAGCTTTCTCCAATTCCACGGAAAACTGGCGGAGGTGTCGCAGCAGGTAGAGGATGCCGTCCGCCTGTTCGGAATTCAGAACGCAGTGATCTGCAAAGTTGCCGCTGTTGCCCTCTCTGAACTCCATGTTCAAGTACTCATCTGTCAACATGGCGGCGCGGCGAAGCTCCGTGATCTGCCAATCCACAGAGTCCAAGGCATCAACGATCTGCTTGTCTGTCGGGCGGCGGTACGCCTCTCCGGGCACAGCTTCGCCGGCGGGCGGAATCGTGTTCGGCATCGAAAGTCTCCTACCTTTGGAAAGGTTTAAACGTTCTCCATCTGACGCATCGTGTCATAGCCCGCAATGAAGCGACGGGCGCAGTCTACCTGCAAATGCCGTCGAACTCGCTGCGGCCGAGCGCGTCTTTCTTGCGTGAACGCAACATGGAAGCGACACGGCCGCCGAAACCCCTTGCAGCGCACCGTGTCGGAGCGGTTTCCTAATCTGGGGGTCACGCGTTCGAATCGCGTCGGGATCACTACTATGGCCGTTGCCACTACGTCATCGCCGCGACCCGCGAGGTCGGAGTAATTAAGCCCGCTGCACTTCTCCGTTTGACGTCTGCGAAAGCCTTTTTGTATCCACATTAATCGTTGTCCACGGCATCGAATTATTGTAGATACATTTAATGGAGATCGTGTGGGACGAACCGAAGCGGATTGCCAATATCGAAAACATGGCCTCGATTTCGCCGATCTGACTTTCGAGTTCTTCCTGTCTTCCGTTGTCGTTCCCGCCAAAGATGGGCGATCCAAGGCCATAGGCCGCCTCGCTGACGGAACGATCGTCGTGATCTTCGTAAATTTGGGCTCTGAGGCGCTTTCGATCATTTCGATGCGCCCCGCCCGCAAGGACGAAAGGAGCATGATCCGATGATTATCAAAGCCCGGAAAACGAACCAGTTTCAGCCTGGCCGCGGTTACTCCAAGGAGGATTGGGATGCCGTCTCCGACAATCCCCCTCTGTCCAAGGAAGAAATGGCAAGAACCAAGCCCTTCAAGGAGGCATTTCCTGACGTTGCCGAAAAGATGGAGAAGGCCATTGCAGCCCGCGGTCGACCCAAGCTTGATAACCCGAAGCAACCCCTGAACATCCGTCTCGATACCGATATTATCCAGTTCTACAAGGCCACCGGCAAAGGCTGGCAGTCAAGGATGAACGATGCATTGCGAAAGGCGGCCGGCTTATAGCACCCTCCGCAGATCTTCTCCAAAACTGGCGGCCGTCGGCTTGGCTCATCACCACTTTGCGGAACCATTGGCTTGCCGTGTCCTCACCGCGCGCCGCGTTCCCAATCCCAGCAACGCAGCCACGACCCAGCCACCGACAAACCCAATTGCGCCCCAGACGAGACCCGCAAAGCTGACGGGCACACCCGGCACAAAATCCCGCCAGGTATTGGCGAAGACGACATCATCCGGCTCCCCCATCAGCACGAAGGGCTTGGCGACCGGCGCGGCGGTGCCGAGTTTCAGTTGCTGTGACAGCAGCGTTTCGTAGCGCGTGATCGTGCTCTGCATCGAGACACCGCGGTCCCGCAGGAAATCGTCGGAGGATTGCGCGTAGGTGTTCAGCGCCTGCTGGCGATCGAGGTGGTGGTCGGCTGCCTGTCTGTTGAAGTCCTCGACGATGACGCGCAATTCGTCGATCGCGCCGCCGATCCGCTGGCGGTATTGCTGGGCAAATTCCGGCGCCTGCGAAAAGACCGTGCCGCCGGCAAGCCCGGCGACGATGGCGATAATCCTTGCAATCGGTCCCATTCTCGATGCCTCCGGCGCTTCTCTGCGGTAACGATCCGCGGCCGCAAAGGTTTCTCTTCGTCACAATCGGTAACGCTATGTGATTGAACCGACAGCGCTTCCAGCGAGTTGCTCCCCTGACCAACTGAGAAAGAGAGCCTTGTCATGAAACAGATTATCCTTGCCTGCACGCTTGCTGCCGCATCGATCTTTTCCGCAATGCCGTCCCAGGCGGCCAGCGTGACGATCACCACGGGTGATGAGCGCCCATACTACCGTGATTCGGAACGTCCCTATTACCGCCACCACAGCCCCTATTACCGCCACGATATGCGGCGTTACGTTTCCCGCGACTGCTTTACCAAGACGGAAAAAATCCGCCGCCACGGCCATACGGTCATCAAGGAAACCAGGGTCTGCCGATAGGCGATCCACGCACGAAGCCCGGCTGATCCGCCGGGCTTTTCATTTGATCTGTTGATGCGGAACTTCGCTAAATCGGCCGCGTTATTCGGCAAAAGGAGTAAGCGTCATGCGTATCAAGATGACTCTTCTGGCAATCGCCTATGTCGCCGTCAGCGCCGTGCTGCTTGCCATCGCCTATCAGCCGCATGGGCCGGTGTCCCTGCAGAAGACGGATCGCCTGGCCGGTTCGTCCTTCCTCGTCGAGCGCTTCGCCGGTTGACCGGCTGAGCGCTGATTGGGAGATAACGGCGCGTCAGTGCCGCTCATTGAGCGGAGGCCCGCCGAGCAGGATCCGGTTTTGCACCGAATGTACGCCTTCGACAGCCTTGGCAACCGCGGTCGCCCGTTCGATCTCGCCGACGGTGCCGACCGTGCCTGTCAGCACGATCTGATCGTTTTCCATCGTCACTTCGACATCTGATGCATCGATGCCGCCGGCAATCGCCAGCGCGTTGGCGACGGCGGCTTCGACCGATGCGCGATTGGCAATTTCCGCTTCCATCTCGGGCTCCAGCCCATGAAATCTCTGTTCCTTGAACACCATGATCCGTTCCTCCTTAAAGTCTGCTGAGGAAACGCCCCTCGGCCGGTTTTGGTTGCAGGGCCGCTAAAGCGCGTCGCGATCTTTCAGATTCGCTCCTTGCGCTTTAGCTCTTTATTTTCTCGCATGTCGTTGCGCAAAAGCGCTTCGCGCTTTGCCTGGCAAAACCGCGGCACACTTTTGCGCGACGTGCTTTACCAGTTAAGGCGATAGCGCAGATTGACGCTGCCGGCCTCATCTGGCGAAAACGGATTGCTCACCGAGGCATCGAGATTGAGGTTCGGCAGGATCGCCTGGTTGACGGCAACCGAACTCGAAAAATCGCCGCTGGCATTGCTGATGCCGGCGCCTGCCGAAAGCGAGGTTCCGGTCCAAGGATGGATCAGCTTCAGCGCCTGAGACGCCGTCACCGAGGCCTGTTTGATATCGACCGCGTCATATTGCACGCTGATCGACCGGCTCGATTGCATATCGAGCGAATCCGACAGGATCCAGCTGCGTGAGCGGCTGAGCGTCAGCGCGCCGCTGCCGCGAAGCGTATCGACGCTGATCCTTGCGCCCCGCTGCGATTGGCCTGATGGCGTGACGTTTGTCCTGACGATCCTGCCCCAGAGCATTGCCTGTTCGGAATCGGGCAGCGGCGCCCCGCCCTTGGTCGAGGCGAGCGCAATATCGGCGCCGGCGCTGGTTTCCCATTCGGCCGGCAGGCGAAAACCCATCGTCGCCTTGTAAGACCGGTCGGAGAGTTTGGCCGGCGACCAGATCAGCAGATCATCCGCTCTCGCCGCGGGGCCGAGCGAAAGGAGGATGGCGAAGAAGATGCAGGCTGCTTTGACTATCGTCATGAAATCCAACGTTTTCACGGACACGGGGGCCGCAGCGCACATGAATGCGCTTGCAGCGAACGTGATGAGGGATTGCGGCCAAGCCGCCTGTCCCGGTTCATCCTCGATTGTTTGCCGGAAAGCCATCGGCACCTCGGTGCCTGCTTCCGAAGGACGCCGCAGCGCCCCGAATTGCCTCTGCGACCGCGAACGGCGCGACGAATTTCGAATCCGCCAGCGACGTAGCAAGGATCACATCCAGCCGCGGCTCTGTAAACCCCTTGAAGGATGAAATCTGCTGCACCGCACACTTGCCGCCCCCTGCAAAGCCTAGTAGAGCCTGAGCCTACGAGAGAAATTTTCGCGAAATTGCAGATAATGACCGGCAAAACCGCGCCGCGGCGCCTCAGCATCTTCGGCTCGACCGGCTCGATCGGCCAGAACACCCTCAATGTCGTCGATCACCTGGGCGGGCGGGAGAATTTCGAAATTTCCGTGCTGACCGGTAACGGCAATGTCGAACTGCTGGCCCGGCAGGCGAAAACCTTCGGCGCGCGAATGGCGGTGACGGCAAACGACCGGCATTACGAGGCGCTGAAGAGCGCGCTTTCCGGCAGCGGCATCGCGGTCGCATCCGGAAAATCCGGCCTGATGGAAGCGGCCGACCGGCAAGCCGACTGGGTGATGGCGGCAATCGTCGGCACCGCGGGCCTGGCGCCGACGCTGGCAGCAGCAAAGCGCGGCGCCGATATCGCCCTTGCCAATAAGGAATGCCTGGTCTCGGCCGGCGATCTGTTCATCGCAGCGATCCGCAAGGGCGGCGGCAGGCTGCTTCCTGTCGACAGCGAGCACAATGCGATTTTCCAGGTGCTTGAGGAAAACCAGCGCCATGCCATCGAGCGCGTCGTGCTGACGGCCTCGGGCGGGCCCTTCCGCACCGCCTCGCTGAAGGAGATGGCCGGTGTGACGGCGGAAACCGCGCGCGCCCACCCGAACTGGTCGATGGGCCTGAAGATCTCGATCGACAGCGCCTCGATGTTCAACAAGGCGCTTGAAATGATCGAAGCCCGCCATCTGTTCGGCCTGACGCCCGAACAGATCGAGGTCATCATCCATCCGCAATCGATCATCCATTCGATGGTCGGCTATACCGACGGATCGGTGCTGGCCCAGCTCGGCGCCCCCGATATGCGCACCGCCATCGGTTATGCCCTATCCTTTCCGCGCCGGCCGAACCTGCCGATCGAGCGGCTGGATTTTGCCAAGCTCGCCAGGCTCGATTTCGAAGCGCCGGACGAGCTGCGCTTTCCGGCCTTGCGGCTGGCGCGCCTGGCGATGACGCGCGGCGGTGTTCAGGGCGCGGTGCTGAACGGCGCCAAGGAAGTGGCGCTCGAAGCCTTCATCGAGGGGCGGCTGCCCTTCCTCGCCATGGCCGAGATCACCGAAAGGGTCATGGACGATCTGGCCGGCCTGCCGCCGGCTGAAGACATGGACGATGTCTTCGCCGCCGACCGGCAGGCCCGGCAAAGGGCGGCGGATCTGATGAAGCTGGAGATCGCCGGCTGAAGTTTACCGCAGCCGGTTGCCGGCCTCGTCGAACAAGCGGCAATCCGCCGGTTCGAACAGCAGGCCGACCTGCTCGCCCGCCGCGATGCTGATCGGCGAGCGGTGCTCGACGGTCAGCGACTGGCCGTCGGCAAGCTGGCAGTAGAGATACTGCGTTCCGCCGAGATATTCCGAGAAATCGACCGTGGCCGTCAGCTTGCCCGACCGATCGGGCGCCACCTTCAGATGTTCCGGCCGCAGACCGAGTGTCACCGCGCCTCCGGCCGGCCGGCCCGAGTTGTTTAAGCCGGTTTCGATGCGGGAGCCGGCGACCTCCACCAGTCCGCCCTCGCCCCAGCGGGCGTTCAGCAGGTTCATCCGGGGCGAGCCAATGAAACCCGCCACGAAGGTATTGGCGGGATCTTCGTAGATCTGCCTTGGCGTTCCGGCCTGCTCGACGCGGCCGTCGCGCAACACGACGATCTTGTCGGCGAGCGTCATCGCCTCGGTCTGGTCGTGGGTGACATAGATCATCGTGTTGCCGAGTTCGCGGTGAAGGCGGGCTATCTCGATGCGCATCGACACCCTGAGTTCCGCATCGAGATTGGAGAGCGGTTCGTCGAACAGGAAGACATCGGGTTTGCGCACGATCGCCCGGCCGATCGCCACGCGCTGGCGCTGGCCGCCGGAAAGCTGTCCCGGCCGCCGGTCGAGAAGATGGTCGATCTTCAGGATGGCGGAGGCCGCCTTGACGCGTGCCTCGATCTCGGCGGCATGGGTGCGCGCCATCTTCAGCCCGAAGGCCAGATTGTCGCGCACGCTCATATGCGGATAGAGCGCATAGGACTGGAAGACCATGGCGATGCCGCGCTCGGAGGGATCGAGATCGGTGACAACACGTCCTTTGATCTCGACCTCGCCGTCGGTCACGTCCTCGAGGCCGGCGATCATACGAAGCAGCGTCGATTTTCCGCAGCCGGACGGGCCGACGAAGACGACGAATTCGCCCTCTTCGATCGTCAGGTCGATCCCGTGGACCACCTGCAGATTGCCATAGCTTTTGCGCACGTCCTGGAGCACGACGCTCTTGTTAGCCATACCGTTCGTCATCCCCAAACGACCTACTTGTCCGACTGGACCCAGACGAGCATCTCTCCGGGCGCGCGGTTGTCCCAAAGATGATAGGGCACGAAACGCGCGGTGGCGACCTGCCTTTCAGCCGGCGCATTGCGGTAGAGCGGTGTTCCCCAGTTCGACGTCTCCTCACGCTCGACCTTGAGATCGAGGGCGACCGCATCGTTGAGATCCTTCAGCACGACGGTCTCGGCGGCCGGAAGTTCGCGCGGCAGGACGATGGCGTTGAGATCCTCGCCATTGTCGGTCGTCTCGACGCAATAGACCAGCGGCCCGCGCATCAGGGCGACACGGCCGGCATCCTGGCGCACCTTCGGATTGGCATATTGCGGGCGCAGCGAAAGCGGCAGGGAAAGGGCGACACGATCGCCATCGGCCCATTGGCGATCGATCCTGGCATATCCGTCGCGGATATTGGCAGCAAGATCGAGCATTTCCCCATTGACGCTGAGGGTGGCGCCCTCGGCCCAATCGGGAATGCGCAGCGACAGCGCGAATTTGGCCGGCGTCTTGAGCCTGGTGGTAAAGGCGACCGCGCCGTCCCAAGGATAGTTGGTGGTCTGTTCCAGTTCCACGTCGGCGCCGTTGGCAAGCTTCAGCCGGGCGGTGCTTTCGCCATAGAGGTGCACGGCGATCTCATCGTCGGCAACGGCATACATATAGGAGCCGATCGAGGTCACCAGCCGGGCGATGTTGGGCGGGCAGCAGGGGCAATGGTGCCATTTCCAGCGGTGGTGTTTGCCGACACTTTCGAGCGGATTGTCGTAGAAGAAGGTCTTGCCGTCGGTGGAAAGGCCGGGCAGCGCGCCGTTATAAAGCGCCTGTTCCATGATGTCGGCATAACGGCGGTCCGGGCCGCGCCCGAGCATGCGGCTTGCCCAGAACACCAAGCCGACCGAAGCGCAGGTCTCGGCGTAGGCCGTATCATTGGGCAGATCGTAATAATCGGTGAAGCCTTCGTTGGATGCGGCCGGGCCGATGCCGCCGGTGATGTACATCTGCTTGGTTGTGAGGTCGTCCCAGAGCGTTTCCAGTGCCGCCGTCAGGCTGTCGTCCTTATATTCGGTGGCGATATCGGCCATGCCGGAATAGAGATACATGGCGCGCACAGCATGGCCGACGACCTTTTTCTGCTCGCGCACCGGCTGGTGCGCTTGGCCATACTCATAGGTCTTCTGATGGAAGTCGGCAGCGCTCCGGCCGTCGCGAGCGGCTTCCGCCGTGAAGAAGTGCGGCTCGGTGCCGCGCGCGTCGATGAAGAATTTCGACAGTTCGAGATATTTCTTCTCGCCGGTGACGCGGGCAAGCTTGACCAGCGCAAGTTCGACTTCTTCATGGCCGCAATAGCCTGGGAGCTGGCCTTCGCCATGGCCGAACATGGTGATCATGTAATCGGCAAAGCGGCACATGATATCGAGCAGCTTGCGCTTGCCGGTCGCCTGGTAATAGGCGACCGCGGCCTCCATCAGATGGCCGGCGCAATAGAGCTCGTGATGGTCGCGCAGGTTGGTCCAGCGGCGGGCGGGCTCGACGCGCTGGAACCAGGCATTGAGATAACCGTCCTTGTCCTGTAGCCTCTCATACATGTCGATGATTTCGTCGGCGCGCGCCTCCAGCTTCGGGTTCGGCCGGCGATAGAGCGAATAGGCGATGGTCTCGATCGACTTGCCGAGATCGGAATCCCAGAACATCTGCGTCGTCCCGCCCCAGGGCTGAATGGGAATGACGGCGCCGGGGCTCGGCTGGGAGATGTCGATCGCCTTCAGCATGCCGGCCTCGACGCAGCGGTCGAGCAGGGTCTCGGCGGTGGAATTGCAGACGGCGTCCTGCCATTTGCCCCAGAAGCCACTGAGCTCCACATCGGGAACGGCGACGGGACGAAACTGGCGGTCGTTGCTTGATTTGGTCATGGCTCGACTTTCCCTATGGTCATTTCACCGCGCCGGCCATCAGCCCGCGCATGTAGTAGCGTTGCAGGAGCAGGAAGACGATCAGGCAAGGGATCGTCATGACGACGACGCCGGCCTGCACCGCTCCCCAGTTGATGGCGCCGAGCCGTCCGGCGCGAACCGCCGTCATCAGCACCGGCAGGGTGTATTTCTCATTGCTGGAGAGCAGCACCAGGGCGGCGAGAAACTCGTTCCAGGCATTGAGGAAGGCAAAGATCGCCACCGTCGCCACGCCTGGCAGCACCAGCGGCAGCAGAACGCGGGCCAGAAGCCGGAGATCGCGGGCGCCGTCGATGCGGGCCGCCTCCTCGATCTCCTTCGGCACCGCATCGAAGGCGTTGCGCATCATGAAGACCGAGAAGGGCAGCTGCAGTGTCACATAGACGAGGGTCAGCCCGAGCAGCGAATTGTTGAGACCGAGCTTGGCCAGGATGATGAAGAGCGGCGTCAGGATCGACTGGAACGGGATCATCAGCGTGGCGATGATCAGCACGAAGAGCGCATTCTTCATCGGGAAGCGATAGCGCGAGAAGCCGTAGCCGGCGAGCAGGCTGACGGCGACGGTCAGCACCACGGTGGCGACCGAGACGAACAGCGAATTGATCATGTGCCGCCAGATGCCGGCGCCGAACGTATCGAGCAGCGCATAGGCATCGAAGCTGACGCCCGATGTCGGCCATGGCGGCAGCGGCGGCAGGCTGGCTTCGGTCCCCTGGCGGAAGGAGGCGAGCAGCGTGATCGCAAACGGCGCCAGGAAGAAGATCGAGATGGCGATGCCGGTCAGATGATAGGCGGATTTTACGCGGATGGCCTTGCGGGCGCGGCGTTCCCTCGAGGTGCTCATGGGCGCTCCTCCCCGACGCGCAGCAGCCAGAGCTGCACGATGCTGATCGCCACCAGGATGGCGAGAAGCACGATCGACAGTGCCGCGCCGTAACCGAGATTGAAGGACACGAAGGACTGGTTGAAGATGTAATAGACCACCGAGATCATCTTGTTCTGCGGCCCGCCCGAGGTCATGATGTAAAACTGGTCGAAGGCGAGGATCGAGCCGGTGACCGAGACGATCAGCGCCAGCGCGATCGTCTTGCGCATCAGCGGCAGCGTCAGATGCCGGAAACGCTGCCAGCGGCCAGCGCCATCGATGCGGGCCGCCTCCGTCAGTTCGGAGGGAATGGCCTGCAGGCCGGTGAGAAGAATGATCATGGTGAAGCCGGCGATCTTCCAGACCACCATCACCACGATCGTCAGGAAGGCGGTGTCGAAGGTCGCGAGCAGATTGGGGCTCTTTTCCAAAAGACCGAGCGCTTTCAGGGCCGGGCCGATGAAGCCGCTATCGACATTGGCAAGCCAGACCCAGAGCAGCGAGGCGGTGGCAAGCCCGACGACGACGGGCAGGAAGATGATGGTGCGATAGGCGCTGACGAACTGCCGTTCCTTCTCGACGAAGATGGCGAGCGGAAAGGCGACGGCGAAGATGGCGATGGTGACGATCACGGTATAATAGGCGGTGAAATTCAGCGCCGTCACGAAGCGGGTGTCGTTGACCATGCGATAATAATTGTTGAGGCCGATCCAGCGCGACGCCCCCATCAGCGGCCAGTTGTGCAGGCTCATCCATCCGGTGAACAGAACCGGCATGATGAAGAAGACGATGACCAGCGCCATGGCCGGCGCGATATAGGCAAGGCCGCGCCAGTTCGATTGGCGCCGTCGCCTGCGCCGAGGCAATAGAATCTCTGAACCGGAACCGGTCATCGAAACGCTCCGCATCTGTCGGTTGGGATTGGCCGGGAAGCTGCCACCGCTCCCCGGCCGCGGCCGGGGGGAGAGTTACTGGCCGCTATCGATGATCGATTGCATTTCCGACTGGGCGCTCGAAAACGCGCCGTCGACATCGTCGCCGAAGATCGCGGCGTTGGTGAAGCTTGCCCACGGCCCGTTGGCGCTGTTGATCAGGTCGTTGAACTGCAGCGTATAGGGCGTCTTGGCGACACTGATTGCCTTGAGGCCGACCTGCATGCGCGGATCGAGACCTTCGAGCACCTTGTCGGCAATATCGCCACGTGTCGGCAGGCTGCCGTATTTCGCCATGATCTTCTGGCCATCTTCCGAATAGACATATTCGAGGAAGCCCTTCACCGCGTCGATCTTCTTCGTGCCCTTTGTGATGACGAAATTATCGCCGCCGGCAAAGGACGAAGGCTTGCCGTCGACGCCGGGGATGAGCGTCACGCCGAAATTGATGTCGGGATGCTCGGTCACCAGCGTGCCGATGGCAAAGGCGCCGAGGCTCTGCTGGCCGATCTTGCCATTGGTGAAGGTCAGGAAGTTGGCGCCGGTGTCGCTGGCCGCCCCCGCCGGCACCAGGTCCTTCTTGACCATGTTGCGGTAGATATCGACAGCCTTGCGCATCTGAGGCGTATCGAGCGTCGCTTTCTTGCTGTCGGCCGACAGGATATCGGCGCCTGCACCCCAGGTGAGCGGCGTGAAGGTGAAGATCATGCAGCCGCCGCAGCCGCCGCCGGAGAAATAAAAGCCATAGGTGTCGTCACCCAGGGCCCGGATCTTCTCGGCATTGGCGGTGATTTCGTCCCAGTTGGCGGGCGCCTTGTCCGGGTCGAGGCCGGCCTTCTTGTAGAGATCCTTGTTCCAGGCAAAGACCGATGTCTCCACCGAGAGCGGCAGGCCGTAGATCTTGTCCTGATAGGTGCCGAGGCGGACATGCGAGGGCGACAGCGAGTTGAAATAGGGCAGCGATTTCGCCCAGTCCGTCAGATCCTCGAGCTGGCCGGCCGCGGCAAAGGCGGGATTATAGATCAGGTCCATCGACAGGGCATCAGGCGCCTGTCCGCCGGCGATTGCCGTCGCATATTTCTGCACCAGCTCGGAGAACGGCACTTCGGTCATCACGACCTTGTTCTCATGGCCGGAATTATAGGCTTCGACGACCTTCTTGAAGGCGTCACCGATGCCCGAACGAACCCACATTTCGACATTTTCAGCCGCCGACGCAGCCGAAAACAGGCATAAGGTAGCGATGCTGGTCGCCGCCAATAGACGCTTGATCATGACACTCCTCCCGATATGGCGCATCTCCCTGCGCCTTTGCTCATTCCCTGGATCTCAGTCCCTTAGTCTCTTTCCGTGGGGGCTTTGCCCCCGCATGACTGCCGGACGATCAGCCGGCACGGCAATTTCCTCACTCCCGGCTCGACAGGCCGTCCTTCCGCGAGCGCCAACACCGTCAATCCGGCCTGCCGCCCGAGCTCCTTCAACTCCATATCCACCGTCGTCAGCGGCGGCCGCGTCTGGGCGGCGACAATCTCCCAATTGTCGAAGCCGATCACCGAGACATCCTGCGGCACCTTGACGCCGCGCTCGCGCAAGGCATCGGCGGCACCGCGGGCGATCTGGTCATTGCCGCAGAACAGCGCATCGGGCTTTTCCCCCGGCCTCTTCCAAAGCGTCTCGACCGCCTCATGGCCCCAGCTTTCCGACCAGACGCCGTAGAGCACCGGCTCGCGGTGGCCTGCCACCTCGTGATAGGCGCCGGCGCGTTCCCGCACCGAGAAGAAATCCTCCGGCCCTGTGATATGGGCGATCCGCCGCCGTCCGATCTTGGCGAGCCATTCCACCGCCAGCCTCGCACCCTGCTCGTCGTCCGAACGGAAGGTAACGCTGTTCTGCGTCCCCTCGGTGAAGGCGTAGACGACAGGCACATGCAAATTCGACAGATCGACGGGCAGGCGCCTGTCCAGCCGCTTTCCCGTGGCGATGATGCCGTCGACCTGCTTGTCCAGCATCGCATCGACATGGATCTGGGCGAGCGCCGGATCGTCTTCGATGGCGCACAGGAAAACCGAAACCCCATGATCGACCAGCGCGTCCGAAATACCCGCCATCACAGGCAGCGTGAAACGGCCGTAGGTGTCGTTGGTCAAGAGCCCGATGGTGAAGCTGCGCTTGCTGAGAAGACCTCTTGCCAGCGCATTCGGCCGATAACCGATTTCGCCGGCAATCCGCTTCACCCGCTCGCGGGTTTCCGCGCCCATCCGGCCGGTGTCGTTAAGCGCCTTCGACGCGGTCGAGATGCTGACCGCGGCAGCCGCCGCCACCTCATGGATGGTGATCCTGCCTCTTTTTCCTCCCGATATGTTCAGACCGTCCTCCTTCTGAAGTGGCTTGAGAAAAGCTTTTACCAACCGTTATGTCAAGTGAGAAAAGGTTTTCTCATTTTGTGCATGCGTAGTCGGCGGAGGGGCGGTCGGCGGCAAGGCGCAAACGCAGAGAAGAACCGACGCGCATCGGCGGACCGGTTGCGGCGCATCATCGGCATCGAGCCGGCGCCGAACGGATGATCTGGGTCAGGATAGGGATGGTTGGCCGGCCGCAGAGGCGCATGGCCGATCAGCGTCAGGACCTCCGATGGAGGTCCTGAACGGCGCGGTCATCGAAAAATCAGGCGACGTGTCTTGCCAGCGCGCAGCGCGACCAGAGCGAATGCAGCGCCTCGACCAGATGGGCGATATCGGCATCGGAATGCAGCGGCGTCGGCGTGATGCGCAGGCGCTCGGTCTTCTTCGGCACGGTGGGATAGTTGATCGGCTGGACATAGACGCCGCAATTGTCGAGCAGCAGGTCGGAAATCCACTTGCACTTGGCGGCATCACCGACCAGCACCGGCACGATATGGCTCGGATTGGGCACATGCGGAATGCCGCTCTGGTCGAGCAGCATTCGGAGCTTGCGCACCCGGTCCTGATGGCGGGCGCGCTCGAACTGGCTGACCTTCAGGTGCTGGATCGAGGCGACCGCACCGGCGGCAAGCGCCGGCGGCAGCGCTGTGGTGAAGATGAAGCCGGAGGCAAAGGAACGGATGAAATCGCAAAGCGCTGAAGACGCGGCAATATAGCCGCCCATCACCCCGAAGGCCTTGCCAAGCGTGCCCTCGATGACGGTCAGCCGGTCCATCAGCCCCTCGCGCTCGGCAATGCCGCCGCCGCGCGGGCCGTACATGCCAACCGCATGCACTTCATCGAGATAGGTCATCGCGCCGTATTTGTCGGCGAGGTCGCAGATTTCCTTGATCGGGGCGATATCGCCGTCCATCGAATAGACGCTTTCGAAAGCGATCAGCTTCGGCGCCTTCGGATCGGCGGCCTTAAGCTTGGCTTCGAGATCGGCAACGTCATTGTGCTTCCAGATCACCTTGTCGCACTTGGCATGACGGATGCCCTCGATCATCGAGGCATGGTTCAGCGCGTCGGAGAAGATGATCAGGCCGGGGATCTTGGCGCCAAGCGTGCCGAGCGCTGCCCAGTTGGACACATAGCCCGAGGTGAAGATCAGGGCTGATTCCTTGGCGTGCAGATCGGCAAGCTCACGCTCGAGCATGACGTGATAGTGGTTGGTGCCAGAAATATTCCGGGTGCCTCCCGCACCCGCGCCACAGTGGTCGATGGCGTTTTTCATCGCCTCGATCACCTTCGGGTTCTGGCCCATGCCGAGATAGTCGTTGGAGCACCAGACCGTGACTTCCTTTTCGCCATCGGCGGTATGGCGCGTCGCGCGCGGAAAATTGCCGCGGTGACGCTCGAGATCGGCAAAAACGCGATAACGGCCCTCGGCATGAAGCCCGTCCAACTCGTTTTTGAAAAACGCTTCGAAATCCATCATCTGCTCCAGTATCGCGCGGCCGTTCTTGCCGACCGGACGTCCGCGCGTCAATGCTTACCCTTTGCTTTAACATCAACTGCGGCAAAAGGCCCAGTTTTTTGAATGATTCCAGATAAAAAATCTGCGAGTTGTGATCAATGAAATTGATGCCGCGGAACGCCGCCTGGTTTGCGATCTCTGCATAGGACGACGATAGCCACATCGCAAAAAAATCGGCGTAACAGTGGACAACCCTTTCTTCCGACATAGTTTTCGCTCTAGTCTGACGAAAAATAAAAAGGGACGGCCTCTGCCCGCTGGGCAACAACCTCGGAGAGAATAGATGAAAAAAGCTGTCATACTCGCATTGATCGGCCTGTCGATCGCAAGCTGCACGCCGACTCAACAGGGCGCCGGCATCGGCGCTGCATCAGGTGCGGTCATCGGCGGCGCAGTCACCGGCAACGTCCGTGGCGCAGCCGTCGGCGCCGCGATCGGCGGTGTGTCCGGCGCCCTTATCGGCAGCGTCGCCGAACAGCCCGGCCAGTGCTACTATCGCGACCGCTACGGCCGCCGCTATATCGATACCTGCCCGCGCTGATACCGCTGGCAAACCGGTAAACACAGGAAATCCCGGACACACCTCCGGGATTTTTTGTGCTAAATTAGTGCGCCGGCAATTTAAAATGGTACACCCCGCGCGATTTTGCCGCTAAGCTGTTCACGGCTGGGCAACGAAGCTTCATTGAAGACCTAACCAAAAGCAGCGTATGCGGATTAGAGGGACAGGCCCGAAAACAGGTACTGCGTATCGGCGAACAGGCACCATGATGGTGGTCGCAGCAGCAGCTGCGTTCTCACCGGTCCTGATCGGCGACGCTTACGCCTTCAAGCTTTTCGGCATCACCATTTTCGGCAAGGACGAGGACGAAGCGCAGCAGGTGCCGGATCCGGTACGCTATAACGTCGATCTCAAAGCCGACACCGCCGATCCCGACCTGAAAGAAGCGCTGCAAAACAGCTCCCGCCTCCTCAGCGACCAGAAGCTGCCGGTTTCCGGCGACCTCGGCGTCGTCGTCAAGGCGCGCGACGACCGCGAGCGGCTGATCGCAGCTCTTTATGAAAAGGCCCGTTACGGCGGCGTGGTGACGATCACCATCGACGGCAAGAATATCGACGACCTGCCGCCCAATCCGACATTCGACCGGTCAGGGCCGGTCCCGGTCACCGTCGATATAAAGCCGGGCCCGATCTTCAAGGTCAGGGAAGTGCAGTTCGGCGGCGATGCCGCAAACCACAATCCCGCCGATTACGACCTGGCCCCGGGCGCCCAGGCCGGCTCGCTTGCCATCATCAAGGCCGGCGACAAGATCGTCGAGCAGCTGAAGAGCGAAGGCCGGCCCTTCGCCAAGCTGACCGAACGCAAGGTCGTCGCCGACCACAGGAGCGACACGGTCGATATCGTCCTTGCGGCCGAAGGCGGCCCGGTCGCCCCGATCGGCGATGTCGGCGTCACCGGCGAAAAAACCGTCAAGCCAGGGTTCATCCAGCGTTATTCCCGGCTCGACAAGGGCGAAGCCTATTCCCCGGAAGCGCTGAAAAAAGCCGGCGAGCGGCTTCGCGCCCTTGGCGTCTTCTCAAGCGTCACCATCCACGAAGGCGATGCGCTGGCGCCGGATGGCACGCTGCCGATGACGATCGAGGTTTCTGAAGGCAAACAGCGTTATTTCGGCGTCGGCGCCCAATATTCCACCACCGACGGCTTCGGCGTCCAGGGCTATTGGGGCCATCGCAACCTGTTCGGCGAAGCCGAAACGCTACGGATCGAGGGATCGGTGTCGCGGCTCGGTGAAACCACCGATGTCGGCAGCCTCGACTATTCCGCCGGCATCCTTTTCACCAAGCCCGGCGCTTTCTTCCCCGCCGCCACGCTGAAGGCCGGCATCGTCGCCAAGACCGAGAATCCGGATGCCTATAATGCGACGCTCGTCACCGCCTCGCTCGGCCTCTCCTACGAGCTGACCGACCGGGACACCGTCTCGGCAAGCGGCGAGGTCAGCTGGGAGCGCGATGACGACGCCTTCGGCACCAACGACTACCTGACCTTCACCCTGCCGCTTCAATATGACCGCGACGCCCGCGACGACAAGTTCAACCCGACGGAAGGCTATCGCGCAACATTTTCGGCCAAGCCCGGTTACGAGATCTTCAATGCCACGCCCTATGCGGCATTCCAGGGCTCGATCTCCGGCTATCTGCCCTTCGGCGCCGAGGATGGCATGGTGCTGGCCGGCAAGGTCGCCGCCGGCGTCCTGATCGGCGGCGGCGGCATCGAGAATATTCCGGCCACGCAGCGCTTCTTTGCCGGCGGCGGCGGCTCCGTGCGCGGATACAGCTTTCAGGAAATCTCGCCCTATAACGATAATGGCGATCCGACAGGCGGCCGCTCCTATGTCACCGGTTCGCTGGAAGCCCGCATCAAGATCACCGACACGATCGGCATTGTGCCCTTCATCGATGTCGGCACCGTATCGGACAGCACCTTTCCGGGTTTTTCCGATATTCGCGCCGGCGCCGGCGCCGGAATACGATATGCCACACCTTTCGGCCCGCTGCGGCTTGATTTTGCCATGCCGCTGAACAAGTACGAAGGTGGCACAGATTATGGAATCTACGCCGGCATTGGCCAATCCTTCTAGAAGGGCCGATATCGATTTGTGAACCATCGTGAAAACGGGGTAGTGTCCGCGCCGATGCAAATGCTGGCAAAAATCGTCAACTGGTTCCTGCGGCTCACCGCTTATGGCGTGGGCGCCATCTTGATTCTTGCCGTCCTGGCACTGGCGATCTTCGGCTTCACCGCCTTTGGCGCCCGCATCGTCACCGAAAAGATCGCCTCGACACTGTCCAACCGCGATATGACGATTACCGTGCGTGAACCGCAAGGTCTTTTGACCGGCGGGCTTCGCGCCGCCGAGATCACCGTTTCCGACACCAGGGGCGTCTTTGCGGAAATTCACGGCATCGCCATCGACTGGAACCCGCTGGCGCTGCTGACCGGAACCTTCCATGCCAAACGCTTCGAGATCGAAGCGATCGACGTGCTGCGCAAGCCGGTGCGCACCCTGCCCTCGCGGCCCGCGGCGGAAAATGCCGGCGGTTTCAGCCTTCCGATCAAGGTCGATATCGACAGCGTCGCGCTGCCCGACATCAAACTGGCCGAACCCTTTGCCGGGCGCGCCTTCGCGCTCGCCGCCGAAGGCAGCCTGTCGGCAAACCGCGATGGCGGCGAGGCAATCGTCAATGTCCGCCGTCACGCCGTCCCGGATGCACGGCTGGTCGCCGATATCGCCTATGCGCCGGCGGAAAACCGGCTGCGGCTGAAAGCGCAGCTTGCCGAACCGAAGGGTGGGCTGCTGGCAGGCTTTCTCGGCCTGCCCGACAATCCCGCCGTCAACATCGACCTCGACGGCCAGGGACCGATATCCGACTGGAGGGGCAAAGTGCAGGCCGCTCTCGACGGCCAGCAGCGCGCCGCGATCGAGGCCCGGCATCAGATCAGCGCGGACGGCCTGCATCACCTCGACCTCAAGGGCGGCGGTGACCTGAGCTCGCTGCTTCCATCGGCATTCCGGCCGCTTTTTTCAGGCCAGACCAATATCGATCTGGCCACAACCTTCGACGACCACGGCAAGATCGATATCCAGACCGGCAATATCGCCACCGGCAGCGTCGTCATCGCCGCCTCGGGCACGCTCGATCCGGCCGGCAACAACAGCCTGAACGCCAACCTGCTCGGCACATCGGGGCCTGTCGATTTCCGCTGGCCGCTCGCCGAAGGCGAAGCGCGCTTCCTGATTTCAGGCCTCAACCTGGCCCTGACGGGCGATGCCCAGGCGGCCCGACTGAATGTCAGCGGCTCGCTCGATACCGCAACCCTACCGCAAGCCGTTATCGGCAATGTCAAACTGACGGCAAAGAGCGACGCCTTCAATCTCGCCGCCCGATCCGGCAGCGTCCAGCTGCGTCTCGTTGCCGGCGACATGACCTTTGCGGAGCCGAACCTCAATCGCGCCGTCCAGGGCCCGGTGACGATCGCCTCTCCCCTGCAGATAACGCCCGGCAGCATCGGCTTTAACGGCACCACCCTCGAAAGCGCCAATATCAACGGCGGCCTGAACGGCTCCTACCGGCTGGCAGACCAGGCGCTGACCGGCAACGTCAAGCTCAGCGTCGCGCCGGCCGCGCTGCCGGTTGCGGTCTCGGGCAGGTTCGACGGACCGATCACACTCGAAAGCCAGCTGACCGGCACCATCCCGTCGAAATTCGCGCTGTCCAACCTCGTCCTGACCTCCGGCACGCTTGAGGCCGCCGGCAATGTCGCGCTCGACGGCTCGAAGGTGAATGCCGATCTTTCCGGCCGGCTGCCCGACATCGGCAAACTCATGACCGGCGCCAGCGGCGGGGCCGGGTATGCGTTGAGAGTGGGCGGCGAGCTGCCAGCCATCTCGGTGACGGCCAATCTCAAGTCCCCCAGCCTTAAAATGGCTGAGCGGACGCTCGGCAACCTCAATATCGACCTGTCGGGTCTTGCCGATCCCAAGGCGCCGCAGGGCAAGATCGCTGCAACCGGCACGATCGACGGCCAGCCGATCGCCATCAACGGCGACATCAGCTCCGCGGACGGCCGGATGCGTATTCCGGCGCTGACCGCCGATATCGGCGGCAACCGGCTGACCGGTAATCTGGAATTCTCGCCCGCCCTGGAGCCGACAGGCGCGCTGACCTTCGACTTCCCCAATATCAGCCTGCTCGCGGCACTCGGCGGGCAGAAGGCCGAAGGCGATCTCAAGGGATCGCTTGGCGTCGCCAGCGACAATGGCAAGATCGCGCTCAAGCTGCGTGCATCAGGCGCATCGATCCGTCGTGATACGCTTGCGATCGTCAAGCCGGATATCGATGTCACGGTCAGCGATCTCAGCGCCCTTGCGGCAAACGGCACGATCAAGGCCGAGGAACTGAATGCCGGGGCAAACAAGATCGCCGGCCTTTCGCTCGGTTTCACCAGGCAGCAGAACCAGACCGATTTCGATCTTAATGCCGCCTATGACGGCAACCCGGTGCTGGCCGCCGGCAATATCGAGATGGCGGATGGGGCGATCGACCTTAACCTTGACCGCTTTTCGGCAAGCCCCCGCAATATCCCGATCGAACTTGCGGCACCGACGCAGGTCGCAATTGTCGGCGGCACCGCCAGCCTGACCGGGCTGACGCTGAAAACAGGCACCGGCTCGGTGAGCGTCACCGGTTCGGCCGGCGAGACGCTGAAGCTTGATGCCGACATTCGCGACCTGCCGGCGGCTCTCGCCAACGGTTTCGTGCCGAACCTTTCGGCCGGGGGTACGATCTCCGGAAAGATTGCCGTGACCGGAACGCCGGCCGCACCCGTCGCCGACTTCAAGCTCGACTGGAAGGATGCGACGACCGGCCAGACCAAGGGAGCCGGGTTGGCGCCGCTCGGCATCACCGCCGGCGGCAAATTCGCCGACAACAAGCTTGATTTCGACACGACGATTGGCGGCGGTGACGGCCTGTCCCTCAGGGCCGCCGGCAATGTCGCACTCGCCGACCCGAAGGCGCCGGCGCTTGATATCGACGCCGACATTCTCAACCTGCCGGCCCGCATCGCCAATGGTTTCGTTCCCGATCTCGCTGCAGCAGGCGTGATCACCGGGAAGATCTCGGCGACCGGACCGCTGTCCGCGCCGACCGCCAATTTCGATCTCGATTGGAAAGATGCCGCGACGAGCCATACCAAGCGCGCCGGCCTTGGCGACCTCGCGGTGAAGGCATCCGGTAAATTCGCCGACAGCAAGCTCGATTTCGACACGGCGATAGCAGGCGCCGACAGCCTCTCGCTGAAGGCAACCGGCAATGTCGCCGTCACCGGCACGACGATCGGCAACGTCAAGGTTGATGCAACGCTCAAAAATATCCCGGCCGGCATCGCAAACAGCTTCGTCGCCGATCTTGCCGCCAAAGGCGCGATCTCCGGAACGGTTTCGGCGGCAGGCTCGCTTGCCGCTCCGACCGCCAATTTCGACCTTGATTGGAGGGATGCTGCGACCAGCCACACGAAGCGTGCAGGCCTTGCAGACCTCGCGGTGAAGGCATCCGGTAAATTCGCCGACAACAAGCTTGATTTCGACACGGCGATAGCGGGCGCCGACAGCGTCTCGCTGAAGGCAAACGGCAATGTCGCCATAACCGGCACGACGATCGACAACGTCAAACTCGATGCAACGCTTAAAAATATCCCGGCCGGCATCGCAAACAGCTTCGTCGCCGACCTCGCCGCCGAAGGCGCGATCTCCGGAACGGTTTCGGCCGCAGGCTCGCTTGCCGCCCCGACCGCCAATTTCGACCTTGATTGGAAAGATGCCGCGACCAGCCACACCAAGCGTGCCGGCTTTGCCGCTCTCGGCCTGACCGCATCGGGAAAATTCGCCGACAACAAGCTTGATTTCAACGCCGCGGCCAGCGGCGGCGAAGGCCTCTCGCTGAAGAGCACCGGCAATATCGCCCTCGCCGGCACGACGATCGAAAACATCAAGGTCGACGCCGAGATCGCCAAAATTCCGGCCAGTCTCGCAAATGCCTTCGTTCCAGACCTGGCGGCCGGCGGCACGATATCAGGCACCCTGTCCGCCGCCGGGACCCCTGCCGCACCGAATGCCGACTTCAAGCTCGCCTGGACCGATGCCGCGACCAGCCACACCAGAAGCGCTCATCTTTCGGGACTGGCGCTTGCCGCTTCAGGCCATTTCGCCGACAACCGGCTCGATTTCGATGCCGATCTCGGCGGCAAGGACGGCCTCTCGCTGAAAGCCAAGGGCAATGTCGCAACGGCAGGCACCTCGGTTCGCAACCTTGACGTCAAGGCCGATCTTGCCAATCTGCCGGCAGCCCTTGCCAACGGCTTCGTCCCCGGTCTGGCCGCCGAGGGCACGGTGTCTGGAACGGCATCCGCCTCCGGCGCCCTGCCCAAACCCGCCGTCGATTTCAAGCTCGACTGGAAGAACGCCGCAACCGCTCAGACCAAGAGCAGCGGCCTTTCCGGCCTGAGTGCGGCGGCATCGGGAAAATACGCCAATGACAGAGTCGACTTCGATGCCAACCTTGCCGGCAAGGACGGGGTGCTGGCCAAGGCCACCGGCGGCGTTACCATCGCCGGAACGGCCATCCGCGATCTTTCGATCAATGCCGATATTCCGGCACTTCCAGCCAATATCGCCAATGCCTTCGTTCCCGGCCTCGGTGCCGAAGGCACAGTTTCGGCCAACGCCGTCACGTCGGGAACGCCTGAAAAACCGATCGTCGATTTCAAGCTGAACTGGAAGGATGCCGCAACCAGCCACACCAAGGCTGCCGGCCTCGCCCGCCTGGCACTGGCGGCGACGGGAAAATACGCCGGTGACCGGCTCGATTTCGATGCCGATCTCAGCGGCAGCGGCGGCATTGCGCTGAAAGCCGCCGGCAATCTTTCGCTCGCCGGCACCTCGATCCGCGCGGTCGATGCCACCGTGAATGCCGCCAATGTTCCGGCTGCGATCGCCAACGGCTTTGTTCCGGGCCTTGGAGCCGAAGGCGCGGTCTCGGCAACAGCAAAGGCCACCGGCGCGCTATCGGCGCCCTTAGTCGATTTCAAGGTCGACTGGAAGAACGCCGCAACCAGCCAGACAAAAGGCGCCGGCCTTTCGCCGTTCACCATCGGCGCATCAGGCAAACTTGCCGGCAACAGGCTGACGGTCGACACCAGCCTTGCCGGTGACGCCGGCATGTCGCTGAAGGGCGGCGGCAGCGTCGTGATCACAGGCAATCGCGCCCTCGACATGCACTTCAACGGCAATCTTCCTTTCGCCGTGCTCGGCGCGCCGCTCGCGCAGCAGGGCCTCGTCGCCGACGGCGTCGCCACCCTCAACCTGCAGGTTGGCGGAACGGCCGCGGCACCCCTCATCAACGGCACCGTCTCGACCAATGGCGCCAAGCTTGTCGACGTCCGGCGCAATCTCGCCATCAACAATCTCGCGGCGACGGTGACCTTCAACGGCAGCCAGGCGGTGATATCGCGCCTCAGCGGCAACCTCGGCGGCGGCGGCACGATTTCGGCAAGCGGCACCATAGGCATCCAGCCGGCCGGCGGCTTTCCCGCCGATATTTCGATCAAACTCGACAAAGCAGTCTATGTCGATGGAACGCTTGTCGTCTCCACCGTCAACGGCACACTCGGTCTGCGCGGGCCGATCATGAATTCGACGCTGAGCGGCAAGCTTCGGCTGGACAAGACCTCGATCACCGTCCCTGAAAAATTGCCGACCTCGCTCAGGGAAATCGACATCCGCCACAAGAATGCGCCGCGGGCAGTGCTTGCGCAGCTGCGCGACGATGGCGAACGGAAACCCACCGAGAAATCCTCGACGATCACTCTCGATCTCGAAATCGACGCGCCTTCGCATATCTTCGCACGCGGCCGCGGCATCGATGCCGAGCTCGGCGGCAAGGTGACGATCCGCGGAACGGCGGCAGCGCCGATTGTAACCGGCGGATTCACCATGCGCCGCGGCCGGCTGACCATTCTCAACCGCCGTCTGGATTTCACCGACAAGAGCAGGATCACCTTTGCCGGCGACCTGACGCCAGCCCTTGATATGGAAGCGACCTCGGCCTCCGGCTCGACGACGCTGACCGTCGACGTCGCAGGCCTCGCCACCGACCCGGCAATCACCTTTTCCTCCTCGCCGCAGCTGCCGCAGGACGAGGTGCTGGCGCAGCTGATCTTCGGCCAGTCGATGTCAAAACTCTCGCCGGTGCAGATCGCCCAGCTTGCCGATGCCGTCAGCCAGCTGGCCGGCAACCGCTCGACCTCGCTATTCGAAGGCCTGCGCAATCAGCTCGGTGTCGACGATCTCGATATCAGCACCGATTCCAAGGGCCAGACGAGCGTCAGCGTCGGCCGTTATCTCAACGACCGCACCTATTTCGAATTGCAACAGGGCGGCGCAGCCGGCGCCAAGGCAATCATCAACCTCGACGTCGGCCGCGGCGTCAAGTTGCGCGGTGCTGCCGGCGGCAACGGCGCCGGCGAAGCCGGTGTCGTCTACGAACGGGAATATTGAGCCGGCTTAATTCACAAGCACACGGCGGATGGCTGTCCGATTCGGACCGACGGCTGCCCCTCACCCTGACGCTCTCCCCGTAAAACGGGGCGAGGGGACGTGCCCCACGATACCTCTGCGGGGGACGGAGAGGTCGCGGCTATTCCCCTTCGCCCCGCACGCGGGGAGAGGTGCCGGCAGGCGGATGAGGGGCAGGCTCGCCGATTTCACCGGCCAGGGTGTCGCGTGAAAATACGCTAAAAACCCGTCTTGCTCGTCTTCAGCAGAATATTGCTCTCGGTCGAGTTGATGCCGTTGATCAGCCGGATACGGCGCAGCGTCTCGTCGAAAGAGGCAAGGTCTCGATCCTCGAGCTCGGCGACGAAATCCCATTTGCCGTTGGTGCTGTGAAGGGCGCGAACCTGCGGCAGGCCGCGCAGCTGGTCGGCCACCCTGTCGGCGAGTTTGCCGAGCACCTCGATCATGACGATGGCGCGCACGCCGGCGGACCGCGTCTCGTGACCGGTGCGGATGGTGAAGCCGACGATGGTGCCGCAGGCGACCAGCCGGTCGATTCGGGCGGCAACCGTTGCCCGCGAGGCGCCCGTCATCGCCGCAAGCGAGGAGACGGAAATCCGGGCATTGTGGCGAAGTGCACTCAGAAGCTCGGTATCGAGATCGTCCACGCTGATCACTTTGTCAAAATAGGTTTATCAATTTGCGCAATCATAATCCATTTCTGACACTTTTCCATCTTTTTGCCGTCAGCCCTTTATCCCACTATCAGCCAAACCGGCCTCACCACGGAGCCCTCGAATGAATGCCCAATCGCAATCTGTCACCCTTATCGGCGCGCCGCTGGAAGAAGGCTCCGGCCGCAGGGGTGCCGCCATGGGCCCGGCGGCCCTGCGCATCGCCGGCGTCGATCAGACGTTGATCGAGCTCGGCCACGACGTCGCCGATCTCGGCGATCTCAGGATCGTACCGGCGATGGACCTGCCGAATCATCCGAAGGCCCATAATCTGAGAACCGTCGGCGCCTTCACCCGGGCGCTCGAAAGCAGCGTCCATGACGTCGCCGCCTCGGGCCGTTTTCCGCTCATTCTCGGCGGCGACCACAGCCTTTCCATGGGCAGTGTGTCCGGCATGGCGCGTTACGCCGCAGGCAAAGGCCGCCCGCTTTTCGTGCTCTGGCTCGATGCCCATGCCGATTTCAACTCTCCGGCCACTTCGCCTTCCGGCAATATTCACGGCATGCCCGTCGCATTCTTCTGCGGCGAGGCGGAGTTCGCCGAGATCCTGCCGAGCGATCGTCCCTTCGTCGACCCGAAGAATGTCTTCCAGGTCGGCATCCGTTCGGTCGATGCGCGTGAGCGCGAGGAAATCCACGAACACGGCGTCAACGTCTTCGATATGCGCGCGATCGACGAGCAGGGCATCGGCGCCATCATGCGTGAGATCCTCGATGTTGTCGCCAAGGCGAACGGCCTGCTGCATGTCAGCCTCGACCTCGATTTCCTCGATCCCGAAATTGCCCCCGGCGTCGGCACGACGGTGCCTGGCGGCGCGACCTTCCGCGAGGCGCATCTGGTGATGGAAATGCTGTCCGACAGCGGCCTCGTCTCGTCGCTCGATCTCGTCGAACTCAATCCGTTTCTCGACGATCGCGGCAAGAGCGCCCGCGTCCTGGTGGAACTGACGGCAAGCCTCTTCGGCCGCCGTATCTTCGATCGCCCAACCCGTGCCGCATAGTAGGCCCGCCCGCCTTTCGGCATCATGATCTAGAGGGGGAAGAACCATGAACACTTCGGAAAAACTGATCGCCACCGAACAGCGTCTCGGCGCCCACAACTACAAGCCGCTCGACGTGGTGCTGACGCGCGGCGAAGGTGTTCATGTCTGGGATACCGACGGCAATCGTTACCTCGATTGCCTCTCGGCCTATTCCGCCGTCAACCAGGGCCATTGTCACCCGAAAATCCTCGCCGCCATGGTCGAGCAGGCGGGGAGATTGACGCTCACCTCCCGCGCCTTCCGCAACGACCAGCTCGCTTATCTCTATGAAGAACTCGCGGCGCTGACCGGATCGCATAAGATCCTGCCGATGAACTCAGGCGCCGAAGCGGTGGAGACCGCCATCAAGGCGGTGCGCAAATGGGGATACGAGGTCAAAGGTGTACCGGAAGGCCAGGCCGAGATCATCGTCTGCGCCGATAATTTCCACGGCCGGACGCTGAGCATCATCAGTTTCTCCACCGATCCCGACGCCCGCACCGGCTTCGGCCCCTACACCTCGGGCTTCCGCACTATTCCCTTCGGCGATGCCGAGGCCTTCGAGGCCGCCATCAACGGCAATACGGTCGCCGCCCTGATCGAGCCGATCCAGGGGGAAGCCGGCGTCATCATCCCGCCGGCAGGATATTTCACCCGCATCCGCGAGCTCTGCACCGAGAACAACGTCACTCTCATCCTCGACGAGATCCAGACCGGCCTCGGCCGCACCGGCAAGCTCTTGGCGGAGGAACATGAAGGCATCGAGGCCGATGTGACGCTGATCGGCAAGGCGCTGTCCGGCGGCTTCTATCCCGTCTCGGCGGTGCTTTCCAATTCCGCGGTACTGGGGGTGCTGAAGCCCGGCCAGCATGGCTCCACTTTCGGCGGCAATCCGCTCGCCTGCGCAGTGGCGCGCGCCGCGCTGAAGGTGCTGACGGAAGAGGGCATGATCGAGAACGCCGCTGATATGGGCGACTATTTCCTCGAAGGCCTCAGGTCGATCCGCTCGAACATCGTCAGGGACGTGCGCGGCCGCGGCCTGATGATGGCTGTCGAACTGGAACCCGAAGCCGGCGGCGCGCGGCAATATTGCCATGCACTGAAGGAACGCGGCCTGCTCGCCAAGGATACGCACGACCATACGATTCGCCTCGCTCCGCCACTGGTCATCACCAAGGAACAGGTCGATTGGGCGGTCTCGCAGATCGAAAAGACCATAGGCTGAGGTCAATCGAGGACGAAACCTTCGCAAATCCGGTTCGCGATTTAGATTTGGGCAACACTCTTCCGTTAATGTCGTCGATAACCGTAACGATGCTGGGCCGAGCGCAAAGCCATCGCGTGGTGTGAAGGCAAAGCTCGTCCGCGCCAATGGTGGTGCGCCCGCTTCTGCCCTGGCTTACGACAGTTGGGAAGAATTCTATGACCACGATCAATTCCACTAGCTTCAGCGGCGATACGCTCGAGATCATTGCCTTCCGCCTGCATGATCAGGAATTCTGCGTCAAGACCACGACCATCCGCGAAATCCGCGGCTGGGCGCCGTCGACGCCGATCCCGCACGCGCCGGCCGATGTCATCGGCGTCATGAACCTGCGCGGCTCGGTCATCCCGATTATCGATCTTGCCTATAAGCTCGGCATGAAGAGCACCGTCGCCAACGAACGCAGCGCCATCGTCGTCGCCGAAGTTCACAGCATGGTCATCGGCATGCTGGTCGACCGCGTCTCGGATATTCTCACCATTTCGTCCAGCCAGGTCCAGCCGGTGCCCGAGGTGACAGCCTCCTTCGACCGCGCCTATTGCGAAGGCATCATCGCCTCGGAAAATGGCATGATCTGCTTCCTGAACCTCGCCAAGATGTTCAAGGAAAACGAGACGGATGAACTGGCGGCCTGATCGCCCTCAAGACAATTCCAACAGTTGAAAACCGCCCGCACTGGGCGGTTTTTTGTTGCACGCTCGAGCAATCCTCGGATGCAGCAAGAAAATCTGACAACCCATAATTAGCAATCACTTTTATACCGGAAATTAACTACGTCCCGTCATCATCGGATGCTCAAGGATGACACGTTTTCCGCTAATCTCTCGGGAATGACAGCCGGCTATCGCTGTTCGTCCCATCACCGGCAAATCCTCGTCCGATCCGCTTCGTCTTCCCGGCCGAAGCAGCAGAAACGATGCATTTTCAGAGGGACAGGAATGTTTGGTCTATCTTCCGATTCGAAATACATTCTTGACGCCATCTCCAAATCGCAGGCGATCATCGAATTTGATCTCAAGGGAAATATCCTGGCGGCGAACGAGAATTTCTGCAAAGCACTGGGTTACAGCCTGAGCGAAATCGTCGGCAAGCATCACAGCATCTTCTGCGAGCCGGCCTATACCGCAACCGCGGAGTACCGCGAATTCTGGGCACGGCTCGGACGCGGGCAATATGATGCCGGCGCATACAAGCGTCTTGGTAAGGGCAATCGCGAGATATGGATCCGGGCGTCCTATAATCCTGTTTCAAAAGGCGGAAAGCCGTTCAAGGTGGTGAAATTCGCGTCCGACATCACCGCCACGAAGAAGAAGTCGATTGAGGATTCCGGCAAACTGGAAGCAATCTCGCGCTCGCAGGCGGTGATCGAATTCACCCCGAAGGGCGAGATCCTGACCGCGAACGAGAATTTCTGCCAGGCCATGGGATATTCGCTGGCCGAAATCACCGGCAAACATCACAGCATGTTCTGCGAACCGGCCCATACCCGCACCGAGGAATACAGCAACTTCTGGCGGCGTCTTGCCAATGGCGAATTCATCGCCAACGAATTCGTCCGCTTCGGCAAGGGCGGTCGCGAAATCTGGATCCAGGCGGCTTATAACCCGATCGTCGATGCCGACGGCAAAGTCTACAAAGTCGTGAAGTTCGCGACCGACGTCACCCAGCGGATGAGCGCGATCTCACTGCTCGGCGGCGCGCTGCGCCAGCTTTCCGAAGGTGATCTGACGAAGACGGTGGACACGCCCTTCGTCCCCTCGATGGAGCAGTTGCGCCACGACTTCAACACCGCGGTCAAAGGTCTTGCCGATACGATGAAGACCATCGGCGAGAATGCCGTTGCGATCGCCGCCGGGTCGAGCGAGATCGGTACATCGGCGGATTCCTTTTCCAAGCGGACGGAACAGCAGGCCGCGTCGATCGAGGAGACCGCAGCTGCGCTGGAGGAGATCACCACCACCGTCAACGATTCCAGCCGCCGCGCAGATGAGGCGGGCCGCCTTGTCGCCGTGACCAAGCAGGGCGCCGAGCAGTCGGGCATCGTGGTCCGCAACGCCGTCGCCGCCATGGACCAGATCGAGCAGTCCTCGCGCGAAATCACCAATATCATCGGCGTCATCGACGATATCGCATTCCAGACCAATCTCCTGGCGCTGAATGCCGGCGTCGAGGCGGCCCGCGCCGGCGAAGCCGGCAAGGGTTTTGCCGTGGTGGCCCAGGAAGTCCGCGAACTCGCCCAGCGCTCCGCCAAGGCGGCCAAGGAGATCAAGGCGCTAATCAATACGTCGAGCGACCTCGTCAAAAACGGCGTCGGCCTCGTCGGCCAGACCGGCAAGGCGCTCGAGGAGATCGTCACCCAGGTCGGCGATATCAACGGCAACGTCGTCGCCATCGTCGAAGCCTCACGGGAACAGGCAACCGGCCTCAAGGAAATCAACCAGGCAGTCAATTCGCTCGATCAGGCAACCCAGCAGAATGCCGCCATGGTCGAGGAGAGCACCGCCGCCAGCCATAGCCTGGCAAAGGAAGCCGAAACGCTGCGGGTCCTGCTGGCACGGTTCCGCCTGCCCGGTCAGACCCGCACCCAGGGCGGGCCTCAGACCGCCGGCAGGCCGGAAACAAGACAGACAGGCTCGCCGGCGCTGCATCTCGTTTCCCGCGTCGGCAAGGCCTACGGCGCTGCCGCTGCAACGGTGCAGAGCTGGGAAGAGTTCTGAGCCACGCCCCCATAGCTCGCGATTGTTTCTGCGTAGCGAGGAAGAAGCGCACCGCATGAGGTCCATGCGGCGCGCTTTGATATCTCACCCGAAGAGCGCGAAGGTCGCCTTCAGCGTTACCGGGCATCGCCGTGGCGTCCAGTCCGCCCGTGAACGTGCAGAAGGAACCAGTCGGCCCGGCTTTAACGTCCGCCGACTTCGCTTGCAACGTGGTGCTGGCCCCTCTCCCGCATGCGCAATTTTTGATTACTGGGCTTGGTTTACCTGCGGCTCAGGTTTGCGGATCAAGGGAGCGGCCTGCAGCACGAGGGCATCCAGGCCGTTTTCCTCCTTCTCGAGAATTTCGAACAATTGCCGCCGCATGCGCGGCTCCCAGAATTTGTTGATATGATTGGCGACACCTTCCACGGCCTCGCTTGCCGGCTGGCTCTTGAAGAAGGTGGCAATCTGATTTGCCATATAGACGAGCTTGGTCTTGGTATCATGCGACATCGGCGATGCTTCCGGGCGAGATGCGGTGCGGGTGGGTGAAAATCTCGAAATCCTCGCCGCGCACCAGGGCGACGAGCGTCACGCCGGCCGCTTCGGCCGTGCGGATGGCCAGAGCCGTCGGCGCTGAAATGGCGATGAGCACGGGAGAACCGAGGATCGCCGCCTTCTGCACCATCTCGACCGAGAGCCGGCTGGTCACGGCGACGGCGCCGTTCCGGCCGTTTTCGCCGGCGTCGATGACGGCGCCGCAGAGCTTGTCGAGCGCATTGTGCCGGCCGACATCTTCGCGCACAGCAAGCAATCCCCTGGCCGGAAGATAGAAGCCGGCGCCGTGCACCGCCCGCGTCTCCCGATGCAGCGGCTGTGCCTCGTTCAGCAGCGAAATGGCGCGGACGATATCGGCATGCGACAACGTCAGCAGCGATGCCGAGACATCCGGCACCGGCCGCACCGCCTGCTCGATCGATTCGATGCCGCAGAGCCCACAGCCGACCGGCCCCGCCATGCTGCGGCGTCGTGCCCGCAGCCGATCGGCAACGTCGTCGACAAGGCTCACCTGCACATCGATCCCCTGCTCGCCTTCGACGATCTCGATGGCCGCTATCTCGGTGCGTTCGGTGATAATCCCTTCGGTCAGGCTGAAACCGACGGCGAAATCCTCGAGATCATCGGGCGTCGCCATCATCACCGCATGCGAGCTGCCGCCATAGGAAAAGGCAATCGGCACTTCTTCCGGCACGATGCGAGAGCCGGAGTGCATGAGGCCGTTGCGGCGGGCGGTTTCGGGAGCACGGGCGGTGGTCTGGAAGGTCATGATGCAAATCCCTTCTTGCCAAACCACCCCCGCATTTTCACTCCGCTGCCTCGAGCTTGCCGGCGATGCGGCGCGATTGCCGTGCCTGCTCGTCATATTCCATCTGCCAGTCGCTCGGCCCGTTGGAGGGCGAAACCTGCACCGCCGTCACCTTATACTCAGGGCAATTCGTCGCCCAGTCGGAAAAGTCGGTAGTGATGACGTTCGCCTGCGTATTGGGATGATGGAAGGTCGTATAGACGACACCAGGCGCAACACGATCGGTAATCAGCGATCTCAGCGTGGTGTCGCCGGAGCGGCTGACGAGCTTCACCCAATCGCCATCGCGAATGCCGCGCTGCTCGGCATCATGCGGATGGATTTCCAGCCGGTCTTCCGCATGCCAGACGACATTCTCGGTCCGCCGCGTCTGCGCCCCGACGTTGTACTGGCTGAGGATGCGGCCGGTGGTGAGCAGCAGCGGGAAGCGCGGACCGGTGCGCTCGTCGGTGGCCACATATTCGGTGCGGATGAACTTGCCCTTGCCGCGCACGAAGCCGTTGATATGCATGATCGGCGAGCCGAGCGGGTTCTCCTCGTTGCAGGGCCACTGCACCGAGCCCATCTTCTCGAGGTAATCGTAGGACACCAGGGCGAAACTCGGCGTTGTAGCGGCAATTTCGTCCATGATCTCAGACGGATGGGCGTAATTCCAGTCGAGCCCCATGGCCTGGGCAAGCTTCTGGGTCACCTCCCAGTCGCCATAGCCGTTGCGCGGCGTCATCACCTTGCGCACCCGGTTGATGCGGCGCTCGGCATTGGTGAAGGTGCCGTCCTTCTCGAGGAAGGTCGAGCCCGGCAGGAAGACATGAGCGTAATTGGCGGTCTCGTTGAGGAACAGGTCCTGGACGACGACGCATTCCATCGCCGCTAGCCCGGCCGCGACATGTTTCGTATCGGGATCGGATTGGAGAATGTCCTCACCCTGGACGTAGAGGCCCTTGAAGGAACCGTCGACCGCCGCGTCCAGCATGTTCGGAATGCGCAGGCCCGGCTCGTTGTTGATCTTCACGCCCCAGAGCTTTTCGAAGATATCCCGCGTCGCATCGTCGGAAATGTGCCGGTAGCCCGGCAGTTCGTGCGGGAAGGAGCCCATGTCGCAGGAGCCCTGCACATTGTTTTGGCCCCGCAGCGGGTTCACGCCGACGCCGGGACGGCCGATATTGCCGGTCGCCATCGCCAGATTGGCGATCGCGATAACCGTGGTCGAGCCCTGGCTGTGTTCGGTGACGCCGAGACCGTAATAGATCGCGCCGTTGCCGCCCTTGGCATAGAGCCTTGCGGCGCCGCGCAGATCCGCCGCAGGCACGCCGGTGAAGATCTCTGTCTGTTCCGGGCTGTGCGCCGGTTCGGCAACGAAACCAGCCCAATCCTCGAATTCCGACCAATCGCAGCGCTCACGGATGAACGCCTCGTCATAGAGCCCTTCGGTGACGATCACATGCGCCAGCGCAGTCATGACGGCGACATTGGTGCCGGGCTTCAGCGGCAGGTGATAGGAGGCCTCGACATGCGGCGACCGGACGATATCAGTGCGGCGCGGATCGATGACGATGAGCTTGGCGCCCTGGCGCAGCCGCTTCTTCAGCCGCGAGCCGAATACCGGATGACCGTCGGTCGGGTTGGCGCCGATGATGACGACGACATCGGACTGCTCGACGCTGTCGAAATTCTGCGTGCCGGCCGACGTGCCGAACGTCTGGCCGAGGCCGTAGCCGGTCGGCGAATGGCAGACGCGGGCGCAGGTATCGACATTGTTGTTACCGAAGCCGGCCCGGACCAGCTTCTGCACCAGATAGGTTTCCTCATTGGTGCAGCGCGACGAGGTGATGCCCCCGACCGCGTCGCGGCCATATTGATACTGGATGCGGCGAAACTCCGACGCTACATGCGCGAAGGCCTCGTCCCAGCTTACCTCCCGCCAGGGATCGCTGATCTTTTCGCGGATCATCGGATTGAGAATCCGGTCCTTATGGGTGGAATAACCATAAGCGAAACGGCCCTTGACGCAGGAGTGGCCGCGATTGGCCTGGCCGTCCTTCCACGGCACCATGCGCACCAGCTCCTCGCCGCGCATTTCCGCCTTGAAGGAACAGCCGACGCCGCAATAGGCGCAGGTGGTGATGGCCGAATGTTCGGGTTGGCCGATCTCGATCACCGACTTTTCCGTCAGCGTCGCCGTCGGGCAGGCCTGGACGCAGGCCCCGCAGGAGACACATTCGGAATCGATGAAGGCTTCATGTGCACCCGAGGAAACCTTGGAGCCGAAACCGCGCCCCTCGATCGTCAGCGCGAAGGTGCCCTGCACCTCTTCGCAGGCACGCACGCAGCGCGAACAGACGATGCATTTCGAGGGGTCGAAGGTGAAATAGGGATTGGACTCGTCCTTCGGCGTCCATTTCAGATTGATCTCGCCATTGTTGCGCGCCCTGACATGATTGTCGCCGTCATAGCCATAGCGCACGTCGCGCAGGCCGACGGCGCCCGCCATGTCCTGCAATTCGCAATCGCCGTTGGCCGCGCAGGTCAGACAGTCGAGCGGGTGGTCGGAAATATAAAGCTCCATCACGCCGCGGCGAATATCCTTCAACCGCCCCGTCTGCGTGTGCACCACCATGTTGGCCGCCACAGGCGTCGTGCAGGAGGCAGGCGTACCGTTGCGGCCCTCGATCTCGACGAGACAGAGCCGGCAGGAACCGAAGGCATCGATCATGTCGGTGGCGCAGAGCTTCGGCACCTCGATGCCGGCCTCCATCGAAGCGCGCATGATCGAGGTGCCCTCGGGGACGCTGATCTGCTGCCCATCGATGGTGACCGTCACCATCACCTCGGATGTCGAAGCGGGAGTGCCGTAGTCGATTTCATGGATGAGAGACATGGCTTGCTCCTCCGCTAGATTTCTGTGTCGGTTGTGTCGAGGGATGCCCCTCATCCGCCTGCCGGCACCGCCCGGGGTCGAGCCACGCGTCTCGACCCGTCCTTCGGACCCCCGCAAGCGGGGAGAGGGTTAGGGTGAGGGGCAACTTCGAATAAAAAACCATCACTCAGCCGCCTCCGCGATCGGCGCCGGCGAAAAATCTTCCGGGAAATGCGTCATGGCGCTCATCACCGGATAAGGCGTGAAACCGCCGAGCGCACAGAGCGAGCCGAATTTCATCGTGTTGCAGAGATCGGCGAGCAGCGCCCGGTTCTTCTCCGGTTCGATGCCATGGGCGATCTTCTCGGCCGTCTCGACGCCACGCGTCGAGCCGATGCGGCAGGGCGTGCACTTGCCGCAGCTTTCGACGGCGCAGAATTCCATGGCGAAGCGCGCCTGCTTCAGCATATCGGCGCTGTCGTCGAAGACGACGAGGCCGGCATGGCCGATCAGCCCGTCTTTGGCGGCGAAAGCTTCGTAGTCGAACGGCGTGTCGAACAGTGCCCGCGGGAAATAGGCCCCAAGCGGTCCGCCGACCTGCACGGCCTTGACCGGCCGGCCCGTCGCCGTGCCGCCGCCGATCCGGTCGACGATATCGCCGAGTGAAAGACCGAAGGCCGTTTCGTAAAGACCGGCATATTTGACATTGCCGGCGATCTGCAGCGGGATGGTGCCACGCGAGCGGCCCATGCCGAAATCGCGGTAAAAGGCGGCACCTTTCTCCATGATGACAGGCACGGAGGCAAGCGAGATCACATTGTTGATGACGGTCGGACAGTCAAACAGCCCTTTATGCGCCGGCAGCGGCGGCTTGGCGCGCACGACGCCGCGCTTGCCTTCGAGGCTGTTCAGCAGAGCCGTCTCCTCGCCGCAGACATAGGCGCCGGCGCCGGTGCGCACCTCGATATCGAAGGCGCGGCCCGAGCCGAGCACCGATAGGCCGAGTATCCCGGCCTGCCGCGCGATGCCGACGGCCGCGGTCATTGCCGCGATGGCATGCGGATATTCCGAACGGGTGTAGACGTAGCCTTTGGTCGCTCCGGTGGCGAGGCCGGCTATCGCCATGCCCTCGATCAGCACGAAGGGATCACCCTCCATGATCATCCGGTCGGCAAAGGTGCCGCTGTCACCCTCATCGGCATTGCAGACGATATATTTGCGGTCCCCGGCAGCATCGAGAACAGTCTTCCACTTGATCCCAGTGGGAAAGCCGGCGCCGCCGCGCCCGCGCAGGCCGGAATCGGTGACTTCCTTGACGACTTCGGCGGATGTCATCGAAACGGCCCGGCGAAGGCCGGCAAGACCGCCATGCGATTCGTAGTCGGCAAGCGACAGCGGATCGGTGATGCCGCAGCGGGCAAAGGTCAGGCGGGTCTGTTCCTTCAGGAACGGGAGGTCTTCAACCTCCCCGAGACAGAGCGGCTGATCGCCGCCGGTCATCATCCCGGCGTCGAACAATGCCGGTATATCCCTTGCCTTCACCGGTCCGTAACCGACGCGTTTGCCGGCGACCTCGACCTCGACAAGCGGTTCCAGCCAGAACATTCCGCGCGAGCCGTTGCGCACGATGTCGACATCGAGGCCGCGGGCGGCGATCTCCTGGGCAATCGCCTTTGCCACCTTTTCGGCCCCGAGCGCCAGCGCAGCGGCATCGCGCGGAACATAAATCTTGATGCTCATCGGCGTGCCTCCGCAACGAGTTCCGCCGCCAGCTGATCGTCAACCCGGCCATAGACCTCGCCGTCGAGCATCGCCGACGGGGCGCAGGCGCAGAGCCCGAGACAATAGACCGGCTCCAGCGTCACGCTGCCGTCGAGCGTCGTCTGGTGAAAATCGATGCCGAGCAGCGTCTTGACGCGCTCGGCCAGCGCATCGCCGCCCATCGACTGACAGGCCTCGGCGCGACAGAGCTTCAGCACATGCCGGCCGGCCGGATGGTCGCGGTAATCGTGATAGAAAGTCACGACGCCATGCACCTCGGCGCGGGAGAGGTTCAGTTCCTCCGCGATCACGGGCACGGCTTCCTGCGGCACATAACCGAATTCGTCCTGAACCTCGTGCAGAATGGGAAGCAGCGGCCCTTCGAGGAAGCGAAGATCGGCAATGATCGCACGAGTGCGCGCGGCAATATCGCCTTCGGCGATATGAATGGTCATACGCAGCCCTCCCGACGGCTTGCTCGTTGCGGAATGGCGGCCTCCTCCAGCCCGAGTGCTATTCCGCCGACAGCATCTCAAGGAAGCCGCCGGCGATCAATAAAGCTATCACGTCGGTTGATAGGTTTTTCCTATCAAAGTTCCTCATCCTGCACGAGCACTCTGGCTTCGTGCAGCAAGGCCGAGACGAGCGGCGTGAAGGGCTCGCGATAGGGTGCCACAAGCCCGACCAGGTGATGCGCCTCCGGCTCGACGATCGGAATCATCCGGATTTCCACCGGAAAACCAAAAGATTTGGCGACATTGCGCGGCATGATGCTCGCCCAGCGGCCGGTTCGAACATGCGAGAACAGCACGATCATCGAATTGGATTCGAGCGTCGGATGCACCGTGGCACCGGCTTCGGTCAGGTGCCGATTGATAATTCGGCGGTTCTGCATGTCGGCGGTCAATAGACAAAGCCGAAGATCGCCGACTTCCTTCCAGGTCACATTGTCGCGATCGGAGAGCGGGCTGCCGGCGGCCGTGATCAGATGATAGCGCTCGGCATAGAGCGGAACACTGGTGACACGGCCGAGCGGCTCGTTTTCGAGATAGGTGATGCCGGCATCGATTTCGAGGTTTTCGAGCATGCTCAGCACCTGCAGCGAATTGCGCGAGACGATCGAGAAGGTGACGCCGGGATGCCGTTCCTGAAAGGGCGTGGTGATGCGCGAAAGCATGGCGAGCGCCGTCGGAATGGCGGCAAGGCGAATGTGGCCGGAAAGACCGCGGCGGGCGGCGCGCATCTCCTCGCGCATGGTGCGGGCGTCACCGACGATGCGCCGGGCCCATTCGAGCACGCGCTGCCCCTCCGGCGTCAACCCTTGAAAACGCGAACCGCGCTGCACCAGCATGACTCCGAGCTGATCCTCGAGCTGGCGGATCGCGGCCGAAAGCGTCGGCTGCGAAATCCCGCACTCCTCCGCAGCGCGGCCGAAATGCTTTTCATTGGCAAGGGCGATGAAGAATTCCAGCTTGTCGATCATCCGGTCTCCCGCGACATTTCGCGTCCGGCCTCATCTTCGACACAGCAACCGTGCTCCGCAAGGGAATGAATCAAGTTAAGGCGACGCGCTTTAACAGTTTTCCGCAGCGGGAAAAAGATCGAACAGCGATTCGAGGAAGGCAAGCACGCTGACATTGCCGATACTGTAATAAACCAGCCTGCCCTGACGGCGCGTATTGACCAGGCCTTCGAGCCTCAAACGCGCAAGCTGCTGCGACACCATCGCCTGCTGAATGCCGAGAATATTTTCGATTTCACCGACCGTCCGCTCCTGTTTCGCCAGGATGCAGAGGATCAGCAATCGGGTGTGATGCGCCAAAGCTTTCAGCAGATCGCTCGCTTCATGGGCTTTTCCAGCGAGTATGTGCAAGTCCTGGCCGGTCATCCCCGGCTCCGGTTTAGGCAACGGCATTCGATATCTCGGAAGGGAGGCGATTTGGTAGATCAGAACAATAGCATATTCGCACAAACGAATTGGTCAATAGTGATGAAATGCCAAAAAAGGTCCAAGTAAATCAGCAGATAAGCTGTCCGCCATTGATCTCGATCACCTGGCCGGTAATGTATCCCGAGAGTAAGGGAGCCGCCAGGAACAGATAGGCGGGAGCACAATCCTCGGCCGTGCCGAGCCGCTGCAGGGGGATGGATTTCTGGGTCTGGTCCAGCTTTTCTCTGGAGGAATAGCGCTCGTGGAAATCCGTTTCGATCGTTCCCGGCGAGACGCAGTTGACGCGGATGCCATCCGGGGCAAGTTCGCGGGCAAGCGCCTTGGAATAGGTCGCAACGAAGGCCTTCGAGGCCGAATAGATCGAGGAGCCGGGGCTGCCGCCGGTTAGTGCCGAGATCGAAACGGTGTTGACGACGGCAGCACCCTCGGCCGCCTTCAATGCCGGCAGCAATGCGCGCGTCAGCGCCACCACCGAGGTCTGGTTCAGCCGTATGACCGCCTCATATTCGGCATCCGTCAGCGTCGCAGCGGGAAAACGGCCGAGCATGGTGCCGGCATTGTTGACGAGCACATGCACCCTGTCGAAGAAAGCGAGAACATCTTCGGCAAATTGCGCCGCACCGCCGGCGGCGGAAAAATCGGCATGCAGCAGCAGCGCCCGTCTTTCCGATTCAGCCGTCAGCAGGAAATCCGGCAGGTCCCGCCCCGGCTTGCGCCCGGTATGGACGATCACCTTCGCGCCGCAATCCAGAAACTGCCGAGCGACTTCGAGGCCGATGCCGCGGCCGGCGCCGGTGACGACGACATTGCGATTTTCGAACAGTCTGGGATGAAACACGAAGCCGTCCTCCTCGGTTGCGTCACTTGCCCTTAACATATGAGCACACCGACCGAAAGAAAGGCAGGACTAAACAACGAGCTCGTTTTCGGTCTCCAGAAGCCGCGCACCCGGCCCTTCCTTGCCGAGCCGATCGCAGGGATTGCGCAGCGGACAGCTTTCGATCGACAGGCAGCCGCAGCCGATGCAGCCGGTCAGGCGGTCGCGCAGCAGACTGAGCCGATTGATTCGTGCGTCGAGATCGTCCTTCCATCGCGCCGACAGCGTCTGCCAATCGGCGACCGTCGGCGTGCGCCCCTGCGGCAGGGACTGGAACGCCGCCTGGATTTCCGAAAGCGGAATGCCGACACGCTGTGCAACTTTGATGATGCCGAGACGGCGCAGCACATCGCGCCCATAGCGTCGCTGGTTACCGCGGGAGCGGATGCTCGAGATCAAACCCTTGGTCTCGTAAAAATGCAGCGCCGAGACGGCAAGACCACTGCGTTCCGCCACTTCGCCGACAGTCAGCAGCTTGCCGAGCGGGGTTGCCGAAATACCATCCATCGCCTCTTGACCTCAATATTGGTTGAGGTTTTATATCCATTGCTTCTGCGGTCGTAAAGCCCGATCGATATTGCCGCCTGAGGCAGCAAGCTGCGGTCCCGTTCCCGGCAGGTACGGGCCCACCGAGGAACATCCGAGCGGGATCCCGCTCGGATGTTTCCCTCACATTAGAGCATGATGCCGAAAAGTGTGCGCGGTTTTCGGGCGACATCATGCTCTAACTCTTTAATTGAGAACAGGATTCAGATTTTAGGCCAACCGGGCCTAAAATCATCCTGTTCTAGAGCTATTCCGACCGTGCGGACGGGTTCGCAAATTTGCGGTTGCGGGAAGAAAACCCGGGTGATAGTTTCCGCCGAAATAACAGGGGAGCTCCGTATTGCCGGGGCTGAGATGTGAGGCGCAAGCCTCTGGACCCTTCAAAGCTGATCTGGGTAATGCCAGCGGAGCGAGGTTCAGATGTTCTCAGGCGCAAAAGTGTCACTTTATCCGATGTCCGGCAATGTCGTCGGCATCATTCGCGAAGCCGTCAAGGCGCTCGATCCCTATCGCGACCGGCTGGACATCGAGACCGAAATCAAACGCTGATGACATCGCCGCAACCATCGGATTCGCGCCTTGCCGCGCTCCGCGCCGCTCTCTACCGGGGGTTACCCGCCTTGCTCGCGGGCTGCGCCTTTTTGGCAGCATGGGAACTCTATGTCGATCTTTCCGGCATCAAGCCTTCCATCCTGCCGGCGCCTTCGCGCATCGTCATCCAGGGCTGGCTGAACCGTGAGGCGCTGATATCAAACACCTGGCCGACGCTTGGTGCGACACTCGGCGGTTTCGCGCTGTCGCTTGCCTTCGCCTTCGCCGCGTCGATCCTCATGGATTTCATGCCTTTCATGCGCCGGGCACTGCTGCCGATCTTCATCGCCAGCCAGACCCTGCCGCTTGTGGCGATCGCGCCGCTCGTCGTTTTATGGTTCGGTTTCGGCCTTTTGCCGAAGATCCTGCTGGTGGCGCTCGTCACCTTCTTCCCGCTGCTCGTCGCCCTGCTGCAAGGCTATGAATCGACCGACCGCGACATCGCCGAATTGCTGCATTCGATGAAGGCGAGCCGCTGGCGCGTTTTCCGCCTGGCACGGCTTCCCTCGGCGCTGCCCTATTTCTTCGCCGGCCTGAGAATCTCAATCACCTATGCCGTCGTCGGCGCGATCTTTGCCGAATATGCCGGCGCCGCGAGCGGCCTCGGCATTTATATCCTCAACGCCAAGAACAATTTCCGTCCCGATCTCGTGCTCGCCGCCGTCGTCGTCAGCGCCGTGCTGACCCTCTGCCTGTTCGGCCTGACGCTCGTCATCCAGCGCCTCCTCATGCCCTGGCAGCCCACCGCGGAGCGGCGCCGATGAGCGACAAGATGGTTGAGCTGCGCAATATCTCCAAGTCCTTCGACGGCATGCAGGTGCTCGGCGATATTTCGCTCAGCGTCGCCAACGGCGAATTCGTTTCGATTGTCGGCCCGTCCGGCTCCGGGAAATCGACGGTGCTGCGATTGCTGACACAGGCGCTTCGACCCGATGCCGGCAGCGTGCTTTTCAAGGGTGCGCCGCTGGAAGGGGCGCCGCATACTTTCGCCTTCATGCCGCAACGCGATGCGCTGATGCCCTGGCGCCGGATCATCGACAATGCGGCACTCGGCCTCGAGGTGCGGGGCATGAGCCGCCGGGCGGCCCGCGCCGCCGTGGCGCCGCTGTTCGATCGCTTCGGCCTTGCCGGTTTCGAACATCATTATCCCTCCGAACTATCAGGCGGCATGCGCCAGCGTGCCGCCCTGCTGCGCACCGTCGTTCAGACCCAGGACATGCTGCTGCTCGACGAGCCTTTCGGCGCGCTCGACGCGCTGACCCGCACGCAGATCCAGGAATGGCTGCAGGGCATGTGGACCGAACACCGCTGGACGGCGCTGCTGATCACCCATGATGTCCGCGAGGCCGTGTTCCTCTCCGACCGCATCTATGTGCTTTCGGCCCGCCCGGCGCGTATCATCCGCGAATTCCACGTTCCCCTGCCCCGCCCGCGAAGCCTTGCCGATCTCGGCTCGCCGGCGGCCCAGGCGATCGAAACCGAAATCCTGCAAACCCTGCTTCATCCGCTAGAACAGGATGATCTTAGGCCCATCGGCCCAAAATCTGAATCCTGTTCTGATTTAAAGAGTTAGAGCATGACGCCGAAAACCGCGCACACTTTCGGCACCATGCTCTAGAGACCTGAGGAGGTCATCATGCTGCTTCTCACCCGTCGCCAGACGATTCTCGCCGCCATCGCGGCAGGCCTTGCCGGCCGCCCGGCCTTCGCCCAGTCGGCGCCCGCAAAGGCTCGCATCGCGCTCGATTGGACGCCCAACACCAACCACATCGGTATCTATGTCGCCAAGGCGAAGGGTTTTTATGCCGCCGCTGGCCTCGATGTCGACATTCTACCCTATGCCGATACGAGTGCCGGAACGCTGGTCTCGAACGGCGTCGCCGACTTCGGCATCAGCAGCGAGATCGAGGCCATCACGCAGCGCGCCGGCGGCGGTGACGTGAAGATGGTCTACGGCGTCGTCCAGACCGAAACAGCGCGCCTGATCTTCAAGGGCGGACGCGACGACATCAAGAGCCCCAGAGATCTCGACGGCAAGACCTATGGCGGCTTCGGCGGCACCTGGGAGAGCGCGCTGATCTCCGCGATGATCCGCAATGATGGCGGCAAAGGAGAGGTCAAGACCGTCACGCTCGGCACCTCCGCCTACGAGGCGCTGGACAATGGCTCGATCGATTTCACCCTGGAGATCTATACCTGGGAAGGCGTCGCCGCCGAGCTGGAAAACCGGAAGATCGCCCGCTTCCACTATTCCGACTATGGCATTCCCGACGAGCAGACCACGGTCATCGTCTCCAGCGACACCTATCTCTCGTCCAATCGGGAAAATGCCCGCGCTTTCATTCAGGCGACGCGAAAGGGTTATGCCTATTCCGTCGATCATCCCGACGAAGCCTGTGCGCTGCTGATAGCAGAGAGCAACGGCGCGCTGATGAACGCCGAATTGGTGAAAGCTTCGCAGAAGGCACTGATCGAAGGACACTTCCTGAAATCCGAGGCCGGTGTGATCGGCACCCTCGATCCGGCCAAGGCCGATGCTATCGGCGGCTTCCTGGTCGAGAACGGCATCCTGGTCGATGCGAATGGCGCCGCACTCAAGGAGAAGCCGGACTTTTCCACCTATTATACCAACGACCTGCTGGCCTGAGCCAGCCCTGGCCTTGCCCGCCGCGGTGTTCCGCGGCAAAGTCTTGAGCTATAAGGCGAGGGACAGGATGCGACAGCAGGAGAGATTGGCCGGAGCGGACTTTCTGCGCGCGACGGCTTGTCTGCTGGTGCTTGCCCACCATCTCGCGCTCCGGCTGGATATGCGCAGAATTCCCGACGACCTGGGAACGGCTGCGCAGATCCTCCGCTTCGGCAATTTCGGCGTTGCCATCTTCTTCGTGCTCAGCGGCTTTCTTCTTGCTCATCCCTTCTGGCGCGCGCTCGACGGCGGCGGCGAGATGCCGAGCCTCCGCCATTACACGATCCGCAGGGCGGCGCGCATCGCGCCGGGCTTCTGGGTGGCCGCCACCGTCAGCTTCGTCCTCAGCCTGACACTGCTTGCCCTGCCGCTGACGCCGGAGCTTACACTTCGCTACGTCTCCGGGCTGCTGTTCATGAGCCAGTGGCATTGGCGCACGTTTTTTCCGGTCGAAGCCGACGGACCCCTCTGGTCCATTCCCTTCGAGGTCACCAGCTATGTGCTCCTGCCGGTCTGCTTTTTCCTGCTGTTTCGTTTGCCCCGCCTCAGGCAGCGGCCGCTGCTTGCGCGCTTCGCCTGGCTGTGCGTCATCGCAGGCGTCCTCCTCGCCCATCTGCTGATCCTCACCATCTTTCCGCTCGACGACATCGGACGCGGCTGGCAGTACGGCCTGCAGGGCGGGGCGAAGGAATGGATGCCGAGATATAATCCGATCGGCTTCTTTGCCATCTTCGCCCTCGGCGCGTGGGCCGCCGGCCTCGAGATCATGCTGAGAAGACGGTCCTCCTTCTGGTTCGATGCCGCAGCGCTGCTCACCCTCGCCGTTGCCGGCTACCGCCTCGTCATATCGCCGGGCGGCACCCCTGAAGCTTACGGCTGGCTCGATATCCCCTACGGCTTCCCGGTCTTTCCGCTGGCAATCGCAACGGCGCTCGTTTCGCTCTGCCATTCGCAGCGCCTGGGCAGGCTGCTCGACAATGCGCCCGTCCGCTACATCGCAAAGATCTCCTTCGGCATCTATGTCTGGCAGGAGATCATCCTGATATCGATCCAGAGGCTCGATCCTGGTTCGTTCGGCGTCTCCTCGGAAAATGTCGTCACCGGCTGGCTGCAGTCCTGCGGACTGGCGGCAGCGCTCGTCCTTCTCATCGCCAGCCTCAGCTACCACCTGCTGGAGAAACCGGCGATCGACCTCGGCAACCGGCTGACATCCCGCCAACCCAATCGGGCTACTCCTTTCAAAGTATAATCTTTGAATCGGCGCAACTACAGGCGTTAAGGTTAACGCGAAATACTCCCATTTTTGGCTTCTTTAGGGTTACGAATTTCTTTTTTATACCCATGACAAACGTTACGTGACCATGTATCTGTCTCCCGGTAGTTCAGTATCGCATCTAAACTTGTGGACCTTGCGTAATGAATGCTTTTACTTCGAAGACGAATTCACGCTTCGATCCGTCTCAGCGTCAGGACAAAACCAAGACCCTGGTTATCGCGAACTCCAACATTCGCCAGCCGGATAGCTTTTCACCTGTCGAAAGAAAGATGGCTGTGCGTCTGGGCGTGAAGCGGCTGTTCGATATCGTCGCCTCACTCAGCGCCCTCATCGTGCTGGCGCCGTTTTTTCTGGCGATCGCTCTCTTCATCAAACTCGATGATGGCGGCCCGGTCTTCTTTCGACAGATCCGCTGGGGACTGAACGGCCGGAAGATCATGGTCTTCAAGTTCCGCTCGATGCGCGCCGAAGATTGTGATCCGAGCGGCGTTCAGCAGACCGTCAAGGGTGACAGCCGAATGACCGGTATCGGCGCACTGCTCCGACGGACCAACATCGACGAGCTGCCGCAGCTTTTCAATGTCCTCATGGGCGAGATGTCGCTGGTCGGTCCGCGCTGCCATGCAATCAATATGCGTGCGGCCGGCAGACTCTACGAGGAACTGGTGCCGGACTACCACCAACGCCACATCATGCGCCCCGGCATCACCGGCCTGGCGCAGACGCGCGGCTGGCGTGGCCCGACGGCGCGGCCGTTGCAAGCCCGCGCCCGCATCGCCTGCGATATCTACTATGTCAGGAACTTCAGCCTGCTGCTCGACTTGAAGATTCTGCTGAAGACGCTCGTCATCGAGCTGCGTGGCGGCACCGGCTTCTGAGACGATCCGGCACGTCGGCAAAGCGGCCGCCTCTTTGTTTGAATCCGCCGACGGACATTGCCCGCCGAATCCCGAGAGATGAGCAGATACAAAAAAGGCGGCTGTTGAGCCGCCTTTTTCATTGAAAATCGATTGCGATCAATCCTGCTGGACGACGCCGCGCAGATGCGTCAGTTCCATGATGAAGTGTTCGAGCTTCGACTTGTGCTCGTGCAGCTCGGTATCTTCGAGTTCCTTGCGGGCGGCCTCGATGCGGCGGGTCAGTTCGTCCTTGTGGAGTTCCTCGACCGGTACCGCAGATTCGGCAAGCAATGTGCAGCCGGTCGGCAGGATATCGGCAAAACCGCCGAACACGACATAGTCCTGCTTCTTGCCGGAGGCCGAACGCACGCTCACGACACCCGGCTTGATCGTCGTCATCGTCGGCGCATGGTGCGCCATGACGGTCATTTCGCCTTCCGTCGCGGGGATGACGACCTCGGTCACCATCTCCGACAGCAGCAGACGCTCCGGCGAAACGAGCTCAAAGTTGAAATTGTCAGCCATCAGTGACTTACCTTCTCGGCTATGGCTTTCGCATCTTGCAATTGGGTCCCGCAGAACGGGCAGTGCATTATCGCTTGGTCGAGATAACCGAGACCTTCCTCGCTCTGGACCAGACCCACCACCATCATCAGCACGCCGTTATCGGCGCGATAGATGGTGGGCGCGGCTGGTTCCGGAAGATCCGCCACGACCCCTTTCAAGGAATCGCAGCAGAATATCTCGTCTAGCGCGTCGCTCATCAAGCAGCTGCGAGCTTCTTGGCCTTTTCGATCGCTTCTTCCATCGAGCCGACCATGTAGAAGGCAGCTTCCGGCAGGTGATCGTATTCGCCGTTGACGAGGCCCTTGAAGCCCTTGATCGTGTCTTCGAGAGCAACCAGCTTGCCCGGCGAGCCGGTGAAGACTTCGGCAACGAAGAACGGCTGCGACAGGAAGCGCTCGATCTTGCGGGCGCGGGCAACGGCAATCTTGTCTTCTTCAGACAGTTCGTCCATGCCCAGGATGGCGATGATGTCCTGCAGGGCCTTGTAGCGCTGCAGCGTCGACTGAACCTTACGGGCGACTTCGTAATGCTCTTCGCCGACGACCATCGGGTCGAGCATGCGCGAGGTCGAGTCGAGCGGGTCAACGGCCGGGTAGATGCCCTTTTCGGCGATCGAGCGCGACAGAACCGTCGTCGCGTCAAGATGCGCGAACGAGGTTGCCGGCGCCGGGTCGGTCAAGTCGTCGGCCGGAACGTAAATGGCCTGGACCGAGGTGATCGAGCCGGTCGTCGTCGTGGTGATGCGTTCCTGCATCTGGCCCATGTCGGTTGCGAGCGTCGGCTGATAACCGACGGCCGACGGGATGCGGCCGAGCAGAGCCGACACTTCGGAACCTGCCTGGGTGAAGCGGAAGATGTTGTCGACGAAGAACAGAACGTCCTGGCCCTGGTCGCGGAAATGTTCGGCGACCGTCAGGCCGGTCAGAGCAACGCGGGCGCGGGCGCCCGGCGGTTCGTTCATCTGGCCGTAAACCAGCGCAGCCTTGGAGCCTTCGCCGCCGCCATGCTTGTTGACGTTCGATTCGATCATTTCATGGTAAAGGTCGTTGCCTTCGCGGGTGCGTTCACCGACGCCCGCAAAAACCGAGTAACCACCATGCGCCTTGGCGACGTTGTTGATCAGTTCCATGATCAGAACGGTCTTGCCGACGCCGGCGCCGCCGAACAGGCCGATCTTGCCGCCGCGTGCGTAGGGCGCCAGAAGGTCGACGACCTTGATGCCGGTAACGAGGATCTGCGCTTCCGTCGACTGCTCGACATAGGACGGCGCATCCTGGTGGATGGCGCGCTTGTGTGCAGTGACCAGCGGGCCTGCTTCGTCGACCGGCTCGCCGATGACGTTCATGATGCGGCCGAGCGTCTCATTGCCGACCGGAACCATGATCGGAGCACCGGTATCGCTGACTTCCTGGCCGCGCACGAGACCTTCGCTCGAGTCCATCGCGATCGTACGGACTTCGTTCTCGCCAAGGTGCTGTGCAACTTCGAGAACCAGACGGACGCCGTTGTTGGTGGTTTCCAGCGCGTTCAGGATCTTCGGCAGTTCGCCTTCGAAAGCAACGTCGACGACGGCGCCGATAACCTGTGTGACCCTGCCGACAGAGCCGATCTTGGGGGTAGCTGCCTCAGCCATTTTCTGACCCTCTTTTCCTAGCCTCAGAGCGCTTCCGCGCCCGAAATGATTTCAATGAGTTCCTTGGTGATCTGCGCCTGACGCTGGCGGTTGTAGCTCAGCGTCAGTTTGTTGATCATCTCACCGGCATTACGCGTCGCATTGTCCATTGCGCTCATCTTCGCGCCCATTTCGCCGGCGACGTTCTCAAGGAGCGCGCGGAAGATCTGGACGGAGATGTTGCGCGGGATCAGGTCTTCGAGGATCGAAGCCGGATCCGGCTCATATTCGTAGACTGCGCCGGCATGTGCCGCATCTTCGGCCTGCACTGCGCCCGTCGAAGCCGGGATGAGCTGCTGCGCCGTCGGGATCTGGCTGATCACCGACTTGAACTCGGAATAGAACAGCGTGCAGACATCGAATTCGCCTGCCGCGTACATATCGATGATGCGCTTGCCGATCTGGTCCGCATTCTCGAAGCCGATGCGCTTGACGTCGCGCAATTCCTTGCGCTCGATGATCAGCGAAGCATATTCGCGGCGAAGGATGTCGTAACCCTTCTTGCCGACGGTGAAGATCTTCACCGTCTTGCCCTCGGCAACCAGCTTGCGCACATGATCACGCGCAAAGCGGGCGATCTGCGAGTTGAAGCCGCCGCAAAGACCGCGTTCGGCCGTGCAGACCACCAGCAGATGAACCTGGTCCTTGCCGGTCCCGGTCATCAGTGTCGGCGCGCCGTCCGCATCGGTGACGGCCTTGGCGATGTTCGCCAGAACCGCACCCATGCGCTGCGAATAAGGCCGGGCGGCCTCGGCCGCCTCCTGCGCACGCCGAAGCTTCGCCGCGGCGACCATTTTCATCGCCTTGGTGATCTTCTGCGTCGCCTTGACGGAGGCGATCCGGTTTTTCAGATCCTTAAGTGAAGGCATCCGTGATCCGTCCTAACTTAGGGCCTGATTACGAGAAAGACTTTGCGAAGCTATCGAGAGCAGCGGTGAGCTTGCCCTTGGTATCGTCGCTGATTGCCTTTTCCGTGCGGATCGCGTCGAGGATGGCGGAGCCTTCCGAACGCAAATAGGAGAGGAAGCCCTGCTCGAACTTGCCGACCGAAGCGACCGGCAGCTTGTCGAGATAGCCGTTGACGCCGGCGAAGATCACCGCGACCTGCTCTTCCGTCTTCAGCGGCGAGAACTGCGGCTGCTTCAGGAGTTCGGTCAGGCGAGCGCCGCGGTTCAGCAGCCGCTGCGTCGCAGCGTCGAGGTCCGAACCGAACTGGGCAAAGGCGGCCATTTCACGATACTGGGCGAGTTCGCCCTTGATCGAGCCGGCAACCTGCTTCATCGCCTTGATCTGCGCCGACGAACCGACGCGGGAAACCGAGAGACCGACGTTCACGGCCGGGCGGATACCCTGGTAGAACAGGTCGGTTTCAAGGAAGATCTGGCCGTCGGTGATCGAGATCACGTTGGTCGGAATGAAGGCCGACACGTCGTTGCCCTGCGTTTCGATTACCGGCAGAGCGGTCAGCGAACCGGCGCCCTTGTCGTCGTTCATCTTCGCAGCGCGCTCGAGCAGACGCGAGTGCAGGTAGAAAACGTCGCCCGGATAGGCTTCGCGGCCCGGCGGGCGGCGCAGCAGCAGCGACATCTGGCGGTAGGACACGGCCTGCTTCGACAGGTCGTCATAACCGATCAGCGCATGCATGCCGTTGTCGCGGAAATATTCGCCCATGGCGCAGCCGGCAAACGGAGCCAGGAACTGCATCGGTGCCGGGTCGGAAGCGGTGGCGGCAACGATGATCGAATACTTCAGTGCGCCGCGCTCTTCGAGCACCTTGACGAACTGGGCAACGGTCGAGCGCTTCTGGCCGACGGCGACGTAGACGCAGTAAAGCTTTTCGCCTTCCGGGCCGTTGTCGTGAATGGCCTTCTGGTTGAGGAAGGCATCGAGAAGAATGGCGGTCTTGCCGGTCTGGCGGTCGCCGATGACAAGCTCGCGCTGGCCGCGGCCGACCGGGATCAGCGCATCGATGGCCTTGAGGCCGGTCGACATCGGCTCATGAACCGACTTGCGCGGAATGATGCCAGGCGCCTTGACGTCGACGCGCGAGCGGCGCGTCGCGTTGATCGGGCCCTTGCCGTCGATCGGGTTGCCGAGCGCGTCGACGACGCGGCCGAGCAGTTCCGGACCGACCGGAACGTCGACGATGGCGCCGGTCCGCTTGACGGTGTCGCCTTCCTTGATGTCGCGGTCGGAGCCGAAAATAACGACGCCGACATTGTCGGATTCGAGATTCAAAGCCATGCCGCGGATGCCGCCGGGGAACTCGACCATTTCACCGGCCTGGACATTGTCCAGACCGTAGACGCGGGCGATACCGTCACCGACGGAGAGAACCTGGCCGACTTCCGAGACTTCTGCCTCTTTGCCGAAATTTTTGATCTGGTCTTTGAGAATTGCGGAAATTTCCGCGGCGCGGATATCCATCAGCCAACCTCTTTCAATGCGAGCTTAAGAGTGGAGAGTTTGGTACGAAGAGACGTATCAATCTGGCGGGACCCGACCTTAACGATCAGACCACCAAGAATTGACGGATCAACCGTGACGGCAATCGTCACGTCTTTGCCGGTAACGCTCTTGAGTGCCACCTTCAATTCGGTTTCCTGCGCTTGCGAAAGCGCATGCGCCGAGGTGACCTCGGCGGAGATTTCACCGCGATGGTTCGCGGCGATGATGCGGAAGGCCTTGATCATGCCCGGCAGGGCAAACAGGCGGCGGTTGCGCGCCACGACCTTCAGGAAATTGGCGAAGAAGCCGCTGATTCCGGCCTTCTCGCTGATGGCGACGATCGCCTTCAGCTGGTCCTCGGCAGAGAAAACCGGGCTTGCGACGAAGCGCTTCAGATCGGCGCTCTCATCCAGCATTGCCTGGAAACGGTCAAGATCGGCGGTTACGCTGTCGACGGCGCCCTGCTCGAGCGCCAGATCGAAAAGCGACGAGGCATAGCGCTCGGCAACACCAGATGTAAGCTGGGACGTGTCTGCCACTGGCACAAATTTCCCTGATTTCAACCCAAAATCCGGCTCTCGGCGGACGCCGAACCTATGATCTTGAATTCGTTTTGATTTCCCCCAGAAACCACAAGAGAAGCCTCTTGCTTCTTCCGAAATTCGGGGTCCGTCTAACATAGGATGTTCGGACTCGCAACACGCGTAATGCCCGAATACGCCTTTCACATGAATTTCTGTTCGCAAAATTGCGCAACGGCCTTGAAGCCGGCCGGGGATGCCGTCAGCGGGCCGTGATATTCACGTCTGGGTGAAGCCGAAAACATAAAGCAGCGGCAGTGCCGCCAAGGCGATCTGCACAACCAGGAGTAAATAGTTGACGAGATTACTCCCCTTATCGGACAGGATCGAGATAATACGGGCAAAGGCCGCCATCGCAAAGGAAGCGCCGAGCGCCATGTAAATCCAGTCCTGGGCGAGCATGATCGCCGACAGGCCGAAGCCGAGATAAAAACCGCCCATCGAGCGACCCTCGCCGTAGCCTTCCGGCCGTCCCTCCTGCGCCTGCAGGCCGAGAAGACGGAAGCTATGGCCCGGTGCAAACATCATGATGAAGCCGGCAAGCGCCGTGAAGGCGGCGGAGCAAAAGGCGAGCTGCTCGCCGAGCTCGGTCGGAAAATAAAACTCCATGCATCAGCCCCAAATCACCCGGAAGAATCAGTGTTTTATGACATGGGCTCGAAAGGGAGGAAATGGCGGCGTGGCGTTTTAGAGAAAACTCTGCGGATCGATGTCGAGCTGCACCTGCACCGATCCGCGCTCCTTCGGCGATTGCGACAGCATCGCCCGCAAAAAGCCCTGCATGTCGGAGTTGCGCCGGCCGTGTACCAAAAGACGGAAGCGGTGGCGGCCGCGCACCAGCGCCAGCGGCGCTTCCGCCGGGCCGAGCACCGAGATGCCGGATACCTGCGGTGCCGCGTTGCGCATGCCGCGCGCATGGTTTTCGGCGTCATGGCGGGTTTCGGCCGAGACGATGATCGAGGCGAGCCTGCCGAAGGGCGGCAATATGGCGCGTTCGCGTTCGGTGATCTCGCGCTCATAAAAGGCGTCGGAATCGCCTGAGACGATCGCCTGCATGACTGGATGCTGCGGCTGATAGGTCTGCAGCAGCCCATGGCTCTTGAGGCCGGTGCGCCCGGCCCGGCCCGTCACCTGCGACAGAAGCTGGAAGGTGCGTTCAGCGGCGCGCGGATCGCCATTGGCAAGGCCGAGATCGGCGTCGACGATGCCGACCAGCGTCATCAGCGGAAAATTATGGCCCTTGGCGACGAGCTGGGTGCCGATGACGATATCGGCCTCACCCTTGGCGATCGCCTCCAGCTCCAGCCGCAGCCGCTTCACCCCGCCCATGATATCCGAGGAGAGAACGATCGTCCGCGCCTCCGGGAAATGCCGCTCCACCTCCTCGGCAATACGTTCGACGCCCGGGCCGCACGCAACCAGATGGTCGAGCGTGCCGCATTCCGGGCATGCCTCCGGCGTGCGCTCGGCATGGCCGCATTGATGGCATTGCAGCTGTTTACGAAAGCGATGCTCGACCAGCCAGCTCGAACATTGCGGGCATTGGAAGCGATGGCCGCAGACGCGGCAGAGCGTCAGCGGCGCATAACCGCGGCGGTTGAGAAAGAGCAGCGCCTGTTCGCGCTTCTCCACCGTCTTGCCGATCGCCCGGATCAAGACCGGGGACAGAAAACCGCCGCGCTCCGGCGCATGCCGGCGCATATCGATCAGATGCAGGTCCGGCAGCGCCGCGTCGCCGAAGCGCGTCGGCAGGTGGACGGTGCTGTAGCGCCCGCTCTGCCCGTTGACCTGGCTTTCGACCGACGGCGTCGCCGACACCAGAATGACGGGAAAATCGCCGATGCGGCCGCGCACCACAGCCATGTCGCGGGCATTGTAGAAGACGCGATCTTCCTGCTTGTAGGCCGGATCATGCTCTTCGTCGACGATGATGAGGCCGAGATCCTCGAAGGGCAGGAAGAGCGCCGAGCGGGCGCCGGCCACGACGCGGACCTCGCCGGTCACCGCCTGCCGCCAGACCTTTTCGCGCATGCGCGGCGCGAGATCGGAATGCCATTCGGCCGGCTTTGCGCCGAAGCGGTCCTGAAAACGCTCCAGGAAACTTGCCGTCAGCGCGATCTCCGGCAGCAGGATCAGCACCTGCTTGCCGCGTTTCAGCGTCTCGGCGATCGCCTCGAAATAGACCTCGGTCTTGCCGGATCCCGTCACCCCGTCGATCAGCGACACGGAAAAATCGCCCTTGCGGACATCGGAAACGATCTCCGCGGCCGCTTGCTTTTGCGGTCCTTCGAGACGTGCGGCCGTAAATTCCGGATCGGGCAACGCCACCACCGGCGGCGGCGGCAGGAATATCGTCTCAAAAATGCCGAGCGTGATCAGCCCGTCGACGACGCTTGTCGAAACACCCGCCGCATGGGCCAGGCCGCTGCGTGTCCAGGACAAGCCGTCGGAGGCCGTGTCCAGCACCCGGGCGCGCGCCGGCGTCATCCGCTCCGGTTCGCCGCCGACGAATTTCAGCCCCTCCACCATCGGCTCCGGCTCGAAGGCGTTCGGCGCCCGGAGCGCCATGCGGGCAACGAGACCGGGCGGCGAAAGCGTATAGGCCGCGACCCAATCGATGAAATCGCGCATCTCCCGGGTCAGCGGCGGGCAGTCGAAGACATGGCTGATCGGCCGGAGCTTCTTCGGATCCACGCCATCCTCGCCGCCGTCCCAGACGACGCCGATCACCTGCCGCGGCCCAAGCGGCACCTGCACGACCGAGCCGGGCTCGACCGCCATGCCATCCGGCACCGAATAGGAATAGGGTTTGGGCGCCGGCATCGGCACCAGCACGGGAACCGTTCGGTTCGCGGGCGGTGCCTCGAAAAGCGCGCCAAAGAGATCGGACGAATCTGTGCTCATCGGGCGAGACCATGCCCGCAAATCGATGCAATTGGAACCGCAAAGACAAGGCTGGGTATCGGGCAAGGAATGTGGCTTCGGAGATCGTCCGTGCCGTTACGAAAAGCTTGCCGGGCGAGCAATCCGCCGCATAGATTGACGGAAGGATTGTTCGAAATGCCGGAGCCTTTGCTCTTCGGCCGCTGAATTGGAGAGCACCGATGGCCAGACTGACCGAAGATGCCAAAGGCGTCTATGTGATCGCCGTAACCCCGTTCACCGATGACGGCGGGCTCGATCTTGGCAGCATCGACAGCATGGTCGATTTCTACGAGGGCGCCGGCGTCACCGGCCTGACGGTTCTTGGCCAGCTCGGCGAGGCCCCGAAGCTGACCGCCGAGGAATCGCGGACCGTGGTCGAGCGTGTGCTGAAGCGCCTCGACGGGCGCTTGCCCGTCGTCGTCGGCGTGTCGGCGCCGGGGCTTGCGCCGATGCGCGAACTTGCCGAAGCCGTCATGAGCGAAGGTGCCGCCGGCGTCATGGTCGCGCCGCCCTGGACCGTCAAGACCGACGACCAGGCTTTCGCCTTTTACCAGTCGGTCGGCGAGGCCCTCGGCGATACGCCCTTCGTGCTGCAGGATTATCCGCTCACCACCAATGTGACGATTCCGCCGAAGGTTATCGAGCGCATCGTCAACGAGGTGCAAAATTGCGTCATGCTCAAGCACGAGGACTGGCCGGGCCTTTCAAAAGTCACCGCACTCCGCGCCGCCAGCGACAAGGGTGCCATGCGGCGCATCTCCATCCTTTGCGGCAATGGCGGGCTTTTTCTGCCTGAAGAGATGGGCCGGGGCGCCGATGGCGCGATGACCGGCTTCTGTTATCCTGAGATGATGGTCGGCGTCGTCGCGGCCTATGCAGCCGGAAATCCGGATCGCGCCCACGAGATCTTCGACGCCTATCTGCCGCTCGCCCGCTACGAACAGCAGCAGGGCATCGGGCTTGCCTCCCGCAAATACGTGCTTGCCAAGCGCGGCGTCATCAAATCCGCCACCCTGCGCAAGCCGGGCGCCAAGCTTTCGGCGCTCGATATTGCCGATGTCGAGCGGCTGCTGGCCCGTCAGGCCATTCGTCTCAAAGAGATCGGGGCCTGAGCCTAAGGCGTGAAGAACGAGCCTGAAACATCCTGACCGGAGGGAACGCGGGCAATTTCGAGACAAAGTATATCGCCGTCCGGCGCGTGAGGCCGAAACCCGAGAGCCTCCCAGAATTTGACCGCGCCGGGATTGCCCGGATGAACGGTGATGACACGGCAGAAATCCCGCGCATGATTGAGCAGCGCCAGGGCCAGGCGCCGGCCGATACCGTGCCCACGCATCTGCGGACTGACGTAGAAACGCCGCATCCGCAACGCTTGGGATAGGGCGGGTTCGACGGTCACACCCCCGACGCCGGCAAGCGCCTGCCCGACATAGGCGCCAAGCAGCCTTTCGCCGTCACGCTCGAACCTGATGTCGCCGGCCGACCATTCCTCGATAAGACGGCCGATATGGAGATGGCCCTCCCGCCGGGCCTCGCTTTCGAGGTCGGCGATCTCCGGCGGCAATCGATCGCGGATCACGCGGATGTCGACCGACATGGCAAGACCTTTAGACCGCAGGAACGGCAAGCTCGCGAGGCGTTGCTGCAGCCGGAAGGCTGACCGGCACGAAGGCCGCGTCGCCATCCCTCGCCATGTCGTGCACCGTATGTTTCTCCAGCGCCTTGGTCACATCGTTGAGATCACCGTCCAGATGTTCGGCCGGAATGAGGTTGCCGATCACGAAATCGAAACGGTCGCCGCGCTTGTTCAACAGCTCGTGAAAGACCGTCATGTCGCGGAGCTCGGTCGACCACTTCGCCAGCCAGTAGAACAGGCCGGAATTGCGCGCCGTCATGTGGACGGGAAGGATCGGCAGATTGTATTTGCGCGCCAGCCCGACGGCCGAGGTCTTCCACGGGCGTTCGTTCAGCCGGCCGTTGGCCCAATAGGCGATGCGGCCTGAGGGGAAGAGCACGGTCGCCTTGCCTTCCCTGACCGCGTGGTTGGTCAATTGCAGCGTTTCACGCGCCTTGAGCTTGCTCTTGTGCTCCTCCCGCCATTCGACGGGAATGATCATCTCGGCAAACCGCGGATTGACGCGGATCGCATCGCGGTTGGCGAAGAACATCATATCCGGCCGGCGCGTCTTCAGGAGATCGAACACGGCGACACCGTCGGCGATGCCGGTGGGGTGGTTACTGACCAGGATGAAGCCGCCGGCATCGGGAATGCGTTCGCCGTTGGTGATGCCGATATCGAGTTTCAGCACGTCGCTCAGATATTCGAACGACTGGAAACCCGGCATCTTGGCGACGGCATTGGCGAATTCGATCGCCTTGTTGTAGCGCAGCAGCGTGTAGAGGAACGGCCGCATGACCGGCCAGAGCGGATTTTTCACGATCCTCTGGCCACGTTCGGCAATCAGCGTATCGACGATATGACCCGGCTTTCCCTGTGAAACGAGAGCGATCGCTTCCGCGAGCTGTCCGAAAGCCGTCATGGAGTCGCGCCGTGCCATGAAAGATCCTGTCTATGGGCTATAAGCTATCGCAGTGGAATATGATCTAAGGGTGACAAAGGCTTGGCGGGCATTAGCAATTCCATAACCGTTCCTGTTTCAAATTGGCGGACTTGAAGGCAAATTCAAGGCCAGCGACGTGAACGAACTGCTTGTTATCGCCGATCCGCGCCTGATGGCGGAACGGGCCGCATGGCTCGAAAATCTCGCCCGCGAGCGTCGCCTTTCCGAGCATACACTCGATGCCTATGAGCGCGACACCCGCCAGTTCCTGACCTTCCTGACCGGCCATCTCGCCGGCCCGGCGACGCTTGGCGATATCAGGGAGCTGCGTCCCGCCGATTTCCGCGCCTTCCTGGCCGCCCGGCGCAAGCAGGGCTCCGGCGCCCGCTCGCTCGGCCGCAATCTCGCCGGCCTTCGTTCGCTGCTGCGCCACTTGGAAAAGAAGGGCCTGGTCAATGCCGCCGGCGCCGGCGCGATCCGCTCGCCGAAACAGCCGAAATCGCTGCCGAAGCCGCTGTCGGACACGCAGGCGATCACCGTCGTCAGCAACGAAGCCCAGCTTCACGACGAACCCTGGATCGCCGCCCGCGATGCGGCTGTCATGACGCTCCTCTACGGCTGCGGCCTGCGCATTTCCGAAGCGCTGGATCTCATTCCCTCAGACCTGAAGAAGGGCGCCACAACGCTGCGCATTACCGGCAAGGGCAACAAGACGCGGCTGGTGCCGCTGCTGTCCGTGGTCTTCGATGCGGTCGAGAAATACCGCACGCTCTGCCCCTACGATCTCGAGCCCGGCGAGCCGCTGTTTCGCGGCGCCCGCGGCGGCAAGCTGCAGGCGGCGATCATCCAGCGCGCCATGCAGAAGCTGCGCAGCGCCTTCGGCCTGCCGGAGACGGCAACGCCCCATGCGCTGCGCCACTCCTTCGCCACGCACCTGCTTGCCGGCGGCGGCGATCTGCGCACCATTCAGGAGCTGCTCGGCCACGCCAGCCTGTCGACGACACAGGTCTATACCGGCGTCGATGCGTCGCGGCTGCTTGAGGTGTATGATCGCGCTCATCCGCGCGCGTAGAGCCTTTTCCGGTCGGATCGGAACATTCTGCCGGAGCGAGAAAGACTCTAAGCTTTCGTTAACGCATTCTCTTAAAGGATTATGCGCAAGCCGGGCGTAGAGCATGAAACCACAAGGCATGTGACCGGAACATCATCATGACGACATCCATCGGCCGCCGGACTTTTCTCGCAGCATCCGGCAATCTGCTGCTCTGGCTGATTGCGGCCTTTCATATGCTGCTTCTTGCGGCCCTGTTTTTGGCCTTCCTGGCGGCACGGCCGGCGGCGGCCGAAGACGCCGCCTGCACCGGCCGCAATCTGATGGTCGAGCTGCAGCAGAACGATCCCGCCCGCTACGCCGAGGCTCTGAAGGAAGCCGACGCGACGCCGAACGGCAAGGGCATCTTCTGGAAGATCGAAAAAGCAGGACTTCAGCCTTCTTGGCTGCTTGGCAGCATGCATGTCACCGATCCGCGCGTGCTGGCCCTGCCGCCGCGCGCAAAGGCCGCCCACGACGCGGCCAATACGATCATCATCGAATCCGACGAGATCCTCGATGAGCGGAAGGCGACCGCCGCCCTGCTCGCAAAGCCGGAGCTGACGATGTTCACCGACGGCACGACGATCGACAAGCTGCTTTCCCCCGAGGATTACAAGCGCCTCGAAGCCGGCCTGAAACAGCGCGGCATCCCGCTCGGTGCCGTCTCCCGCATGCGGCCCTGGATGATCTCGAGCGCCGTCGCCCTGCCGGCCTGCGAGATCGCCCGCAAGGCCAAAGGCGTGCAGTTCCTCGACCAGAAGATCGCCACCGACGCCGTTGCTCAGGGCAAGCAGGTCAAGGGGCTGGAAACCCTTGCCGAACAGATCCAGGCCATGGCCGACCTGCCGATCGAATTCCATCTGAAATCGCTGATCGAGACGCTGGAACTCGGCGACAAGATGAGCGATGTCGTCGAGACTATGACCGACCTCTATCTCTCCGGCGATATCGGCCTGACCATGCCGATGCTGAAGACCGTGACGCCGCAGACGGAAGGCGAAGACAGCGACTACGCCGCCTTCGAACAGCGCGTCATCCTCGACCGCAACAAGGTGATGGCCGAGCGCGCCGCCCCCATTCTCGACGGCGGCAACGTCTTCATGGCAGTCGGCGCCCTGCACCTGCCCGGCAAGGCCGGCGTCATCGAACTGCTGCGCCAGCAAGGTTTTACCGTCACCGCGGTGAACTAGAGCGCGCCGCGATCTTTCAGATTCGCTCCTTGCGCTTCAGCTCTTTGTTTACGCATGTCGTTGCAGCAAAACCGCCGAACACTTTTGCGCGACATGCTTCAGGTCCAAACCCGATCGTTGGCCTTGTCGAGATTGACAACCTCAGTTTGCATACGTCACATGGCGGCATTTATGACCCTTTCGCCAAGAGAGTTTTCAATGCTCAGCCACAATATGGCTTTCACCTCGAGAGCAGCCTCGACAGGTCTTTCCACATTCGGAAACGGCGCATTGCTCATCATGGCGGCGGTGTTGACGATATTGTCCTTTTCGCATGCCTTGGCGGATGACGAGTTGGCCTGCCCGGGCCAGAACCTTTTCACCCAGTTGCAGAAGGAAGATCCGGTTCGTTTCAAAAAAGCAGTTGAGCGAGCCGAGACGATACCGAACGGCAAAGCGATCTTCTGGAAAATCGAAAAATCAGGTCTTGAGCCCTCCTGGTTGCTCGGCACAATGCATGTGAACGACCCCCGTGTTTTGGATATGCCGGAAGGATTTTACGAGGCCTATGAGACTATCGACACTCTGACCGTCGAGTTAGCGGAGGTCGCGCAGCCAGAAAAACTTGCGATGGAAATCTTGAAGCATCCCGAACTGACGACGCTTCAAGGCGACAAGACGCTCGATCATATCCTGCCCTCCGATGCAACCAGCGACGTTGCCGCCGGTTTGAAGAAAAGGGGAATCAGTATGAACCTGATGGCGAAGATGCGGCCATGGTTCATCTACATGGGGCTGCAGACACGCGGTTGCGACGTCAGGCGCAGCGCAAAGGGCTTTAAAGTACTGGACCAGTCTCTTGCTCTCGACGCGCTCAATGATGGCATCGATCTGGTCGGCCTGGAAACGCCGGTCGAACAACTTGAAGCCATGTCGGATGTCCCGGACAATCTCATGCTTCAAAACCTGCGGGAATTTCTGGCGCTTCCCAATGGTATGGATGACATATCGGAGACGATGATCGACTTATACGATCACGGCGACGTCGGGATGATCTACTCATTAATGGAGTTCGTTTCGACAGATCAAGCTGCTGCAAAAGCATTCGAAAACCGTGTGATAACGGATCGAAACAAGGTCATGGCTGAACGGGCAAAGCCCTATCTCGACAAAGGGCGCACCATGATCGCCGTCGGAGCGGCGCATCTGCCCGGCGACGACGGTTTGGTTGAACTGCTGCGCCGGCAGGGTTTTACCGTCACCGCTGTAAACTGAACGACCAGGCTCAGCCGAGCGTCATGCGGCGCAGTACATTGGTTTTCCAATAGAACTGATGGACGAGCGCGCCCGCAACATGCGCCGCGATCAGCGCCCAGAGAATGATCTTCAGGACATCCGCGTGGAACGACCCGGCGGGATTGATGCCGAAATAGTAGGCGGCGATGCCCGTAAGCGGCATGGCGAAGATCAGAATGTACAGACCGGCATGGGCAAGCTTTGCCGCAAGACGGAAGATCGCCGGCTCCTCCGCCACCTCGGCCGGCACGCCTTTGGTAAAACGCAGTCCGAGCCGTATGATCGCAAGCAGCAGGATGGCGATGCCGACATAGGCATGGATATTCGCCGACGCAATCTGCTCCGGCGTCGGCACCTCGCCCCTGCGCATCAGCCGATGCCAGATGTTCATGCCGTCGGGAAACAGCAGATTGAAGAAGATCAACAGCGCGATCGCCCAATGAAGCGAACGCTGGCTTAGGCTGTAACCCGTGGCGGACGGCTGTTGCATTTTCTAACCTTCGTCACATGCTGAATTCTAATGCATGTCGCCCGGAAGTGTGCAGCGGTTCCGGGATAACGATATGCATCAAAACAAAGAGCTAAAGCGCGTCGCATGAATCAAGTTTGACGCGACGCGCTTTATGATACGCCACAATTAAAACAGCCGCCTGCCTTGCGGCAAGCGGCTGAATGCTTTGTTACGAATATGTAAGATTACATATGGATCGGCTTGAAGAAGGTCGCGAGCGCGGCTTCCTTCACCGCTTCCGACATCGTCGGATGCGCATGGCAGGTGCGGCCGAGATCTTCCGACGAACCGCCGAACTCCATCAGCACGGTGATCTCATGGATCATCTCGCCGGCGCCGAAGCCGACGATATGGCCGCCGAGCACCCGGTCGGTATCCTTGTCGGCAAGGATCTTGACGAAACCATCGGTCGCCAGCATCGCGCGGGCACGGCCGTTCGCGGTGAACGGAAACTTGCCGACCTTGTAGGCGATACCCGCCGCCTTCAGCTCTTCCTCGGTCTTGCCGACCGAGGCGATCTCCGGCTGGGTATAAACGACGCTTGGAATGACGTCATAATTGACGTGGCCATGCTGGCCGGCGAGGATTTCAGCAAGCGCCACGCCCTCGTCTTCCGCCTTGTGCGCCAGCATCGGGCCCTTGACCACGTCGCCGATCGCATAGATGCCGGCGACATTGGTCTTGAAGTGACCGTCGATCTCGACGCGGCCGCGATTGTCGAGCGCAACACCGGCCTCCTCGAGGCCGAGCCCCGCCGTGTAGGGCTTGCGGCCGGTGGCGATCAGCACGACTTCGGCATCGAGCGTCACCTTGTCGCCGCCCTTGACCGGCTCGAACGTGACCTTGGCGCCCTTGTCACCCTTTTCGACGCCGGTGACCTTGGCGCCGAGATGGAAATCGATGCCCTGCTTGGCGAGCATGCGCTGGAACTGCTTGGAGACTTCGCCGTCCATGCCGCCGAGGATGGTGTCGAGAAATTCGACGACCGTGACCTTGGCGCCGAGGCGCGACCAGACCGAGCCGAGCTCGAGGCCGATGACGCCGCCGCCGACGACGATCAGCGTTTCCGGCACCTTTTCCAGAGCGATACCGCCGGTGGACGAGATGATGGTCTTTTCATCGATCTCGACCTGCACGCCGGGAATGCCGGCGGTGTCGGAGCCGGTGGCGATGACGATGTTCTTGCCTTCGATCTCCTGCACCGTGCCGTCTTCGGCGGTAACGGCGACCTTGCCGGCCGAGACGATCTTGCCGCTGCCCTGGAAGGCATCGATCTTGTTCTTCTTGAAGAGGAAGGCGACGCCGTCGACATTCGACTTCACCGTCGCATCCTTGTGGGCCATCATATTGCCGAGATTGAGCGTCGGCGCCGCAATGTCGATGCCGAGTGCGCTCATGCCGTGGCCGGCCTGATGGAACATTTCGGAGGCATGCAGCAGCGCCTTCGACGGAATGCAGCCGACGTTCAGGCAGGTGCCGCCATAGGTCGCGCGCTTTTCGACGACGGCGACCTTGAGGCCGAGCTGGGCTGCCTTGACGGCGCAGACATAGCCGCCCGGGCCGGTTCCGATAATGATCACATCGTAAGACATTGCTTCTTTCCCTTTGGATTTTTCAATTAGTCGGCCGCGCGCGACAGCGCGAGGCGGAAGCCGAAGCCGACGAGTGCTGCTCCGGTAATACGGTTGAACCATTTGCCGCTGGCGATGAAGCGGTCACGGATCGCTTTGACCGTGAAGAAATAGGAGACGCCGGCAAACCAGGCGACCAGTGCCGTCGCCATGCCGATGCCGTAGGAGAACTGGATCAGCGCCGGCGTGTCGTGATGGACGAGCGTCGAAAACAGCGACAGGAAGAACAGCACCGGCTTCGGGTTCAGCGCATTGGTGATGAAACCCATGCCGAGGCATTTCAGCATCGAGACCGGCTTGCGATCTTCGGCCGTCACTTCGATCTCCTGCACCCTGAAGCCCGGCTCGCGGAACGACTTGATGCCGAGATAGACGAGATAGGCGACACCCGCCCATTTGATTATCGCAAACAGCATCAGCGATTTCGACACGATCAGGCCGAGGCCGAGGATGGTGTAGCTGATATGGAAGAGCAGCGAGAAGCCCATGCCGAGCCCGGTCATAACAGCGGCGCGCCGCCCATGCACGATGCTCTGGCGCAGAATGACGGCGAAATCGGCGCCCGGCACGACGATGAAGATCGAGAAAACCGCCATCAGGCCGAGAAATTCGAGAATATACTGCATGCTGTTTTTCGCCCTGTCTTCTAGCGGCCGCCGCTCACATTGAGGATCGCGCCGGTTATATAGGAAGCCGAAGGGGAAAGAAGATAGAGGATCGCATCCGCCACTTCCTCGGCCGTGCCGGCCCGCTTCATCGGGACCGACGGCGCCATTTCCCGCGCCCGGTCCGGCAGCCCGCCCGAAGCATGGAGGTCGGTTTCGATGATGCCGGGCCTAACCGCATTCACGCGAATGCCCTCGGCAGCGAGCTCGCGCGAAAGCCCGACCGTGAACGTATCGATCGCCGCCTTCGAGGCGGCATAATCGACATATTGCGTCGCCGCGCCGAGGATCGCCGCCATCGACGAGACGTTGACGATCGCCCCGCCCTGACCACCGTGCCGGCTCGACATGCGGCGTATCGCCTCTGCGGCGCAGAGCATGGAGCCGGTGACATTGACGCGCAGCATGCGCTCGATCCGCTCTGCCGACATCTCATCGACCCGCTGCGGATAGTCGACGATGCCGGCATTGTTGACGAGACCGTCGAGCCGGCCGAAATGGCCGTCGACCGCCGCAAACATCGCGGCAATATCCGCAGTCTTGCCAACATCACCCTCGATCGCCACCGCCTCGCCGCCATGCTCGACGATCGATGCCACGACAGCATCTGCAGCCTTGCGGTTGGACGCGTAATTCACCGCGACACGCCAGCCCTGGCGCGCGGCGAGGCGGCAGACGGCGGCGCCGATGCCCCGGCTTCCACCGGTCACGAGAACAACAGGGCTATCGCTCATGTCGCACACTCCTTGAATGTCAGCACATCCCATGGCGCCACGGAAGCCTTGCCCTCGCCCCAGGCGCTGGATTCGCGGATGGCAGGACCAAGGCCGGGAAGCACCAGCCTTTCGGCCGCCGCGGCCCCTTCCGGCTGCAGATTGCCCATCTCGCCCTTGGCATCCACGCCGTAGACCGCGCCCTGCCAGACCGTGCAGGCATCGAGATCGGCGCCCGTCGCATCACCCTCGGGGCAATTGAACATCAGAATGCCGATGGCGCGCACCGGATCTTCGGATGGCATGACATAGCCTTCCATCACGACCGGCGTCTTGAGGGCATGGACCTTGAACTGGTTGCTGGCGGCAGCCGAGGCGGAATTCAGCGGTGCAAAGCGCAATTCATAGGCGCCATCACGATCGACATAGACGGCCCGTTCCTGCTTGCATTCCGCCCCGAGCAAGGACACCGGAACGGCGCAAAACGCAGCGGCTGCGATTGCAGCCACGCCTTTCCGCTTCGCCGTGATCCCGACACTCCCGCTCATTGCAGCTTCGGTTCCTTCCGCCCGTCGGCATTCTCGACAACGTTGAAATCCGTCAGCAGCACCAGCGCTCGGCCATCCCTGTCGAGCCCCCAGAAAACCGGATAGAAACCGTCGCCCCAGCCGCTCCAGAACACCGCGACATTGCCCTTCTTGCCGGCGACCGGCCGGTGCAACGCATAATGGCCCTTGTTGGCATCGAGGTCCGCGGCCAGCACATCGTCGTAATAATTGACATCGGCGTCAGGTTTTTGCGCCTGCGCCTGCGCTTCACGCTCCCCGATCAGCTCAAGCGTATCGGCATCCATATAACAGCCGAGGCCGGCATCGACCGGATATCCGAAAATCTCGCCGTCCTTCAGCGTCGCGACGTCCTGGCCGGGCAGGACGCCAAGCTCCCAATGATCCGGCTTGCCCTCGGCAAACCGCATGCTCGCGGCAGCGATGTGCCCGAAGGCCTGGTAGAGCGTCACCGGATATTCGCCCGGCGCAACCGTTCTTGCGAGCGCCGGACGATCGGGCTGGGCGAGCGGATCGGCCGCGACGATGCGCCCCGAGGTCAGCTCGACATTGCCCATGTGGATCGCGTTGATCGACCGTCCGGAGAGTTCGGCGTCGCTGAGCGCCACCAGCTCGAAATTGCTGCTTGCCTTGCCGATATCGAAGCCGGCTGCCGTTGCCGAGACCGGAATATGCGCGGCGGCAGCGCAGAGAAGAAGGCGCGCCGCTCGCATGATCCGGTTCCGCATCGAAAGCGCTCCCTTAGAGATCGAGAACCAGACGTTCCGGATCTTCCAGGCTCTCCTTGACGCGCACGAGGAAGGTGACCGCTTCCTTGCCGTCAACGATACGGTGATCGTAGGACAGCGCCAGATACATCATCGGACGGATGACCACCTGACCGCCGATCGCCACCGGCCGCTCCTGGATCTTGTGCATGCCGAGAATGCCGGACTGCGGCGCGTTGAGGATCGGCGACGACATCAGCGAGCCGTAGACGCCGCCATTGGTGATGGTGAAGGTGCCGCCCTGCATGTCGGCCATCGAGAGCGAGCCGTCACGGGCGGCCTTGGCAAGACGGCCGAGTTCCTTCTCGACTTCGGCGATCGACATCTGGTCGGCATCGCGGATGACGGGAACGACGAGACCCTTGTCGGTGCCGACGGCCATGCCGACATGGCAGTAGTTCTTGTAGATGACGTCGGTGCCGTCGATCTCGGCATTGACCGCCGGCAGTTCCTTCAGCGCATGCGTGACGGCTTTCGTGAAGAAGCCCATGAAGCCGAGCTTGACGCCGTGTTTCTTCTCGAAAATGTCCTTGTACTTGTTGCGCAGATCCATGACCGCCTTCATGTCCACCTCATTATAGGTGGTAAGCATCGCGGCGGTGTTCTGCGCGTCCTTGAGGCGCTTGGCGATCGTCTGGCGCAGGCGCGTCATCTTCACGCGCTCTTCGCGCGAGGCATCCTCGACCGTCGACGGGCCGCGCGCAGCGGCAGGAGCGGCGGCGGGGGCTGCAGCCGGAGCGGAAATGCCCTTGGCGACGGCAGCAATGACATCACCCTTCAGCACCTGGCCGCGCTTGCCGCTGCCGTCGACCTGATCGGCCGAAAGGTTGCTTTCGGCAAGCATCTTCGAAGCCGCCGGTGCCGGCGGCATGGTGGAGACGGAAGCGCTCGACGACGATGCGGCAGCAGCGGCAACCGGCGCCGGCTGAGCGGGTGCAGCAGCGGCGGGCTGGGCAGGCGCGGCGGCCGGTGCGGCAGCAGCCGGTGCGGCAGCAGCGACGGCACCTTCGGCGATCTGGCCGAGCAACGCGCCGAGGCCGACGGTCTCGCCGGCGGCGACAACGATTTCCGAAAGCGTGCCGGAAGCGGGTGCCGGAACTTCGATGGTCACCTTGTCGGTTTCAAGCTCGAGAATCGGCTCGTCGGCCTTGATGGCGTCGCCGACCTTCTTGAACCAGGTGCCGACGGTTGCCTCGCTGACGGATTCACCGAGAGTTGGAACGCGGATTTCTGTGGCCATTGTTCAGATCCTGATTTCGTGTGTGTTCGTTTTAAGCGTTTCAGACGGCGGGCGGCCGCAAGATGATCGAGGGCATCGGCAGGATATCGAAACGGAAACCGAAACCGGAAGCGATGATCGGGTCGCCGTCGGCAAGAGCCTGCGCCGCCGCCTGATCCTCGACTTCGACGATCGCCATGCCGAAGGCGCCTTCCCCCTCGAAGACGGGGCCGACGACGATCGCCGATCCCGCAAGGGCGTGCCGGTGCCAGTATTCGACATGGCGTTTCATCGCCGCCATTTCCTCTCCGGTCCCGTCATGCGGGAAAGTGGGGCGCGGCGGCAGCAGTCTCAGAAAGAAATAAGCCATTTGCGCCCCCCTTGTATTAGCCGCCCAGTGCATCCTCGAGGAATGCGGCGAGCTGCGACAGATGCTTGGACATCAGGCCCGTCGCCGGCGAGGCGGCGGCCGGACGGCCGGTGTAGCGGACGCGCTGGTACTTTGCGTCGATGTGGGCAAGCACCCATTCGAGGAAGGGATCGATGAACGACCATGCGCCCATGTTCTTCGGCTCTTCCTGGCACCAGACCATCTCGGCATTGCGGAAGCGCGACAGCTCGTTGATCAGCGCCTTTGCCGGGAACGGATAGAGCTGTTCGACACGCAGGAGATAGATGTCGTCGATGCCGCGCTTTTCACGCTCTTCGAGAAGGTCGTAATAGACCTTGCCGGAGCACATGACGACACGGCGGATCTTGTTGTCCTTCTGCAGCTTGATCGGGCCGTCCTTGATCACCTCGGCATCGTCCCAGAGCAGGCGATGGAAGGCGGATTCGCCGGCCATTTCGGCAAGCGTCGAGACCGCCCGCTTGTGGCGCAGCAGTGACTTCGGCGTCATCAGGATCAGCGGCTTGCGGAAGTCGCGCTTCAGCTGCCGGCGCAGGATGTGGAAGTAGTTCGCCGGCGTCGTGACGTTGGCGACCTGCATGTTGTCCTCGGCGCAAAGCTGGAGGAAACGCTCGAGGCGGGCCGAAGAGTGTTCCGGACCCTGTCCCTCATAGCCATGCGGCAGCAGGCAGACGAGGCCCGACATGCGCAGCCACTTGCGTTCGCCCGACGAGATGAACTGGTCGAAGACCACCTGCGCGCCGTTGGCGAAATCGCCGAACTGCGCTTCCCAGAGCGTCAGCGCATTCGGGCGGGCGAGCGAATAGCCATATTCGAAACCGAGCACGGCCTCTTCCGAAAGCATCGAATTGATGACTTCGTAGCGCCCCTGCGTCGGCGAAAGATTGGCGAGCGGGATGTAGCGTTCCTCGGTTTCCTGATCGTAGAGAACCGAGTGGCGCTGCGAGAAGGTGCCGCGTTCGCAATCCTGGCCGGACAGGCGAATCTTGCTGCCTTCGACGCAAAGCGCGCCGAAGGAGAGCGCTTCGGCCATCGCCCAGTCGATGCCCTCGCCGGTGGCGATCATATTCGCGCGGTTTTCCATGAAGCGCTGGATCGTGCGGTGCGCATTGAAGCCAGCCGGGATTTCCGACAGCTTGCGGCCGATCTCCTTCAGCGTCTTCATCGGCACGGCGGTCTTGCCGCGGCGCTGCTCGTCGGCATTGTCGGCCGCGCGCAGGCCCGACCACTCGCCGTCCAGCCAGTCGGCCTTATTAGGCTTATAGTGCTGGCCGGCCTCGAACTCCTGCTCGAGATGAGCGCGCCAGTCGGCCTTCATCTTCTCGACTTCGCCTTCGGTCAGCAGTCCCTCGGCGACGAGGCGCGCCGCATAGATCTGCAGCACGGTCTTGTGGCCGCGGATCACCTTGTACATTTTCGGCTGCGTGAAGGACGGTTCATCGCCTTCATTGTGGCCGTAGCGGCGGTAGCAGAACAGGTCGACCACGACGGGCTTATGGAACTTCATGCGGAATTCGGTCGCGACCTTGGCCGCATAGACCACCGCTTCCGGATCGTCGCCGTTGACGTGGAAGATCGGCGCCTCGATCATCTTGGCGACGTCGGACGGATAAGGCGACGAACGCGAGAAGGCCGGGTTCGTGGTGAAACCGATCTGGTTGTTGATGATGACGTGCATGGTGCCGGCGACGCGGTGGCCGCGCAGGCCGGAAAGGCCGAGGATTTCGGCAATGACGCCCTGACCGGCGAAGGCTGCGTCGCCATGGATCAGCAGCGGCAGAACCTTGGCGCGTTCGGACAGCGGAATGATGTCGCCGTCCCAGACGGTAGCATTCATGTCCTGCTTGGCGCGGACCTTGCCCATGACGACAGGGTCGACGATTTCCAGATGCGAGGGGTTTGCGGTCAGCGACACATGCACCTTGTTGCCGTCGAATTCGCGGTCGGAAGAGGCGCCGAGATGGTACTTGACGTCGCCCGAACCTTCGACTTCGTCGGGTGCGTAAGAGCCGCCCTTGAACTCGTGGAAAATCGCCCGGTGCGGCTTGCCCATGACCTGGGACAGCACGTTGAGGCGGCCGCGATGGGCCATGCCGAAGACGGCTTCCTTGAGGCCGAGGTGGCCGCCGCGCTTGAGGATCTGCTCCAAAGCCGGGATCAGCGACTCGCCGCCGTCGAGGCCGAAGCGCTTGGTGCCCTTGAACTTGACGTCGAGGAACTGCTCGTAGCCTTCGGCTTCGACCAGCTTGGCAAGGATCGCTTTCTTTCCTTCGGCCGAGAAGGCCACACCCTTGTCCGGGCCTTCGATGCGCTCCTGGATCCAGGCTTTCTCTTCCGGATTGGAGATATGCATGAATTCGACGCCGAGCGTCGAGCAGTAGGTGCGCTCGAGGATATCGATCATCTCGCGGATGGTCGCGTATTCCAGACCGAGCACGTTGTCGATGAAGATCCTGCGATCGTAATCGGCTGATGTGAAGCCGTAATTCTCCGGAGACAGCTCGCGATAGTCGTCGACGGAAGCGGCAATGCCGAGCGGGTCGAGCTTGGCATGCAGGTGGCCGCGCATGCGGTAGGCGCGGATCATCATGATGGCGCGGACGGAATCGCGCGTCGCCTGCAGCACGTCGGCGCCGTCGGCGGGCTTGCCCTGCGCTTTTGCCTTGGCCTTGACCTTGGTTTCGATGACCTTCTCGACGATGCCCCAATCACCATCGAGAGCCGACACCAGATCGCCGCCGGCGACCAGCGGCCAGTTCTTCCTGCGCCAGGAAGCCCCCTTGGCCGCCCTCTTCACATCGCTGGGATCTTCCTCCAGCGCCTTGAAGAAGGTCCGCCACTGATCGTCGACCGATGCCGGGTCCTCTTCGTACCGCGCATGAAGCTGCTCGATATAGGCAGCGTTGGCGCCATCCAGAAACGAGGTGATCTGAAACTGCTCGTTGGCTTCTTGCCGTGCCATGGTGATATGCGGACGCTTCCGTCCGCCTCCTGACTTTGATGATTTTGCCGGCGCGATCGCCGGCTGCCGCATTCCGATTGCCGCCTGTCCGCGGCGCATCTGCATGTCTCGTGCCGTCAGACCGGGCGGAAGGCTGAGATGCCGTTCCTCCGCCCGGGTATTAAGTTGGTTTAGCCCTTGAGGACTTCAACCAGCGTCTTGCCGAGGCGGGCCGGAGACGGCGACACCTTGATGCCTGCCGACTCCATCGCCGCGATCTTCGATTCCGCATCGCCCTTGCCGCCGGAAACCACAGCGCCGGCATGGCCCATGGTGCGGCCCTTCGGTGCGGTGCGGCCGGCGATGAAGCCGGCCATCGGCTTCTTGCGGCCCTTCTTGGCCTCGTCCTTGAGGAACTGCGCAGCGTCTTCCTCAGCCGAGCCGCCGATTTCGCCGATCATGATGATGGAGGTCGTGGCTTCATCGGCCAGGAACATTTCCAGCACGTCGATGAACTCGGTGCCCTTGACCGGGTCGCCGCCGATACCGACGGCCGTCGTCTGGCCGAGGCCTTCATTGGAGGTCTGAAACACGGCTTCATAGGTCAGCGTGCCCGAGCGGGACACGATGCCGACCGAACCCTTGCGGAAGATCGAGCCCGGCATGATGCCGATCTTGCATTCTTCCGGCGTCAGGATGCCCGGGCAGTTGGGGCCGAGCAGCCGCGACTTGGAGCGGTCGAGGCGAGCCTTGACGCGCACCATGTCCATGACCGGGATGCCCTCGGTGATGCAGGTGATGAACGGGATCTCGGCGTCGATCGCCTCGATGATCGCATCGGCAGCACCGGCCGGCGGAACATAGATGACGGTCGCGTCGGCGCCGGTCTTTTCCTTGCCCTCGGCAACGGTTGCGAAGATTGGCAGGCTTTCGCCCTTGGCGCCGGACCAGGTTTCGCCGCCCTTCTTCGGGTGGATACCGCCGACCATCTGCGTGCCGTAGTAGGCGAGCGCCTGTTCGGTGTGGAACGTGCCGGTCTTGCCGGTCAGACCCTGAACGAGGATCTTGGTGTCTTTATTGACGAGAATAGACATTCTTTCAGATCCTTCAAAATTAGCCGTTGATCGCCGCGACGATCTTCTTGGCCGCATCGTCCAAGTCGTCAGCCGCCGTGATCGCCAGACCCGACTCGTTCAGGATCTTCTTGCCGAGTTCGACATTGGTGCCTTCAAGGCGCACGACGAGCGGAACCTTGAGACCGACTTCCTTGACCGCGGCAATGACGCCCTCGGCGATGACATCGCACTTCATGATGCCGCCGAAGATGTTGACGAGAATGCCTTCGACCTTGGGGTCCGCGGTGATGATCTTGAAAGCCGCAGCAACCTTCTCCTTGCCGGCGCCGCCGCCGACGTCGCAGAAGTTAGCCGGCTCCTTGCCGTAGAGCTTGATGATATCCATCGTCGCCATGGCAAGGCCGGCGCCGTTGACCATGCAGCCGATATTGCCGTCGAGCGCGACATAGGCGAGGTCCCACTTCGAGGCCTCGATTTCCTTGGCGTCTTCTTCGGTTTCGTCGCGCAGCGTCTTGACGTCGTCGTGACGGAAGAGCGCATTGCCGTCGAAGGACATCTTGGCGTCGAGAACCCGCAGGTGACCATCCTTCATGACGATCAGCGGATTGACCTCGAGCAGCGCCATGTCCTTCTCGTTGAAGGCCTTGTAGAGCGCCGGGAAGAGCGACTTCGCATCTTCGGCGGCCGCACCGTCGAGCTGCAGAGCCTTGGAGATCGCAGCCACGTCGGCAGCCGTCACGCCGGCTTCCGGATCGATGGCGATCGTCTGGATCTTCTCCGGCGTGTCATGGGCGACAGCCTCGATGTCCATGCCGCCTTCTGTGGAAACCACGAAAGCCACGCGGCCGACCGAACGGTCGACAAGGATCGAGCAATAGAGCTCGCGCGCGATGTCGGCGCCATCTTCGATGTAGAGGCGGTTGACCTGCTTGCCGGCGTCGCCGGTCTGCGCCGTCACCAGCGTATTTCCGAGCATTTCCTTGGCATGGGCGACCACTTCGTCGATCGACTTGGCGAGACGCACGCCGCCCTTGGCCTCCGGCGACAGTTCCTTGAACTTGCCCTTGCCGCGGCCGCCGGCATGGATCTGGCTCTTGACCACGTAAAGCGGGCCTGGAAGCGATTTGGCGGCAGCCGCGGCTTCTTCGACCTTGAGAATAGCCACACCCTCGGCAACCGGCGCGCCATAGCCCTTCAGCAGAGCCTTGGCTTGATATTCATGAATGTTCATGGGTCTATCCCTGTTTGGATTAGTTCAGCGCCATTTACTTGAGGGCAGGCGCGATATTGATGCAGGCTTCGCAGAGACCGGCGACGGCGCCGACGGACTTGTCGAAGGCTTCCTTCTCGGTCTTGTTGAGATCGATCTCGATGATGCGCTCGACGCCGCCGGCGCCGATGACGGTGGGAACGCCGACATACATGTCCTTGACGCCGTACTGGCCGCTCAGGTGAGCCGCGCAGGGCAGAACGCGCTTCTTGTCCTTGAGGTAGGATTCAGCCATCTCGATCGCCGAGGCGGCCGGCGCGTAATAGGCCGAGCCGGTCTTCAGCAGACCGACGATTTCGGCGCCGCCGTCACGCGTGCGCTGGATGATCTCTTCGAGGCGTTCCTTGGTGACCCAACCCATGGTGACGAGGTCGGTGAGCGGAATGCCGCCGACCGTCGAGTAGCGGGCGAGCGGCACCATCGTGTCGCCGTGGCCCCCGAGCACGAAGGCGGTGACGTCCTGGACGGAGACGTTGAATTCCTTGGCGAGGAAAAGACGGAAGCGCGAGGAGTCGAGAACGCCGGCCATGCCGACGACCTTGTTGGCCGGAAGGCCGGAAAACTTCTGCAGCGCCCAGACCATAGCGTCGAGCGGGTTGGTGATGCAGATCACGAAAGCGTTCGGGGCATATTTCTTGATGCCGGCGCCGACCTGCTCCATGACCTTGAGGTTGATGCCGAGAAGATCGTCGCGGCTCATGCCGGGCTTGCGGGCAACGCCGGCGGTGACGATGCAGACGTCAGCGCCTTCGATCGCGGAATAGTCACTGGCGCCCGTCAGGTTGACGTCGAAGCCTTCGACCGGCGAGGACTGCGAGATATCGAGACCCTTGCCCTGGGGAATGCCGTCCGCAATGTCGAAGAGGACGATGTCGCCCAGTTCCTTCAGGCCGGCGAGGTGCGCCAGCGTGCCACCAATCATGCCAGAACCAATGAGTGCGATCTTGTTACGCGCCATTTCGCTGTTTCCTTTGCGATCAAATTCGGTGAACGACGCGTCGAGGCACCGCCCAATGACGCAATCGCATAGACCGAAAGCCTAAAAATGGCAATCCATTAATTTTGATGCAGCATTTTCAATCGTTTAGATACAAAAATTCTTACGTAAACGTAAGATATTCTGTCACCGAATTGTTACTCGGCGGCCCGCTTCTCATGGTGCAGCGCAAGATATTCGGCACTGCGCATTTCAAACAGCCGGGATGCCGTGCGGTCGAATTCAAACCCCTCGGTGCCCCGGCGGTGCAGCAAAAGTTCCTCCGGCATCGCCGCCGCGGAAATGTAAAGCCGCACGGCATGATCGTAGAACGTATCGACCATAATGATGAAGCGTTTGATCTGGTTCCGTTTTTCCGGCCCGAGCAAAGGAACGTGATCGAGGAAGACCGTATCGAAGCGCTCGGCGATCGCCAGGAAGTCGACCGCCCCGAGCGGCCTGTCGCAAAGATCGCTGAAGGAAAATCGCGCCATGCGCTCGACGGCGAGCGGCACGTGGATATGGCGCCCCTTCATCGGAATATCCAGCGGCTGCGCCTTGCGCCCGTGCAGCGCCTGCGTCCAGGACGCATCCATCGCCATGTCGTTATGGTCGTTGATCGGCACCAGATAGACCGGCTGGCTGCTCAGCTTCTCCATCCGGTAATCGGTCGGCGAATCCAGAGTGACGACGTCGACATGCTGCTTGAGAAGGGCGACGAAGGGCAGGAAGAGGCCGCGGTTCAGGCCATCCGGGTAGAGATTGTCGGGCTCGACATTCGAGGTCGCGACCAGCACGCATCCGCGCGCGAAAAGCTCGGAGAACAGCCGCGACAGGATCATCGCATCGGCGATATCGGTGACCGTGAATTCGTCGAAGCAAAGCAGTTCCGCTTCCTCGTAGAGGGCGGCGGCAACCGGCGGCATCGGATCGGCCTGCTTCGTCTCGCCGTTCTTGAGCTTCAGCCGGTGCGCTGCGATGCGGTTATGCACATCCGCCATGAATTCGTGGAAATGCGCCCGCCGCTTCTTTTTGCACGGCGCCATCGAGAAGAACATGTCCATCAGCATGGTCTTGCCGCGTCCGACGCTGCCGTGGATATAAAGTCCCTTGATGCCAGCGGCGGATTTCTTCTTGGCGGCAAACAGCCAGCCAAGCGCGCTCGATTTTGCCGCCGGCCGTTGCTGCTTCAGCCCGGCCAGCACCCGATCCAGGCTTTTGGCCACATCCATCTGGGCGGCATCGACCTGCAGCGCACCGGAAAGCGTCAGCGATTTAAGCTGTTCGCAGACGCTGAGCGCATAATCGGGCATTGGCTGCATGAGGGCATATCCGCCTGTCAGTCATCGGCGGGGCCCGCCGGATCGTTACCGCGCCGGCACTTTTACCGCGCCGGTACTTGTTACCGGCTGAGGCTGATCTGCTGGCCCGTGCTGGTCTGGCCCTCGAAGCGGTTGTCGGCCGTCTTGTAGACGCTGCCGAGCTGATTGCCCGAGCGGTCCTTGAGCAGCACCTGCTTGCCGGCAACCTCCCAGGAGCCCATCGCCGTCAGCTCGCCGACGCAGCCACGTGTGCCGCCGCGCGAGCCGCTGCCGAGATTGGTGAGCGTCAGGAACATGTCGCAGCTGCCATTGACGCGCCAGCTTCCGACCATCGATTCCTTGGTGACATCGAGCGCATTCGCGGCCATGGCGCCGGACTGCGCGCCCGGCATCGGTGCCGTCGATGCCGGCGCCGCGGGGAACTGCGAGTTGTTGACGGGCGGAAGCTGCCCACCCTGAACCGAAGGAACCGGCTGTGCCGTCAACGGCGCCGGCCCGGCATTCGGGCTGGAGTTGTAATCATATGCCGTACGCTGACAACCGGCTAGAGCGAGAGCCACCACCAGACCTGTCATCGCATATCGCAACTGCATCATCATACTCCTGATTTCGGCTAGCGCCGCAGAGAAACGGGCGTGAGACAAGTCCGATTATCGTAACTCGCTTTGGTTAATCAAGTCGGACGGCATAAATTGCCCGTGACAACAACTAACCGAAAAACGATACAGTTCAACTGTCCCGCTGCAAAACTTCCTGCACATAGAATTTGTCAGCAAGGTGTTGGGCGTGCTGATCTCTATCCGGATCCCGGTCGAATTCCCGCAATGTCTGAGAATACCGCTTCAACGCGCGCCGCCGCGTCGCACCAGCACCGACGCGACGCGCGACCTTACCTGCGAAACGGCTTCTCAATCGAAGCCGTCTCTTCAGACATCGGCCTGCACGCCAATCAGACCCGGCGTTCGACCATCATCTTCTTGATTTCGGCGATTGCCTTGGCCGGGTTGAGGCCCTTCGGGCAGGTCTGCGCGCAATTCATGATCGTGTGGCAGCGATACAGGCGGAACGGATCCTCGAGATTGTCGAGACGTTCGCCGGTCGCCTCGTCTCTGGAGTCGATCAGCCAGCGATAGGCCTGCAGCAGGACGGCCGGACCGAGATAGCGGTCGCCGTTCCACCAGTAGCTCGGACAGGAGGTCGAGCAGCAGGCGCAGAGGATGCATTCATAGAGGCCGTCGAGCTTCTGCCGGTCCTCATGGCTCTGCTTCCATTCCTTGGCGGGCGCCGGCGACACCGTCTTCAGCCAGGGCTCGATCGAACGATGCTGGGCGTAGAAGTTGGTGAGATCCGGCACCAGATCCTTGACGACGGGCAAATGCGGCAGCGGATAGATCTTCACTGCGCCGGTGATATCGTCGAGACCCTTGGTGCAGGCAAGCGTGTTCGTGCCGTCGATATTCATCGCGCAGGAACCGCAGATGCCCTCGCGACAGGACCGGCGCAGCGTCAGCGTCGGGTCGATCTTGTTCTTGATATAGAGCAGGCCGTCGAGCACCATCGGGCCGCAATCGTCGACATCGATGTAGAAGGTATCGATCGACGGGTTCTGCCCGTCATCCGGGCTCCAGCGGTAGACGCGGAATTCGCGGGTATTCTTGGCACCGGCCGGCTTCGGCCAGACCTTGCCTTCGCGCATCTGAGAATTCTTGGGGAGAGCGAGTTCAACCATATCCGGTTCCTCTTGAGATCAGTACACGCGAGCCTTGGGCTCGATCTTGTGCGGATCGATGCCTTCCGCGATGAGGTCGGTGTGAACGGGCCTGTAATCGAGTTTGACGTCGCCTGCCTCGCTGACCCAGGCAAGCGTATGCTTGCGCCAGTTGACGTCGTCGCGGCCGGCGAATGCGCCCTCGGTATAGTCCTCGCGGGCATGCGAACCGCGGCTCTCCTTGCGGGCCTCGGCGCCGTAGATCGTCGTGATGGCGTTGGCCATCAGGTTCTGCAGTTCCAGCGTCTCCACAAGATCCGAGTTCCAGATCATCGAGCGGTCGGTCACCTTGATATCACGCATTTCCTGCCAGATCGCCGAGATGCGCCGGCAGCCGGATTCCAGCGATTCCTGCGTGCGGAAGACGGCCGCGTCTTCCTGCATGGCGCGCTGCATCTTCTCGCGCAGTTCCGCCGTCGGCGTGCCGCCACTGGCGTGACGCAGGCCGTCGAAGCGGTCCATGATCTTGTCGCAGGCCGAGACATTCAGATGCGGGATCGGCGCTGCGCGGTCGATGACTTCGCCGGCGCGGATCGCAGCGGCCCGGCCGAAGACCACGAGGTCGATCAGCGAGTTGGAGCCGAGGCGGTTGGCGCCGTGCACCGAGGCGCAGCCGGCTTCACCCACGGCCATCAGGCCTGGGATGATCCGTTCCGGATTGGCGCCGTCGGCGTTCAGCACTTCGCCCCAATAATTCGTCGGAATGCCGCCCATATTGTAGTGAACGGTCGGCAGAACAGGGATCGGCTCGCGCGTGACATCGACGCCGGCAAAGATCTTGGCGCTCTCGGAAATCCCCGGCAGCCGCTCATGCAGCACCGCCGGATCAAGATGGTCGAGATGCAGGAAGATGTGGTCCTTGTTCTTGCCGACGCCGCGGCCTTCGCGGATCTCCAGCGTCATGCAGCGCGAAACCACGTCGCGCGAAGCAAGGTCCTTGGCCGACGGCGCGTAACGCTCCATGAAGCGCTCGCCCTCGGAGTTGACCAGGTAGCCGCCTTCGCCGCGCGCGCCTTCGGTGATCAGACAGCCCGAACCGTAGATGCCGGTCGGGTGGAACTGGACGAATTCCATGTCCTGCAGCGGCAGGCCGGCGCGCGCCACCATGCCGCCGCCGTCGCCGGTGCAGGTGTGAGCAGAGGTCGCCGAGAAATAGGCGCGGCCGTAGCCGCCGGTCGCCAGCACCACCATCTTGGCGGCGAAGCGATGGATCGTGCCGTCGTCGAGGCACCAGGCGACGACGCCGGTGCAGCGGCTGCCGTCTTCCGACATGATCAGGTCGAGCGCGAAATACTCGATGAAGAATTCGGCGTTGTGGCGCAGCGACTGGCCGTAAAGCGTGTGCAGGATGGCGTGGCCGGTGCGGTCGGCAACGGCGCAGGTGCGCTGCACCGGCGGGCCTTCGCCGTAATTCTGCATATGGCCGCCGAACGGGCGCTGGTAGATCTTGCCTTCCTCGTTGCGCGAGAACGGCACGCCGTAATGCTCGAGCTCATAGACCGCCTTCGGCGCTTCCATGGTGAGGTACTGCATGGCGTCGACGTCGCCGAGCCAGTCGGAGCCCTTGACCGTGTCGTAGAGATGCCACTGCCAGCTATCGGGCGTCATGTTGCGCAGCGAGGCGGCAATGCCGCCCTGCGCCGCAACCGTATGCGAGCGGGTCGGGAATACCTTGGTGATGCAGGCCGTGCGAAAACCCTGCTCGGCCATCCCCAGCGTGGCGCGCAGACCGGCGCCGCCGGCGCCGACGACGATCACGTCGTAGGAATGATCGACATATTTGTAGGCCTTGCCGTTCTGGGCGGGTGAAGTCGGTGCCATATCGAGCTTATCCTACGAATGCGATTTTCAGAATGGCGAAGAGACAGAGGCCGGCGATCAGGATCGCAAAGAAGGTGTTCAGCATTAAGAGAGCGATCTTGCCGAATTCGCCGTGCACGTAATCCTCGATGATCACCTGCATGCCGAGCTTCATGTGGATGACGCCTGAAATCACCATCAGCCCCATGACCACGGCAACGAACGGGTTCGACAGCGCGCGGACCACATCCGCATAGGGTGCGCCGGCATAGGCGATCATGAAGAAGAGAAAGAAAAGGATGAGCGGAACATTGGCGACGGCCGTCAGACGCTGGCGCCAGAAATGGTCCGTGCCGTCCTTGGCGGAGCCGAGCCCGCGAACCTTGCCGAGGGGGGTGCGCATATCCATGAGAGGACCTTCAGAAGCGAATGAGGAAGCCGATCACCCAGACCAGCACGGTCAGACAGAGCGACCCGATGATGTTGGCGATGGCGAGCTTGGTCGAGAATTCCTTCCCGAAGCCGTAGCCGAGGTCCCACATGAAGTGGCGGAAGCCGCCGAGCATATGGTGCAGCAGCGCCCAGGTATAGCCGAGCAGCACGAGCTTGCCGAGAAGGCTGCCGAGCACCCAGTTGGCCCAGTCATAGGAGCCCTGGCCGCTTGCCGCCGCGATCAGCCACCAGGCGACGAGCAGCGTCCCGACATAGAGCGCGCCACCGGTAATGCGGTGGACAATAGACATGATCATGGTGGGAATAGGTTTGTAAATTTGCAAATGCGGCGACAGGGGCCGGTTATTTGTCACGTTCGCCATCAGAACCTCGCGGCGGCTTCTCTGCGCTCCCGGATTTCGGAGCATGCTCAGTCAACCACACGATGACGTCTTCTCTGTGTGCGTTGCATCAATTGCGACGTTTAATCACCGGAAACGCCGACGACAAGCACAATCGCTGTCTTGCCTTAATTTAATCGATTGGGGTTACCACGAAATTTGCAGGCTAACGAAACTGGTGTTTTCGGCTCAATAATTGGGCCGTTCTCCTGAGCTGCATGGACAAGCTGCCGCTTTTGGCGCAATCTGGCGTTAACGATTTGTTAACGATCGGAATTCCGGAGGCCGGCGTCCATGTTTCGCAGTCTATGCGCACTCACCCTGCTTGCGCTCGCCGCGCTTGCCGTGCTCCCCGCCACCGCCGGCGAGCGCCGTGTTGATCATCGCTTCACCGACCGTCGCTTTCCCGATCAACGCTTCCCCGATCAACGCTTCCTTGCCCATCGCCACGCCCTTCACAACGGATTGTTTCTCGGCGAACGGGCAAGCTGGCGCGATCGCGGCATCCGTTTCAACGACAGCTATGGCCGCCGGCACGGCAGAGAGCGGATGCCGTTCTTGAAGCAGTTTTCATCGGCGGCAACCAATCGCGTCGCTCGCGGCGGCCTGATCATCACCGCACCCCAGCCGCCGGGTGGCGACAGCGGCGACACCTATGCCGGCTCCTATGCCTATCAGGTCGACGGCGGAACTTATGTCGGCGGCAATGGATACGGATATTATCCCGCACCGCGGCCCGAGCCGCTGGCCCCCAAGGCAAAGGTCATCGACGTCGCCGTCCAGGACGACCCCTGCACCTACGAGGCCAATGTCTGCGTCATCCGGCCCTAAGATCTTGAGCCGAACCGCCACACCGTCGTCTTCTTGATTTCGCTGTCTTCAAGCGCCCGCGTCACCGGCACCTGGTAAACCGCGCAGAATTCCAGCCGATCCCGAGGCAGGTAGCTGCGGCCGGGATCGCCGACCAGCACCGGCATACCCTCCTCCGCCAACCTCGAGAACCAGGGAATGAGCGCATCGGCAAAAGCGCGGTCGTAGAAGACGTCGCCGGCAAGCACGATATCCGCATCGACGGTTTTGCCGATCAGATCGGCGCCGGCAAATCCGAGCGCAACGCCATTGGCCGCGGCATTCAGCCGGATCGCGCTCTCCGTCCAGGGATCGATATCGGCGGCCGTCACCTCAAGGGCGCCCGCCATCGCAGCCGCAATGCCGACGAGGCCGGAGCCGCTGGCGAAATCCAGCACGCGCTTGCCGCGCACCATCTCGGGATGATCGAGGATGTAGCGCGCCAGTCCCTGGCCGCCCGCCCAGGCAAAAGCCCAGAAGGGCGGCGGCAAGCCGATCGCCTCCAGCTCCTCCTCCGTCTTCAGCCAGAGTTCATGCGCTTCACTGGCCAGATGGAGAGAGATCTCCGGCACATGCGGCGGCGCCATCACGCTGGTATTGGCGCGGATAAAGGCTTCCGGATCGGTTTTCAACGCGGCGGATTGTCCAGTCCGCCCATACGGCAGACTTCGGCCCATTCGTCATCCGTCACCGGTTGCACGGAAAGGCGCATGGAGGTGACGAGCGACATCTTGGCGAGCTTTTCGCTCGCCTTGACATCCTTCAGCGTCACCGGCTTCGGCATGTCCATGACGGCGCGGGACGCAATCCCACTTCGGATCGCCCTTGGCGGTGGAATCGGGCTGCGACAGGGCTGAGACTTCGACGATCCCGACGATCTCCAGCCCATCATTGGAATGGTAGAAGAAGCCCTTGTCGCCGATCTGCATCGCTCGCATGTTGTTGCGCGCCAGATAGTTGCGAACGCCGGTCCATTCCGTGCCCTTTTCGCCGGCCGCCTTCTGCTGCTCCCAGGACCAGGAGGCAGGTTCCGATTTATAAAGCCAGTGCGCCATGCCTCACGCCTCCGGCTTGTTGAAGACCCAGTTGTAGGCCTTGACCTCGACGCTTTGGAACAAGCCGGCCTTGGCATAAGGATCGGCATCGGCAAGCGCTCGCGCCGCCTCCTTCGTCTCCGCTTCGACGATGATCAGGCTGCCGCAGGCCTTGCCCTCATCATCGAGAAACGGGCCGGCGATCTTCAGCGTGCCCTCGGCGTTCAGCCCGTTCAGATACTCAAGATGCGTCGGCCGTGTTTCCATGCGCACATTCAGATGGCCCGGTTTGTCCTTGCAGAGAAGGGCGAAAAGCATGTCTGTCTCCTATTCGGTGGTAATGGGGCGCGTCATCAGCTGCTCGATCGCTTCTGCTATATCGAGCCTGCCGTCGATGATGGCGGAAACGGCGTCGGTGATCGGCATGCTGACTGCAAGCTCCGCGGCAAGCCGCGAGGCGACGGAAGCGGCAAGCGCACCTTCCACCAGCGCGCCCTGCAGCGGATCGACCTTTTCGCCGCGTCCGAGCGCGATGCCGAAGCGCAGGTTGCGCGATTGATGGCTGGTTGCCGTCAGCACCAGATCGCCGAGACCGGAAAGCCCGCGCACCGTATCGGCCTGCCCGCCCTTGGCGACGACGAAGCGCGACATTTCCGCAAGCCCGCGCGCAATCAGCGCCGCACGGGCGGAATCGCCGATGCCGCCGCCTTCGACGATGCCACAGGCGATCGCCAGCACATTCTTCAATGCGCCGCCGAGCTGCACGCCGATGCGGTCGCTGGAGGCATAAAGCCGGAAGGTCCGGCCTGATATCGCCTGAGCGAGCCGCTCGGCGACTTCCATATCCTCAGCCGCGATCGCCATCGCCGTCGGCAGGCCCTTGGCGATATCGGCGGCAAAACCCGGGCCGGAGAGCACAGCGACGGAATGGTCCGGCAGTTCCCGTTCCAACATGTCGGTCAAAAGATTGCCGGTCGCCCGCTCGATGCCCTTGGCGCAGGTGACGACGATGGCATCCTTGGCGAGATAAGGGCCGTATTGCCGGGCCGCATCGGCCTGCGCCTGCGACGGCATGGCAAAAAGCACGATGGATGCGCCGGCGATCGCCTCCGGCTCGGCGGCAAATTCCAGCGTATCGGGCAGGTTTATGCCGGGCAGTGCTGCATCATGCAGCCGTTCGGCCTTCAGATCTGAAATCAGCGACGGATTGCGCCCGACAAGCGTCACCGCGCTGCGGCCGGCAAGGGCGATGACGGCGGCGAGCGCCGTTCCGAAAGCTCCCGATCCGACGACGGCAATGTTTTCGCTCATGCCTTGGCCCCCCTCTTGCCGAAACCGATCAGCGTTTCCGCATTGGAATCGAGCGGCCAGCGCGAACGCGGCTGGACGTCGAGCGGATCCGGCGCAGCGCCCGTCACCATGCGCTCCAGTCCCGCCCAGGCGATCATCACCGCATTGTCGGTGCAGAGGTGCAGCGGCGGCGCAATGAAGCGGAAGCCGTTTTTGTCGCAGAGTGCCTGCAGCGTGCCGCGCAGTTCGAGATTGGCGGCGACACCGCCGGCAACGACGAGCGCCGGCTTCTCATTAGTCGCGGCGAATTCCGTCTTGAACCGCTGCAGGCCACGGCCGATGCGGTCCTTCAGCGTCCGCGAAATTGCTTTCTGGAACGAGGCGCAGATATCGGCCACGTCCTGATCGCTGAGCGGGGCGATATCCTGTGCCGCCTGCCGCACCGCCGTCTTCAGCCCGGAGAAGGAGAAATCGAGCCGCGCCTCGCCGACCAACGGCCGCGGAAACGCGAAGCGGTCGGGATTGCCGTCCCGCGCCATGCGTTCCACCGCCGGGCCGCCGGGATAGGGCAGACCGAGCAGCTTTGCCGTCTTGTCGAAAGCCTCGCCGAGCGCATCGTCGATCGTCGTGCCCCAGCGCTGATACTCGCCGACGCCGCGCACCAGGATCAGCTGGGTATGGCCGCCGGAAACGAGCAGCATCAGATAGGGAAAGGCAAGCCCATCGGTCAGCCGCGCCGTCAGCGCATGGCCTTCGAGATGGTTGACCGCATAGAGCGGTTTGCCGGCGGCCCTCGCGATCGCCTTGCCGGTCATCAATCCCACCAGCAGCCCGCCGATCAGCCCCGGCCCTGATGTGGCGGCGATGGCGTCGACCTCATCAAGCGACACATTGGCGCGCTTCAGCGCCTCCTCGATCAGCTCGTCCAGCGCCTCGACATGGGCGCGCGCCGCAATCTCCGGCACCACGCCGCCATAGGCGCTATGCTCGTCGAGCTGGGACAGCACCACGTCGGAGAGCACATTGGCATTTCCCTCCGCATCGCGCTCGACGACGGCAGCCGCGGTCTCGTCGCAGCTCGTTTCGATGCCAAGGATGCGCAGAAAGGGAACCATGAGGCCTGTTCGTTGATTGCGATGGGATGGAAACCCGTTTACGAGAACTCCGGTAACAACGGAACTGAGCGGATGCAAACAAAACCTTTCCGGATCGGCACGCGGGGCAGCCCGCTGGCGCTTGCCCAGGCGCATGAGGCCCGCGACAGGCTGATGGCGGCGCATCATCTGCCCGAGGAGATGTTCGAGATCGTCGTGCTGACGACCAAGGGCGATCGCATCACCGACCGTTCGCTGGCCGAGATCGGCGGCAAGGGCCTCTTCACCGAGGAGCTCGAACAGCAACTTGTATCCGGCGAGCTGGATTTCGCCGTGCACTCAGCCAAGGACATGCCGACGAAGCTGCCCGACGGGCTCCATCTCTCCGCCTATCTGCCGCGCGAGGATATCCGCGACGCCGTCATCGGCCGCACCGCGCCCAAACTGATCGACCTGCCGCATGGCGCCACCGTCGGTTCCTCATCGCTGCGCCGCCAGGCGCTGATCCGCCGCATGCGGCCCGATATCAATGTCGTGACCTTCCGCGGCCTGGTGGAAACGCGCCTGCGCAAGCTCGAAGAAGGCCAGGTCGACGCCACCTTGCTGGCCCTTGCCGGCCTGAAACGCCTGGGCAAGGTCGAGGTTCTCACAGATATTCTCGACCCCGACACCTTCCCGCCGGCGCCGGCGCAGGGGGCGATCTGCCTCGAAAGCCGCATCGGCGATACTCAGATCGACGATCTGCTGGCGCCGGTCAACGATGCAGCGACCTTCGACACCGTCTCCTGCGAACGCGCCTTCCTCGCCGCGCTCGACGGCTCCTGCCGCACACCGATCGGCGGTTATGCCGTCTGCGAAGGCGATCTGATCCGCTTCTCCGGCCTCATCATCACCCCCGACGGCCGCAGCCAGCATGCGGTGACGACCGACGGCCACCGCCGCGATGCGGCCGCACTCGGCACCCGCGCCGGCCAGGACGTGCGCGCAAGGGCCGGCAGCGCCTTTTTCGACGACTGGCACTGACGCGGCCATGCGCGTGCTCGTTACCCGCCCCGCGCATTCGGCTGAAAAAACCGCACAACGTCTGCGCGACATGGGCCACGAGCCGCTGCTGCTGCCTCTGCGTCGGCCGGTGCACGACAGCATTGCTGCCGCGGCCGCGCTTGCAAGAACCAGCGGCGCGATCGCCGTAACCAGCGCCGAAGCCGTCAGGGTCCTCTCCGCTCTCGGTGAGCAACTCCGTCCGCATTTTGCCCGCCCGCTTTTCGCGGTTGGTGAGACGACGGCGGAGGCAGCGCGCAGCCTCGGCTTCGGTTCGGTCGCTTCATCTACCGGCAATGGCCGCGATCTCGCCGAGCTGGTCGGCGCCCAGGCAGCGGACGGCCTGCTCTACCTTGCCGGCACGCCGCGCGCGGAAACCTTCGAAGCCGGATTGCGCCAACGCGGCATCGGCTTTTCCGTCGCTGAATGTTATCGCATGCAGCCTGTCGTCCCCGGCCAGGCCGAGATCGAAGCGATTTTTGCGGGCGGTCGGCCGGACGCGGTTCTCTTCTACTCACGGCAAACGGCCGACGATTTTTTTGGCGTGGCGGAACTCCGTTTGGCCCTGCGGGAGGAAAGCGGAATCCGCCTTCTCTGCCTCAGCGAGGCGGTGGCGCAAGCCATCCCGGCGGCTTTGAAAAAAAATGCGGCGATTGCGCCGATGCCGGATGAGAAAAGTCTTTTGTCGCTGCTTTGAATGCTTTAGCCGCCCAAATTTGATCTAACCTCTTCCCTTAATTGGCATCACTGTCTAGTTTCGTTGCAATGCAGGATAAAGAGGACCTCATGGTATCGGGAAACCCGCCACGCCATTCGAAGAGCGCCGACGAGCCGGTCACGATCGACCTCGAAGCACAGGATTTCGCCTCTGCAGCCGATACCGAAAAGCCGGTTGAGAAGGATGTCGGCGACGCCGACAACAGCACCGCCGATGCCGGCGTGACGCCCGAAACCGAGGCTGCGCCGCAGTTCGAACAGGCACGAACCGAGCAGGAACAAGCCGAACACGAACCAGCCGAACAAGAGGACCAGCCTGCAACGGATGCGCCGGAGGAGGAGCCGGCAGCCCCGGAGCCTGCCTTCGCGCCGCCTCCCGAACAGCCGCGGCGCGCCGCCACCTCCGGTCTGATCGCCGCCGGCATCTTTGGCGGCCTGGTGGCGCTGCTTGGCGCCGGCGCCATTCAATATGCCGGCTATCTCCCGGGTTCCTCCGCGCCGCTGGCGACATCGCCTGACATCGCCGATCTTACCGGCGAGATCGATGGCTTGAAACAGACCGTTGCCAATCTTGCCGCCAATCCGGCGAGTACAGATGACGGTGCGCTTGAAAAGCGTATCGCCGCGCTGGAAACGACTGCCAAGGCGCCCTCAGCCGCCGCACCGGCCGATTCGGCGAATGTCGAGGCACTCAACCAGAAGATTACCGAGCTGACCGGCCAGGTCGACCAGCTGCGCGCCACCCTGGCCCAGTCTTCCGAGCAGCAGACGACGAGCGGCGCCGATATCGCCAAGCGTCTCGACGAGGCCGAAAAGAAGTTGAATGAACCGCGCGAGGATGTCGCCGTCGCCCGGGCGATCGCGGCCGCCGCCCTCAAGGCGGCGATCGATCGCGGCGGGCCTTTCCTGGCCGAACTGGATACATTCGCCGGCGTCGCCCCTGACGATCCCGCCGTTGCCGACCTCCGAGCCTTTGCCGAAACCGGCATTCCCTCGCGCGCCGAACTCATGCGTCAGGTTCCCGATGTCGCCACGGCGATCGTCGAAGCCGTTAACCAGCCGGATCCGAACGAGAGCTGGTCGGACCGGCTGATGTCGAGCGCCAAGTCGCTGGTATCGGTCCGTCCCGTCGGCAATATCGAGGGCGATAGCGTCGAAGCCATCGCCGCCCGCATGGAGGACAAGGTGAAGAGCGGCGATTTGCCGGGCGCTTCCGCCGAATGGAACAACCTGCCGGCTCCCGGCAAGCAGGCGTCCGCCGCCTTCAAACAATCGCTCGAAGCGCGTATCCGCGTCGAGGAACTGGTCGGCGGGGCGCTGTCGAAAGCGGTTTCCGGCACCGGCAAGGAGGGATGAGACCATGCTGATCCGCCTTGTCGCCTTCGCCCTCTTCGTGCTGCTTCTCGCCTATGGCTTCTCCTGGCTCGCCGATCGTCCCGGCGACCTCTCGCTGATCTGGGAGGGCCAGATCTACCAGACGAAACTGATCGTCGCCGCCAGCGCGATCATCGCTCTCATCGCCGCCGTGATGATTGCCTGGTGGTTCGTCCGCCTGGTCTGGACCTCGCCGCATTCGGTGACGCGGTATTTCCGTGCCCGCAAGCGAGACCGCGGTTATCAGGCGCTGTCGACCGGCCTGATCGCCGCCGGCGCCGGCAATGCGGCTCTCGCCCGCAAGATGGCGGCCCGCTCGCGCGGCCTCATCCGCGCCGATCAGGAGCCGCTGATCAGCCTGCTCGAAGCCCAGGCCGCTCTGATCGAAGGCCGCTACGATGAGGCGCGCGCCAAGTTCGAGGCCATGGCCAACGATCCCGAGACACGCGAACTCGGTCTGCGCGGCCTCTATCTGGAGGCCCGCCGGCTCGGCGCCAACGAGGCCGCCCGGCAATATGCCGAGAAGACTGCCGACACCGCGCCTTATCTGCCCTGGGCCGCACAGGCGACCCTCGAATATCGCAGCCAGGCCGGCCGCTGGGACGATGCGATCCGCCTGCTCGAACAGCAAAAGGCCGCCCGTGTCGTCGAAAAGGCCGACGCCAACCGTCTGCACGCGGTCCTGTTGACGGCGCGCGCCGGCGAGAAGCTGGAAGGCAACCCGGCCGGCGCCCGCGACGACGCGCAACAGGCGCTGAAGCTCGCCGCCGATTTCATTCCGGCAGCCCTCATTGCCGCAAAGGCGCTGTTTCGCGAAGGCGGGGTGCGCAAGGCCGCCTCGATCCTCGAACAGGCATGGAAATCGGCACCGCATCCCGAGATCGGCCAGGCCTATGTCAGGGCCCGCAGCGGCGATTCCACGCTCGACCGGCTGAAGCGCGCCGAACGGCTGGAGGGGCTGCGCCCAAACAACGTCGAATCCCTTCTCGTCGTCGCCCAGGCCGCACTCGACGCGCAGGAATTCGCCAAGGCCCGCGCCAAGGCGGAAGCGGCCGCCCGTATGCAGCCGCGTGAAGCCGCCTTCCTGCTTTTGGCCGACATCGAGGAAGCCGAGACCGGAGACCAGGGCCGCGTGCGCCACTGGCTGGCCCAGGCGCTGAAAGCCCCGCGCGATCCGGCCTGGGTGGCTGATGGTTTCGTGTCGGACAAATGGCTGCCGGTGTCACCGGTGACCGGCCGCCTCGACGCTTTCGAATGGAAGGCGCCCTTCGGCCAGATCGAGGGTCCGCTCGAAGACGGCTCAGTGCCGCCCATCGAAACCGCCCTGAAGACCTTGCCGCCGCTGCGCGACGTCAGGCCGGAAAGCCCGGTCAACGACCATCGGATCATCGAACTGGAACGCGCCGCGACGATCGCTGAGGCTGTGCGCCCGACGCCGGCGCCGGCAAAATCGAAGCCCGTCGAACCCGTCAGCGGCAAAACGCCCGCACCGGGCGAAGCGAAACCTTTCTTTGGCGGCCTGCCGGATGATCCCGGCGTTCGCGACCCCAGGGTGGACCCGGAACCCAAGACGCGGCTCCGCCTTTTCTGAAATGGAACGAAAACCGCATGTTCGAACGCTTTCAGGCATTCTTCCAGAAGCTCACCGCCGATCACCCCAAGAAAGGTTTTGCCCCTGATGATCCGCGCATCGCAGTGGCCGCCCTCTGTATGCAGGTCATGGAAGCCGACGGTCAGATCAAAGCCAGCGAGAAGAAGCGGCTGCGCAAGCTATTGAAGGAGCAATATGCGCTCGACGGCAAGCAGCTGGATGCCCTGATGGCGGCCGGCCTTGAGGCCGAAAGCACTGCCGTCGACTATTATCGCTTCACCGCCGACCTGAAACGCCACCTCAATACCGAGCAACGGCTGGAGCTGATCGGCATTCTCTGGGACATCGTCTATGCCGATGGCGAACGCAGCGAAATGGAGGACCATGTGATCTGGCGGATCGCCGATCTGCTCGGCGTCTCCTCGCGCGAGCGCATCCAGAAGCGGCAGGAGGCGGCCGCCAGGGTGACGGATGTCCGGGTTGCACAAGATGATAGCGACTGAGCAAAAGCCGGACCGCGACAGGCGCCCGATCCTCATCGTCCTGCATCAGGAACGGTCGAGCCCCGGCCGTGTCGGCCAATTGCTCGTCGAAAAGGGCTATCGCCTCGATATCCGCCGCCCGGTTCTCGGCGAACCGCTGCCGACGACGCTTCAAGACCATGCCGGCGCCGTCGTCTTCGGCGGGCCGATGAGCGCCAATGATCCTGACGACTTCGTCAAGAAGGAGATCGGCTGGATCGACATTCCGTTGCGGGAAAAACGCCCCTATCTCGGTATCTGCCTCGGCGCGCAGATGCTGGTGCGTCATCTCGGCGGCAAGGTCCAGTCGAATGCCGACGGCTCGACGGAGATCGGCTGGTATCCGCTCCACCCGACGGAGAAGGGCCGCCTGCTGATGCATTGGCCGAAGATGGTCTATCATTTCCACCGCGAAGGCTTCGAACTGCCGCACGGCGCCGATCTGCTGGCCGAAGGCGATACCTATCCGAACCAGGCCTTCCGCTATGACGGCAACGCCTGGGGCCTGCAGTTCCATGCCGAACTGACCCGGGTGATGATGCATCGCTGGGTGGTGCATGGCGCGCACCGCTTCATCCTGCCGAACGCCCAGCAGGGCCGCGAACATCTCGAAGGCCGCATGCTGTTCGACGCGCCGCTGAAAGCCTGGCTGAGCGAATTCCTCGATATCGTCTTCGAGGGCAAACCGGCAAAGGCCGCCTCTTCGATCACGCTTCCCGCGTAAAATACTGCGTATCCGCGCTATCTCACGTGCTGGGCGCGTCGAGCGTATCGATCCGGCGCAATTTGGGGAAACTCGAAGCCCAGATCGCCGCCACCGCCAAAGTCCCGATTCCGCCGATAACGACCGCCGGCACCGCGCCGAAGATCGATGCCATCGTGCCCGCCCTGAATTCGCCGAGTTCGTTCGAAGCGCCGACGAAGACCATGTTGACCGCATTGACGCGGCCGCGCAGCTGATCCGGCGTCCAGAGCGCAATCAGGCTCTCGCGCACATAGACTGACACCATGTCGGCCGCCCCCATCAGCGCCAGCGCCGCGATCGAGACCTCGGTGTTGGTCGACATGCCGAAGACGATGGTTCCCAGGCCGAACAGGGCAACACCGATGAACATGTAAATGCCGGCGCGGTGTTTGAGCGGATAGGCGGCAAGGAAGATCGCCATGACGATGGCGCCTAGCCCAGGTGCCGCGCGCAGCAGGCCAAGCCCCCAGGGGCCGAGCGTCAGGATATCGCGGGCGAAGATCGGCATCAGTGCCGTCGCGCCGCCGAGCAGCACGGCAAACAGATCGAGCGAGATCGCCCCGAGCACCACCTTCTCGGCGCGGATGAAACTGAAGCCGCCGAGGATCATCGCCCAGCTCTTGGCCTCGCCCGTCGTCTTCTGTTCAGGCTTCGGGATCATGTAGAGAAGAGCCGCCCCGAGGATGGAAAAGATCACCGCCACCGTATAGGCGGTCGTCGCGCTGACGCCGTAGAGCAGACCGCCGATCACCGGCCCGGTGATCGCCGCGAGCTGCCAGGACGATGAATTCCAGGCGATCGCATTCGACAGCGCATGCTCCGGCACGAGATTGGGCGCGAGAGACTGCACCGCCGGCGACATGAAGGCGCGTTCGATGCCGAAGATCAAAAGCACGGCGAAAACCGGCAGGGGCGTGAAGGTCCCCATTACAGTCATGATCAGCAGCGCCAGCGTGCAGAGCGCACTCACCAGCGAGCAGAGGGCGGCGATCGCCCGGCGATTGTACCGGTCGGCCACCGAACCGGTGACCAGCATCAGCAGCAGCGACGGCAGGAACTGCACGAGACCGATCAGGCCGAGATAGATCGCCTTGCCTGTCTGGTCGTACATCTGCCAGCCGACGGCGACGCTGACGATCTGCTGCGAGAAGGACAGCAGGAAGCGCGCTAGGAAGAACCGCGTGTAGGACGAATGCCGGAACGCGGCAAAACGGTCTCCGGTGGGCGAAAACGACATGGATGTTTTCCGAGGAGACGGGCGCGGGAATAGCTGCAAGGCCGCCCGTTAAACATGATTCACCGCGCGTTCCCACACGGCACTTGCTCGTTTAGTCGCCAATGTCTACATGTCTGTCAACAACGAATTGGAGAAGACGATGTTTGCGCTGTTTCAAACCATTGATTTGGCTTTGAATATTTACACCTGGATCCTGATTGCCAGTGCCATTTTTTCCTGGCTGTATGCCTTTAACGTCATCAACTCCAGCAATCAGTTCGTCAATTCGGTCGGCACATTCCTGTATAACGTCACCGAACCGGTGCTGAAGCCGATCCGCAGCCGGTTGCCGAACCTTGGCGGCATCGACATTTCGCCGATCATCCTGCTGCTGATCATTTTCTTCCTGCGCACTTTGCTTTGGACAACGCTGTATCCGCTGGTCGCTTGAGCCGTCCCTGGAACCTTTTCGATGATCATGTCCGCTTCGCCGTCCGGCTGACGCCGAATGGCGGGCGTGACGCGATCGATGGCATCGAGGCGGATGGCGAGGGCGAAAAGCACCTGAAAGCGCGCGTCACATCCGTCCCGGAAAAGGGCAAGGCCAACAAGGCCCTGATCCTTTTGATCGCCCAATCGCTGCGCATCCCCAAATCCAGCATCAGCCTCGTCTCCGGCGACACCGCGCGTAAAAAAATCCTCCGGATCGATGGCGACCCGGAGGATTTGGCAAAAAGGCTCGAAACCTTGTTAGGCTGAACAATCAGCCTTTGGTCTTCTTGGCACGCTCGACAGCTTCGAGGATAAGCTGGCCGGCTTCCTTGGAATCGCCCCAGCCGTAGATCTTCACCCACTTGCCGGGCTCCAGATCCTTGTAGTGCTCGAAAAAGTGCTCGATCTGCTTCAGCGTGATCTCGGGAAGATCGGTGTAGTCCTTTACCTTCTCATAACGCAGCGTCAGCTTCGGCGACGGCACGGCGATGATCTTTTCGTCCTTGCCGGAATTGTCTTCCATCTTCAGGACGCCGATCGGGCGAACATTGATGACGCAGCCCGGAACCAGCGGGCGGGTGCTGGCGATCAGCACGTCGATCGGGTCGCCGTCCTCAGACAGCGTGTGCGGCACGAAACCATAATTGCCCGGATAGGTCATCGGCGTGTAGAGGAAACGATCGACGACCAGCGTGCCGGCTTCCTTGTCCATTTCATACTTGATGGGATGGCCGCCGACCGGAACCTCGACGATAACGTTGACGTCCTCAGGTGGATTATTACCGATGGAAATGGCGTCGATGCGCATAGGAACTCCCGCGGGGTTGAATTTATCGCAGCCAGATAATCAGTTTCATCTCGCAACGCAACATTTGAGATCACCAATGCGTGATGGCATCGGCGCAAAGAACTCGAAACTTCCGAATTGGAAACAGGCGACTGCCGACCGAGCCGGTCAATTCCAGATGAAGCCGATCTTCTTCAGCTGCTTGTGGTCGAAATTTTCCATGCCTTCGCAGAAATCGACACCGCCGTGATGGCGGTAGAACCGGCCGGCGGTCTCGTTTTCCTCGAGGCACCAGACGACCAGCCCGTTGCAGCCGAGCGACTTCAGCAGCCGGCGCGCCTCGCCGAACAGCATCCGGCCGAGGCCGATGCCCTGATATTCCGGCCGAAGATAGAGCTCGTAGATTTCGCCTTCCTGCGGCAAAGCGCGGGCGCGGTTGAGGCCGAGCGTTGCGTAGCCGGCAACCGTTCCGGCGACATCGAGAACCAGGAGCGTCGCCGGTCCACGCGTCGCTTTGCGCCACCAGTTTTCACCGCGCCGCTCGATCATCTGCGTCAGCGCCCGATGCGGGATAATGCCTGCGTATGTGTGCTGCCAGGCAAGCCTGTGCGTTTCCGATATGGCTCGGGCATCGTGTGGTTCGGCCCGCCGAACATCGATCGACAACGTCTTCATAACGTTTACTCTGGTCCCGCCGAAGGCAATTAACCATATGCAGCCAGCGCATCGTGATCGATTGCCCACAGACTTGATATGTGGACGACAGATAAAATTTAACGCTTTTTTAACGATTGTCACAAGTCGGAATCAGCGCGGCGCACAATAAAAAACCCCGGCACGAGGGCCGGGGTTTCCAAGGATGCTTTGAAGCTCTCAGAGAGCCGCTTTGGACTTTTCGAAACGCTTGCGGTCGTTTGCGTCGAGATACATCTTGCGCAGACGAATATTCTTCGGCGTCACTTCCATCAGCTCGTCTTCCTGGATCCAGGAAAGCGCACGATCAAGCGTCATGCGGATCGGCGGCGTCAGCTTGACGGCTTCGTCCTTGCCGGCGGCGCGGATGTTGGTCAGCTGTTTGCCCTTCAGGACATTCACTTCGAGATCGTTGTCGCGCGTGTGGATGCCGATGATCATGCCGGCATAGACCTTTTCACCCGGCTCGATGATCATCGGGCCGCGGTCTTCCAGGTTGAACATCGCATAGGCGACGGCTTCGCCGGGAGCATTGGCGAGCAGCACGCCGTTGACGCGGCCACCGATCACGCCCTTGTAGGGCTGGTAGTCGTGGAACAGGCGGTTCATGATCGCCGTGCCGCGCGTATCCGTCAGCAGTTCCGACTGGTAGCCGATCAGGCCGCGGGTCGGTGCGTAGAAACGCAGGCGAAGACGATTGCCGCCCGACGGACGCAGCTCGACCATTTCGGCCTTGCGCTCGGACATCTTCTGGACGACGACGCCGGAATGTTCTTCGTCGACGTCGACGACGACTTCTTCGATCGGCTCCAGAAGCTGGCCGCTTTCATCCTTGTGCATGACGACGCGCGGACGCGACACGGCAAGCTCGAAGCCTTCGCGACGCATGGTTTCGATGAGAACGGCGAGCTGAAGTTCGCCGCGACCGGACACGTAGAACGAATCCTTGCCTTCGGCTTCTTCGATTTTCAGGGCGACGTTGCCTTCAGCTTCCTTGAACAGACGGTCGCGGATAACGCGTGAGGTCACCTTGTCGCCTTCGGTGCCCGCCAGCGGGCTGTCGTTGACGATGAAGGACATGGTGACGGTCGGCGGGTCGATCGGCTGCGCCTGCAGCGGCTCGGTGACCGAGGGATCGCAGAAGGTGTCGGCGACCGTGCCCTTGGAAAGGCCGGCGATCGCAACGATATCGCCTTGATGCGCTTCGTCGATCGCCGTGCGCTCGATACCGCGGAAGGCGAGGATCTTGGAGATGCGGCCGGTTTCGATCGTCTTGCCGTCGGCGTGAAGAACCTTCACCGCCTGGTTCGGCTTGATGGAACCGGAATTGATGCGGCCGGTGATGATACGGCCGAGGAAAGGGTTGGCTTCGAGGATCGTGCCGATCATCGTGAACGGGCCTTCGTGAACGGTCGGCTCCGGCACATGTTTGAGCACGAGGTCGAGCAGAGGTGCAAGACCCTGGTCCTTCGGGCCTTCCGGATTGACGTTCATCCAGCCGTCGCGACCGGAACCGTAAAGGATCGGGAAGTCGAGCTGCTCGTCGGTCGCGTCGAGATTGGCGAAAAGGTCGAAGACTTCGTTGATGACTTCTTCGTGGCGGCCATCCGGACGGTCGATCTTGTTGATCGCAACGATCGGGCGAAGGCCGACCTTCAGCGCCTTGCCGACGACGAACTTGGTCTGCGGCATCGGGCCTTCGGACGCATCGACGAGAACGATCGCGCCGTCCACCATCGAGAGAATGCGCTCGACTTCACCGCCGAAGTCGGCGTGGCCGGGGGTATCGACGATGTTGATACGGACACCCTTCCACTCGACCGAGGTTGCCTTGGCGAGAATGGTGATGCCGCGTTCTTTTTCGAGATCGTTCGAGTCCATCACGCGTTCAGCGACACGCTGATTTTCGCGGAACGAGCCGGACTGCTTGAGAAGCTCATCCACCAGGGTCGTCTTGCCATGGTCAACGTGCGCGATGATCGCGATATTGCGAAGTGCCATATGTGAAATCTCTGAGGCTGCGGCGCACGCTCTTGAGGACGCGCCTATTGGTTTGGGGCGTCCATACAGTTTTTTTTGCGTTTGCGAAAGAGGGGAAACGCGCAAAAGCTGCGGCATGGCTACCGCCATGCCGCATCGAAGCGTGTCATCAAATTGTCTTAGGCGTCGCTGCCTGTCAATTCCTCGAAGGTCGAAAGTCCCTTTTTGACCAGCATCGCATCCGGGCTCGGCAGCTTGCCGCGGAAAGCCTTGTAGGCGTCCTCCGGATCGACCGAGCCGCCGACCGAATAGATGTTTTCCTTGAGCTTGCGCGCCATCTCGCCATTGAAGGCGTCTCCCGTCTCCTCGAAGGCGGCAAAGGCGTCGGCGTCGAGCACCTCCGACCACATATAAGAGTAATAGCCGGCCGAATAACCGCCGGAGAAGATGTGCTGGAAGTGCGGCGTCGCATGACGCATGACGATCGATTTCGGCATACCGATCTCGGCCAGCACCTCTGCCTGCACCGCCATCGGATCCGCAACCGCCTCCCGCGTGTGAAAGGCCATATCAACAAGCGCCGACGAGGTGAACTCGACGGTGTTGAAGCCGGCATTGAAGGTGCGCGCCGCCAGCACCTTGTCGAGCAGCGCCTGCGGCATCGGCTCGCCGGTTTCGACATGCACGGCATAGCGCTTCAGAATAGCGGGCACCGTCAGCCAGTGCTCGTAAAGCTGCGACGGCAGCTCGACGAAATCGCGCGAAACGCCGGTGCCGGAGACCGAGGGGTAGGTGACATCAGAAAGCATGCCGTGCAGCGCGTGGCCGAATTCGTGGAACAGCGTGCGGGCATCGTCGAGCGACAGCAGCGCCGGCTTGCCCTCGGCGGGTTTGGCGAAGTTGCAGACATTGTAGATGATCGGCAGCTCGCCTTGGCGGCCGTTCTTCAGCTCCAGCCTATGCTGCGATTGCAGCGAGCTCATCCAGGCGCCTGATCGTTTCGAGCCGCGGGCAAAATAATCGCCAAGGAAAAGCGCGACCAGCCGATCTTCGCGATCCCTGATTTCGAACACCCTGACATCCGGATGATAGGCGGCCACGCCCTTCTTCTCGACGGCGCGGATGCCGAAGAGCCGGCCGGCCACGTCGAAGCAGGCTTCGACGATCTTCTCGAGCCGCAGATAGGGCTTGAGCTCGGCCTCGGAAAAATCGAATTTCCGCGCCCTAATCTTTTCGGCGTAATGGCGCCAGTCCCAGGGCATCACCTCGTGGTTGCGGCCTTCCTCGGCGATCAGCGCCGCGATATCGGCCTCCTCCTCGCCGGCGCGTTTCACCGCCCGCGCCCAGACCGCCTTGAGCAGGTCGTTCACCGCCTCCGCCGTCTTTGCCATCGTGTTGTCGAGCTTCAGCTCGGCGAAATTGCCGTAACCAAGCAGGCTCGCCACCTGATGGCGCAGCGCCAGTGTTTCTCGGATAACGGCGCGATTGTCCGTCTCGCCGTCATTTTCGCCGCGCGCCACCCACGCCTTGAATGCCTGCTCGCGCAGGTCGCGGCGCTCCGAAAAGGTCAGGAACGGCTCGATGATCGAGCGTGACAGCGTCACCGCATATTTGCCCTCTTCACCGCGTTCGCGTGCAGCTGCGGCCATGGCGTCGCGCAAAAATTCCGGCAGCCCGTCGAGCTCGGCTCCAGAAGACAGCGTGAGTGCCCAGGCCTTCTCGTCGGCGAGCACATTCTGGCCGAATTGCGTGCTGAGGCCGGCAAGCTTTTCATTGATCGCTGCGAGTTTCTCCTGCTGGGCCTTCTCGAGCTTGGCGCCTGATTTGACGAAGCCTTTCCAGTGGCGCTCCAGCACACGCGTCTGCTCGAGCGTCAGGCCGAGGCTTTCGCGTTTCTCCCAAAGCGTGTCGATGCGGGAAAAGAGCGCGGCATTCATGCCGATCTTCGAATAGTGGCGCGACATCTTCGGCGAGATCTCCCGCTCCAGCGCCTGGATCACATCATTGGTATGGGCGCCCGCCTTGTTCCAGAACAGCGCCGAAACGCGCGACAGTGCATCGCCGGCTATCTCCAGCGCCGTGACCGTATTGTCGAATGTCGGCGCCTCGGCATTTCCGGCGATCTCGTCGATCTCCCGCTCATGGGCAGCAAGCGCCGCTTCGAAGGCGGCGGCGAAATCGCCGTCATCGACAGCATCGAAACGCGGCAGGCCGTGAAGGCCGTCCCAAGTCACCAGCGCCGGATTGAAATCATGGGGAGAAGGCATCGGAGAATTCCTTTTTGGCATGCACGGGTTCGTCAATATAGGAGAGCTGTCGTAGAATTGGTATGCGGGAAGGACCTTTTGCCTCGCCTGCAAAATCTGGTGGACAAAAATTGACGGCTAGAATTAACCAATCGTTAACGATTGACGCGAATCGCGGGCGAGCGCTAGTTTCCCCATGTTTCTTCCTGTACGGGGACATGCGCCATGGAAATTTTTTCTGTGCGGTCTTCTCAGAGTTTGCTATTTAAAAACAATCCTAATAACGCAAAAAGTTCGAAGACCTCTCATATTGAAATCGAGACCAGAGCTCCCGCCCCGGCCTCGTTCCAGATCGACGACAATAGTGATGAAGGTCCGGATTTCACCGCGGTCAGCCCTGGCGAATTGCGCAATTACGCGCGTCAGAGTTTCGACAGCGGCCTGATCGACCAAAGCACCTACGCTGCGATCTCCGAGCCGCTGCCGATGCATGCGATCGATCCGCTCGGCAACGTCATCGATCTCTCCAGCGTCACCGACGGCACCAGCTTCAATTTCCTCGATTATTACAAAAATCAGTTGCAGATCGCCATGTCGATCGGCGATCCCGATGAGGTCGAGACGCTGAAATCGATCGTCAATTTCCTGGATAGCTAGACTCTAAATCAGGCCTTGCGCCAGCCGATGAGGCCGGGTGTGGCGTGCCAGAGTGCCTGAGCGGCAAACCCCATGAAGAGGACGCCGGAGCAGCGCACGATCAACCGCTCGTGCGCGCGATAGAAGCGGCGCACCGCGCCGGCGCCGATGACGCCGATCAGGATGATGTCGGCCGTGACGAAACCGACGAAGGACACGCCGAGAAGCATCGGCAAGGCCTCGAAATCCAGCGCCCCGGCTGAGCCTGCGACCAGTGCGGTGAAGGTGGCGAGCGCCACGGGATAGCCCTTGGGATTGGTGACGCCGAAGATCAGCCCGCGGCGAAACGGCCGCTCGACCACCACCAGAGCCTGTCCCTCGGCTTTCGGCTTGGCGTTGACGGCGTTCCAGCCGATCCAGGCAAGGTAGAAGCCGCAGGCAAGGCCGAGCAGGTCGAAGACGAAGGTTCCGATCGTCTTCGCGCCGACGATCGCAATCAGCGCCAGCGACGACCAGATGAGATCCCCGACCAGATGTCCCATCATGAAGAAAGCGCCGGCCTTGCGGCCCTGCCCGGCACCGATGCCGAGCAACTGCAGAAAGGCGGGTCCCGGAATGAGCACGTAGAAGAGCGCCGCCAGGAAGGCGCCGAAGACCAGGGACTGCGTCATGGAGATGCTCCGGAGGATGATTTGGCAGACTAAGCCATCCCGGGCATCCGTCAAGGGCGGTTGAATGCCGATGAAAAGCGGCATGGATGAGCAGCGAGAGGGTGGTTCTCATTTTCAGCGGGTACCGGCTGGAACTCTCGGCAAGTAAATTTCACCCATTCGATCAAGGCTTCCCTTGATTGCCAACCGACTACCGGCGTCAGCGAGGTCGAAGGCCCGGTGACGCGACGTCAAGTGGGTGAACATTATGGACAGACTCTTCTATGTCGGCGTGTCGGCCGCTCTGTTTGCGGCCTTTGCCTTTTCGCTCAACTTTGTTGTGCCCTTCATCATCGGTGACTATTCCACCTTTGATTTCGCCCTCATCCGTCATGTCGTCTCGGGTCTGGTCGGGCTGTACATTCTGTTTTCGGAGAAGCGCGTCATGCGCCATCTCACGCTTCGGAACTGTTTACAGGCCATCTGGCTCGCCTTCATCGGGTATGTCGGTTACTTCCTGACGGTGACCGGAGCAGCCGTCTTTGCCGGCCCCGTCATCGCTCCGGCCTTTCTCGGTCTGGTGCCGATCGTGTTGATGGTCATTGGCAATCAGCGTCAGGGATCATTGCCGTGGCGATCCCTTATGGTGCCTCTGGCGCTGGTGCTGGTCGGCCTTATCCTCGTCAATGGTACGGCATTCACGGCGGAGGGATTGAACTCCGTCGAATCCTTGTGGGTTGGCGTGCCGCTGGCGCTTGCCGCCGTAGGGCTGTGGGTCTGGTTCGCTCTCGCCAATCAGGCTGCACTCGCCGCCCGACCGGAAATGCCCTCCGGTGTGTGGTCGGCCCTGATATTGGTCGGGGGTGGCGTCTTGATGCTGGCCTTCTATCCCGTCGGTGCCGCGATGGACCTCTTCCAGCTTCCAGCGTTGGGATTCGGCTGGAGTGCCGCCGGCAACTTATATGTTTGGGGTGCATCTTTCGCGCTGCTGGCAACCGTCGGCGGCGTCTGGGCCTGGAACATTGCCTCACGGAGCCTGCCCGTTGCCCTGGCTGCGCAGCTGATCGTTTCGGAAACAGCCTTCGGTGTCATCGGCGGACTTATCGTGCACGCTCGTTGGCCAACCCCGATCGAAGTCGCTGGGGTGGTTGTCCTGATCGCCGGCGTTGTTCTGTCCGTGCGGATTTTCTACGCTCGCCAATTTGCCCCGGGAAAGACATTGCTTGCGCAGGAGTGACCTGCTGAACGCTGGCCGCTCAAATTCTTCGATCGAACACAGCGACCGGCGTCTTCAGCCGATAGAGCGTCGTCGGCCGCCGGGCGCGCTCGGTCTGTCTTTTTTCGCCCTCGACCACTTCGAGCAGATCAAGATCGTTAACCTTGCGGCGAAAAGCGCTTTGGTCCAGCCGCTCGCCCATCACCGTTTCATAGATTGCCTGCAGTTCCGACATCGTGAAGACCTCGGGAAGCAGCCTTGCCGGAATGGTCGAGTAGGCGCCCTTGCCGCGCAGCCGCGCCAGCGCGGCGGTGACGATCTCCTGATGGTCGAAGGGCAGTTCGCCTGAAGCCTCGACCGGCCGCAATTCCAGGGGGCTGGCGGCGCCCTCCAACGCTCCCTGCGGGACCAGCGCAAAATACGCGATCGATACCGACCAGTCGCGAGGATCGCGCCGCGCGGAAGCGAAGGTGCCGAGCTGTTCGAAGAAGATGCCCTCAAGCCCTGCCTTGGCTTTGAGGATGCGCCGCACTGCCGCCTCCGCATCGGCATCCTCATCGGTGTGCAGATAGCCGCCGATCAGCGCCGGAACACCGACAAACGGCTCGGCGGACCGTTCCAGCAAAGCCACGCATAGTCGCCCTTCGTGCAGCGTCAGTAAGACGATGTCGACTGTTACGATCGGCCGCGCGAATTCAGCCTCTGCCATCGATGCCTTCCTGGTGAGCGTTTCCAGGGGTTTCATATCGGCCAATCGAAAAAAACACAATTTGCAAATCGCAACTTGCAAAGTGCACTTTGCAAGTCTATATGATTGGTAACGAGGGCAGCGGGCAGAACCCGTAGGCCCGATCGCCAAGGCAACAGCAAAGGAGTGATGCCATGGGTATGGGACGTTTCAGCACAACCGACTGGGCGGCCTACAATGCACGCCATGTGGATGGCCGTAGCCGGTCCGAAGTATTCGGCGCCACCGGCATCGACCCCCGGTTCGATCCGGCGCGCTTCGCCACGCGCGAGAGCCGCGACAGCGCGTACAATCCGCAATCGACCCCGATTATTATCGCCTCGGATGTGACCGGCTCGATGGGCATGATCGCCCACGAGCTGATGCGCGGCGGGCTCATCACCCTGACATCGGAAATCTATGACCGCCGGCCGGTATCCGATCCGCATATCATGGTGGCGGCGGTAGGAGATGCGTACACCGATACGGCGCCGCTGCAGGCCACCCAGTTCGAGGCCGACATCTCGCTTGCCAGCCAGATCCGCGCCTTGTGGCTCGAAGGCAATGGCGGCGGCAATGACGGCGAGAGTTACAGCGCCGCCCACCTTCTGGCAGCCCTCAAAACGTCAACCGATGCCTTCGAAAGGCGCGGCCGCAAGGGCTATCTCTTCACCATCGGCGACGAGCCGCTTCACAATGGCCTGACCGCCGACCAGATCGCCCGCATCTTCGGCATCGAACCGCCGCGCGGTCTGAGCGCCCGAGAATGCCTTGCGATGGCGCAGAGATCCTACGAGGTCTTCCACATCGTTATCCGCGAGGGTTATGCAGCCGCGCGGCTCGACCGGGTGCTGCAGAGTTGGCAGCCCTTGCTGCCGGGCCGGACCTTCGTGCTCGATGACTACAGGCGCATTGCCGAACTGGTGGTCTCGATCATCGAGATCACCGAGGGCCGGGACGCCGGCGAGGTAGCCGCCAGCTGGCCGGGTGCAGCGGCAGCAGTCGTCGCCAAGGCCATCGGCGAACGCCCGAAGCGCCGCCTGCTGCCGTTCTTCTAAGCCGGGAAAGGTGCGAGGCGGCTTCCCCGGGGTTTAAAAAACAAAGGTTGGAGCGGTTCTGAGCTCCCATAAAAAGCTGAACCGCTCCGGCCTCATATCGTAGAGAACAAAAGCCCCGGCGCGCTCCGGGAACCATTTTGAGGAGCAGAAGATGAGCACTCGAGCACAGGCCGTGATCGGCGCGCTTTATGGCGACGAAGGCAAGGGGCTGATGGTCGATCGCCTTGCCGCAGCCGCGCCGGGAGCCCTGGTAGTTCGCAGCAATGGCGGCGCTCAGGCCGGCCACACCGTGGTCGATCCCGCCGGCCGCCGTCATGTCTACCATCATATCGGCTCGGGCAGCTTTGCCGGGGCCGCCACGCATTTCAGCCGCTTTTTCGTCGCCCATCCGATGCTGCTGCTCGACGAGCTGGCGGCCCTCGGCCAGCTCGGCGTGAAGCCCGAGATCAGCAGCGACCCGCGTGCGCCGGTCACCACGCCGTTCGATGTCATCATCAACCAAGCCTTGGAGCTGGCGCGTGGCGCTGCCCGTCATGGCAGTTGCGGCCTCGGCTTCGGCGAGACCATCGAGCGGAACCTGCGCCCGAAATTCGCCCTCTCGACCAAGGATCTATTCCGCCCCGATCTGCACGCCCGCCTTGTTTTTATCCGCGATGCCTGGGTGCCTATCCGGCTGGCCGCGCTCGGCATCACTGCCCTGCCCGCAGAACTGGCCACCGCGCTGGCTGACGACACCACCATCGCCCGCTTCGAGGCCGATTGCGCCGCCTATCTCGACCGCGTCACGCTCTGGCCCGACCGGCGGCTGTGCGAACGCGGCACCGTCATCTTCGAAGCCGCGCAGGGCCTCGGGCTTGATCAGGACCGTGGCGTCTTTCCCCACGTCACCCGTTCGAATACCGGGCTTGCCAACATGCTCGCTATCGCCGCCGAGGCCGGCATCACCGAGTTGGAGGCGACATATGCGACGCGCTGCTACACCACCCGGCACGGCGCAGGGCCCCTCAAGGGGGAAGTTCCGACGCTTCCCGGCGTCAATGTCGTCGATCCCACCAACGCGCCGAACGAGTGGCAGGGGTGCCTGAGGCTCGCCCCGCTTGATCTCGGCCTATTGCGTGAAGCCATAACACGCGACCTGAGCTTGGACCGTGGCGGTATCGCCGTCAGAGCCGGACTGGCGATGACCTGCCTCGATCAGGCGGAGGATGGTTTTGCGGTGACGGATTGCGGCGAGGTGATGCCGCTTGATCCTGCCAAAGCGGCGGCTGATATAGCCGAGCTGGTCGGCCTGCCGCTGTGGGCCGAAAGCTGGGGACCGCGTCGCGGTGACGTCAGACTGAGTGCGGAGTCAGCCGCCGCGTGAATCACCGGCAATAAAAGAGCCCGCGCGGCAATGCCGGCGGGCTCATATCCGGTACGAAAGCGACCGTGACTACTTCTTGAGATTGCGCTTGCCGAGCGTGCGCAGGCGCAGCGCATTGAGCTTGATGAAGCCGGCCGCGTCCTTCTGGTCGTAGGCGCCCTGGTCGTCCTCGAAAGTGACGAGCTTGTCGGAATAAAGCGACTTTTCGCTTTCGCGGCCGGTGACCATGACATTGCCCTTGTAGAGCTTCAGCGTCACTTCGCCTTCGACATGCTCCTGGCTCTTGTCGATCAGCGCCTGCAGCATCTCGCGCTCCGGCGAGAACCAGAAGCCGTAATAGATGAGCTCGGCGTAACGCGGCATGATCTCATCCTTGAGATGGGCGGCACCGCGGTCGAGCGTGATCGATTCGATGGCGCGATGCGCCGAGAGCAGGATCGTGCCGCCGGGCGTTTCGTAGACGCCGCGCGACTTCATGCCGACGAAGCGGTTCTCGACGAGGTCGAGACGGCCGATGCCGTTGTCGCGGCCATAATTGTTGAGGGTGGCGAGCAGCGTCGCCGGCGACATCTCGACACCGTTGATCGAGACGGCATCGCCCTTGCGGAAGCCGACCTTGATCACCGTCGCCTTGTCCGGCGCGGCCTCAGGCGAGATCGTGCGCATATGCACATATTCCGGCGCCTCCTGCGCCGGATCCTCGAGAACCTTGCCCTCGGAGGAGGAATGCAGAAGGTTGGCGTCGACGGAGAACGGCGCCTCGCCCTTCTTGTCCTTGGCAACCGGGATCTGATGCTGTTCGGCGAAGGCGAGCAGGTCGGTGCGGCTCTTGAAGGACCAGTCGCGCCACGGCGCGATGATCTTAATGTCGGGGTTCAAAGCATAGGCTGAGAGTTCGAAGCGAACCTGGTCGTTGCCCTTGCCGGTGGCGCCATGGGCGATCGCATCGGCGCCGGTCTTGCGGGCAATATCGATCAGATGTTTGGAAATCAGCGGCCGGGCGATCGAGGTGCCGAGCAGATAGACGCCTTCGTAAACGGCATTGGCACGGAACATCGGGAAGACGAAATCGCGCACGAATTCCTCGCGCACATCCTCGATGTAGATCTCCTTGATGCCGAGCATTTCGGCCTTCTTGCGCGCCGGCTCCAGCTCTTCGCCCTGACCGAGATCGGCGGTAAAAGTGACGACTTCGGCGCCGAGTTCGGTCTGCAGCCACTTTAGGATGATCGAGGTGTCGAGACCGCCGGAATAGGCGAGAACGACTTTCTTCACGTCTTTGTATGATGCCATGATGATGAGGTCCGTTGCATAAAAGGCCGGCGAAAACCCGGTATCGCGGCACTTTTAGCGAGATTGGCGCGTGACGCAAGGGCAAGTGCTAAGCCGCCGGCGCGATAGCGTTGACAGCGCCAAAGCGGAGCCCATATTCGCCAACGTCCTAGCAATGATCGAGGAGGGGCTCCCCGTGACCAATATTCAAGACATTTTCAAGAAATCCAATGTTGCAGTCGTCACCGGCGGCGCGTCCGGCATCGGCCTGGCGGCGGCGAAATATTTCGCCGGGCGCGGCATGAGCGTCGCCATCGCCGATCTCGGCGGCGATCGGCTGGCCGAGGCCGCCGACGAACTCAAGGCCATTGCCGGCGAAGAAAATGTGATGGCGGTCGAAACCGACGTCGCAGCCAGGGACTCGCTGGAGGCGCTCGAACGCGCCGTGCTCCAGCGTTTCGGCCGCGTGCACGTGCTGATGAACAATGCCGGCATCGGCCCGGAAACCTCGATCTTCAGCCCGCAGGCGAACTGGGACCATATCTTCGCCGTCAACCTGATGGGCGTCATCAACGGCACGCGCACCTTCGGCCCGAAGATGCTGTCGCACGGCGAGCCCGGCCTGATCATCAACACCGGCTCGAAGCAGGGCATCACCACCCCGCCCGGCAATCCCGCCTACAATATCTCGAAGGCCGGGGTGAAGGTCTTTACCGAAGCGCTCGAGCACGAGCTTCGCAACATCGACGGCGGAAAGATCTCCGCCCATCTGCTGATCCCCGGATTCGTGTTCACCGGCCTCACCAAGGGCGATCGCGCGGAGAAACCGGCCGGCGCCTGGACACCGGAGCAGACGGTCGATTTCATGGTCGAAAGCCTCGAGCGCGGCGACTTCTATATCCTCTGCCCTGACAACGACGTGGCCCGACCGGTCGACGAACGCCGCATGGCCTGGGCTGCCGGCGACATCATCGAGAATCGCCCGCCGCTGTCACGCTGGCACAAGGACTACGGCGACAAGTTCAAAGCGTTCCTGGAACAGAAGTGATCGTTACTATTCCAAGGTTTGATTGGTAATTTTCTGGAAGCCGGGTAGGAAATTATCCTTCCTTCCGGCTTTCGGAGTGTGCCATGGATTTCCTGCCCAGCCTGCCGACGCTTCTCGGCTTTGCCGCCGCCACGCTGCTGCTCGCGGCGACCCCCGGCCCCGACATGACGCTGTCGATCAGCCGCTCACTGGCTCAGGGCAAGAATGCCGCGCTCTTCGTCGTTGTCGGCACCAGCCTCGGCATCGTCGTTCACACCATGCTGGTCGCCTTCGGCATTTCGGCGCTGATCACCGCCTCGCCGACCGCCTTCCTGATCCTGAAGACCGGCGGCGCCGCCTATCTGCTCTGGCTCGCGGTGCAGGCGATCCGTTTCGGCTCGAAGCTCACCGTCGCCAAGGTCGAGGCGCAGAAGGGCACGGCGCTTGCGAACATATCGTCGGGCTTCTGGGTCAATCTTCTGAACCCCAAGGTCATCATCTTCTTCATGACCTTCCTGCCGCAATTCGTCAGCGCCGGCGATCCCGCCGTGACGCAGAAGCTGCTTTTCCTCGGGTTTTGCTTCATCCTGATCGGCATGCCGGTCAATGCGGGCGCGATCCTTGCCGCCGACTGGCTGGCCTCTTGGCTGCAGACCAACAAGAAGGTGTTGCGCGGCATCGACTATACCTTCGCCGGCGTCTTCTCGATCTTCGCCGCAAAGATCCTGCTCACCCAGGCCAGATGATCAGCCAATCCGCGGTCGCGAGCCGATCAGCACGCTGTCGGCCTTAGCCGATCAGCAAAGCATCGTCGTCGAGCGTCTGGCCGCGCATCTTGCGGAACATCGCGATCAGATCCTCGACCTGCAGGTTCTTTCTGTTGTCGCCCGCGACATCGAGAACGATTTCGCCGCCATGCAGCATGATCGTGCGGTGGCCATAGTCCAGCGCCTGGCGCATGGAATGCGTCACCATCATCGTCGTCAGCTTGCGCTCGGTAACGATCTTCTGCGTGAGGTTCATCACGAACTCCGCCATCCCTGGATCGAGCGCTGCCGTATGTTCGTCGAGCAGCAGCACTTCGGAGCCGGCAAGCGTTGCCATGACAAGCGAAACCGCCTGCCGCTGCCCGCCGGAGAGCAGATCCATGCGGTCCTTCAGCCGGTTTTCCAGCCCGAGATTGAGTTCGGCGATCCGCTCCTTGAAATAATCGCGCCTCTTGCCGGCAAGCGCCGGCGCAAGGCCGCGCCTTTCGCCGCGTCGGGCGGCGAGAGCGAGATTTTCCTCGATCGACAGCGAACCGCAGCTTCCCGTCAGCGGATCCTGGAAGACGCGCGCAACCAGACCGGCGCGTGATGCCGTCGACTTGCGCGTCACCTCGTTCTTGCCGATCAGCACCTGCCCCTCGCTCGGCAGGACGTCGCCGGCGAGCACGCCGAGCAACGTCGATTTGCCGGCGCCGTTGGAGCCGATGACGGTAACGAAGGAGCCCTGCTCGATCGTCAGGCTGACGCCGTTCAGCGCCTGCTTCTGCAGCGGCGTGCCGCGGCCGAAAACGACCTTGATATCCTTGACGCTGATCATGATGCGGCACCTCCGCGAAGACGGGGAAGGATGAGCGCCACGGTGACCAGCACCGCCGTCACGAAATTGAGGTCGGAGGCCTGCAGGCCGATGACGTCGCTGGACAGCGCCAGCTGGATCGCGATGCGGTAGAGGATCGAGCCGAGCACGCAGCCGATCAACGCGATCAACAGGCCGCGGCGCCCGAGCAGCGTCTCGCCGATGATGACGGCGGCGAGACCGACGACGATGGTGCCGACACCCGAGGTGACGTCGGCAAAGCCGTTGGTCTGGGCAAACAGCGCGCCGCCGAACGCCACCAGCGCATTCGAGATCGCCATGCCGAGATAGATCTGCCGGCTGGTATCGACGCCCTGGGCCCGCGCCATTCGCGCATTGGCGCCGGTCGCCCGCATGGCAAGCCCTGCATCGCTTTCGAGGAAGCGCCAGACCAGGACGAGGGCGACGATCACGAGAACGCCGACAAAGAGCGGCCGCACGTAAAAATCGCGCAGGCCATGGCCGAAGAACGGGCTGATCATCGTATCGGCATTGATGAGGGCGACGTTGGGTTTGCCCATCACCCTGAGATTGACGGAAAACAGCGCGATCATCGTCAGGATCGAGGCGAGCAGATTGAGGATCTTGAAGCGCACGTTGAGCAGCGCCGTCACCATGCCGGCGGCCGCACCCGCCGCCATCGCGACCACTGCCGCAAGCCAGGCATTGACGCCGGCAATGATCAGCACCGCGGTCACCGCAGCACCAAGCGGAAACGAGCCGTCGACCGTCAGATCGGGAAAGTCGAGAATGCGGAAGGCGAGATAGACGCCGAGAGCGACGAAGGAATAGACCAGACCGAGCTCGACGGCCCCCCAAAATGCGATTTGGCTCAAGGCTTTCAGCCCCTTTTTGTTACCGTTCCGCCCGTCGCGAAACCGCAGCTTTTTAATACTTCAGCCGCCCCCGTGCAAACGGGAGCGGCTGAATGTGAATGGTCGATGGAACGACGACGGATTATTCGATGACTTTGTTGGCGCGAGAAAGCACGCTCTCGGGCAGGGTAACGCCCATCTTCGCGGCAGCCGCCTTGTTGACGACGAGGTCGCTGCCGGCGGCGGTCTTGACCGCGATATCGCCCGGGTTCTCGCCCTTCAGCACCCGCACGACGATCTCGCCCGTCTGCTTGCCGACATCGTAATAATTGAAGCCGAGGGCGGCGACCGAACCGCGCGAAACCGAATCCGTATCGGCGGTGAAGAGCGGCAGCTTGCTCTCCTCGGCAACCGCGACGGCGCCTTCGAGCGCAGAGATGATCGTGTTGTCGGTCGGAATGTAGATCGCGTCGGCACGGCCGACGAGGGCGCGGGCCGCACCCTGGACCTCGGCCGACTTGGTGGCAGCCGATTCCACAACCTTCAGCCCGGCCTTTTCGGCTTCGGCCTTCAAGACGGCGAGCAGCGAAACGGAATTGGCCTCGCCTGAATTGTAGAGATAGCCGATGGTTTTCACATCGGGCAGGATTTCCTTGATCAGCGCCAGATGCTCGGCGACCGGCGACATGTCGGAAAGACCGGTGACGTTGCCGCCAGGCTTGTCCATGTTCTTGACGAGCTGGGCGCCGAGCGGATCGGAGACGGCGGTGAAGACGACCGGAATGTCGCGCGTCGAGGAGACGACCGCCTGGGCCGAGGGCGTGGAGATCGGCACGATGACATTCGGTTCGTCGCCGGCGAACTGGCGGGCGATCTGGGCGGCCGTCGCCGGATTGCCCTGCGCCGATTCGAACACGAATTTCAGGTTCTCGCCTTCCTTGTAGCCGGCGGCGGTCAGCGCATCGAGAACGCCCTTGCGGGCTGCATCCAGCGCCGGATGCTCGACGATCGCCGTCACGGCGACCGTGACGTTGTCAGCCTTTGCGGGCAGGGAAAGGGCCAAACTGGCGGCAAGAGCGAGCAGAATCGGGCGCATTGTATCCTCCTGATTGATTTTGGCGGCACTATTAGGAAATGCGCATGCTTAAATCAATGCAGGAGAATTGTAGCGAGGATCAAACTTGCTGATCAGTCGTCGGCGCCGTGATTGGCGATCATCATCGCCTCGAAGGCCAGGCGCTCGGTCTTGCGCATGCGTTCGGACTCCGATTTCAGCTGGCCGCAGGCGGCAAGAATGTCGCGGCCGCGCGGCGTGCGGATCGGCGAGGCGTAACCGGCCGAATTGATGAAATCGGCGAACTTCTCGATCTGCTCCCAGTCGGAACACTGGTAATTGGTGCCGGGCCAGGGATTGAACGGAATGAGGTTGATCTTCGCCGGCACGCCTTTCAGCAGCTTGATCAGCCCCTTGGCGTCTTCGAGGCTGTCGTTGAGGTCCTTCAGCATCACATATTCGAAGGTGATGCGCCGCGCATTGGAAAGGCCGGGATAGGCCTTGCACGCCTCGATCAGTTCCTTCAGCGGATACTTCTTGTTGATCGGCACCAGAATGTCGCGCAGGTCGTCGCGTACCGCATGCAGCGAGATTGCCAGCATGACGCCGATCTCCTCGCCGGTGCGGAAGATTTCCGGCACGACGCCCGAGGTGGACAGCGTCACGCGGCGCCTGGAGAGCGACAGGCCGTCGCCATCCGTGGCGATCAGCAATGCCTGCTTGACGGCGTCGAAATTATAGAGCGGCTCACCCATGCCCATCATCACGATATTGCTGACCTTGCGGCCCTCGGCCGGCATGATCGTGCCCTGCGGCGCTTCGCGATCCGGGAAGTCGCCAAGCCGGTCGCGGGCAAGCAGCAGCTGCGACAGAATTTCCTCCGCCGTCAGGTTGCGCACCAAACGCTGCGTGCCCGTATGACAGAAGGAACAGGTGAGCGTGCAGCCGACCTGGCTGGAGATGCAGAGCGTGCCGCGGCCCTCTTCCGGAATATAGACGGCCTCGATTTCGACCGGGCGGCCGGCGCCGCGCGGGGGAAAGCGCAGCAGCCATTTGCGCGTGCCGTCGTTCGAGACCTGCTCTTCGACGATCTCAGGACGCGCGATGGTGAAATGCTGCTTCAGCATTTCCCGCATGTCCTTGGCGACATTCGTCATATGGTCGAAATCGGAAACCCCGCGCACATAGATCCAGTTCCACAGCTGCGCGACGCGCATCTTGATCTGCTTCTCGGCCACACCCCTTTCCCGGAGTGCCGCCCCCATTTCCTCGCGCGACAGCCCGATCAAAGACGGCTTTTCCAAGCTGGCGGACGTGTGCGCCTGCGGCTTGCTAACAACGATCGCATCCATGACGGACATAGGCATTCATCCCGAATTCGAACATGTCCTGCCCCTGCGAGCCCGCACGCTTCAAGGTGAACCGGAAGACTTGCGGACGCATGACGGCAGAGCGGCAAAAATTGAATGGCGGAACGGCGACTGATCGCGATCTATCCGCTGTTGGCGCGCCCTTTAGCATCATTTTGCCCGCGCGTCACTAGAGATAGAAACGGCAAGGGCCGGCGCAAGGCCGGCCCCGTCGAAACTCTGCGGTTGGGAGACCGCTTACTTGCAGCTTTCGATCTGCTTCAGCGCAGCCGAGATGCCCGAGAGCGAATAGCTGTAGGACGTGCCGGTACCCTTGCGGGAAACGGCATTGACCGTCATCGAATGACCGGTCTTCATCGCCGCGACGAGGGCCGGCTCCTGCGCAGCATTCTCGACCCAGCCGGCCTTGTCCTTGGTGAACATCACGAAGGTCTTGTTGTCGATGACGACGTTGATCTTCGAATTTTCCTTCACCGTGTAGCCCATCATCGCCTGCGGCTCGTAGGAGATGTTCTGGCCCGGACGCTGCGAGACGATGAAGAAGTTGTCGCCGTGGTCGACGCTTGCCGGCTGCTTTGCCGTCGGAACCGACAGCACGTAGCAGACGGTGCTGGCGCCCGACTTGTAGGAGTAGGCGCCCCATGCCTGGAACTGCTGGATGCGGTTCGGCGCGGCCTGCTGCGCTGCCGCAACTCCGGCCATGGCAAGGGTGAGTGCGAGAGCGGATACGATACTTTTTACAAACATGGATTCCTGCCGGTTCTTGCGATTCAAGGCCCGAAGCGATCATAGCGGGCGCCGCATAATCACGATCTGCTTTATTTTGACTTAATTCAGGTTACCAAATGGTCAACAATAGCTGCGATTTGTATCTGCCTGTGTCATTTCAGCTCGGGTATCAATTTTCGCCCCTTTGACGGTATCGGCCGCGACATGATGCCCCGATGGCACTGGCCGTCCGTTCGGCTGAATTTAAGACACAAAGATTCAGGCAAGAGTTTGACCTTTCCCAAATCCGTTGTACCTCAGTAAGACTTGGAAATCCGATACGAAATTATTGCCGCAGGGGGCGCGTGAGGGGACATGGATGCCGAGCAAAGACAGCGTTTCGCTGCCCTCGCGAAGGCCGTCGCCAGGGATCGCGACCAGCAGGCCTTTTCCATCCTGTTCGACTATTTCGCACCGCGGCTGAAAGCCTGGCTGATGCGCCAGAAGATGACATCAGCCGAGGCCGAGGAACTGGTCCAGGAGATCATGATCGTGCTCTGGCACAAGGCGGATCTCTACGATGCCACGCGATCTTCCCTTTCGACCTGGCTTTTCCGCATCGCCCGCAATCGCCGCATCGACATGCAGCGCCGCATCAATACCCGCATTTTCGACGAGACCGATCCGGCCCTGCAGCCGCCGGCCGAGATCGGCGCGGACGAAATCATCGCCAATGACGATCGCGACGCCAGGATCCGCGCCGCCGTCGGCCAATTGCCGGAGGAGCAGCGCGACATGCTGCGTGCCGCCTTCTTCCTTGGTCAATCGCATTCGGAGATCGCCGAAGCGACCGGACTGCCGCTCGGCACGGTGAAATCGCGTATCCGGCTTGCCTTCGGCAAGCTCCGCAAAGTGCTGGAGCGCGAAAGCGCCTAAATCGTTTTCATGGCTTCCTCAGTCCGGTCGGCCAGAACGCGGTCAGCCGCCTCATAATGGCCCGGGCGGATATGGCCGCGCACCATGGCGAAGGCGGCCGAGAGTACGGCGATGTCGTCGGAAAAGCCGATGACGGCGAAAACATCCGGGATCATGTCGATCGGCATGACGAAATAGGCAAGCGCTGCGAGCAGCACGCCGCGCACCTTCGTCGGCGTCTGCGGATCGAGCGCACAGTAAAACCCGGCAACGACATCGCGCGAGAACGGGATCTGCCGCACGGCGCGGCGGAAGGTCGGCCAGAATTTCTGCCGCACCGTCTTCTCCCGCCGGCTCTGGGTGTCCTCGTCGCCTGGCAACAGGATTTCCCCGAATTTGACCTCGTCCATCCCTTCCATCCTTTCGTCCCTGCGAACATATGGTGATGGCGCGCACTCTTTCAATCGGCCCCGCTTTTAGGCGCCGCGTCGGGCCGCGGCCTTGTCCATCGCCTTGGCGAGCTTGAAATCCAGCTCCGTCAGACCGCCGGCATCATGGGTGTTCAGCGTCACATCCACCCTGGAATAGACGTTGAACCATTCAGGATGGTGGTTGAGCTTCTCCGCCCTAATCGCTGCTTCGGTCATGAAGCCGAAAGCCTCGACAAAGTTTGCAAACTTGAACGTCTTCGATATCGAGGAGGCCGCATCGTTGAGCGCCCAGCCTGCAAGCCCAGCCATTTCAGCCTCGATCGTAGCCCGTTCCAGTCTTTCCATTTTCATGCCATGGTCCTCTCATCTGTCGACAGGCCTACCGATGAAACACATCAGCGTCCTCTTCGTTTGCATGGGCAATATATGCCGTTCTCCGCTAGAACAGGATGATTTTAGGCCGGGTCGGCCTAAAATCTGAATCCTGTTCTGCATTAAAGAGTTAGAGCATGATGTCGTCCGAAAACCGCTTACACTTTTCGGCATCATGCTCTGGCCGAGGGAATTTTTCGCCATCTTGTCGCCGAGGCAGGTTTGACCGGCCGTTTCACGATCGATTCCGCCGGCACCGGCGGTTGGCATGAAGGCGAGCCGCCCGATCGCCGGTCGATCGCCACAGCGAAAGGCCACGGTATCGACATATCCGGGCAACACGCCCGTCGAATCCGCTCCAGCGATTTCAGGGATTTCGATCTGATCCTGGCCATGGACCGCGACAATGTGGCGGCGCTCGAAACGATCGCGCCGCCTGAGGCGAGCATCCGCCTGTTCGGCGATATCGCGCTTAGAACGGGAGAGGATATTCCCGATCCCTATTATGGAGGCCCGGCAGGTTTCGAGCTGGTCTACACCAGGCTCTTGACCGGCTGTAGCAGCCTGCTCGAAGCGCTGGGCGCCGAGCGCGCCTCGTGCAGCGGGAACACTTCCTCGGTGAGATAGGGGCCGCCGCCGACCGATTCGCGCGACGACAGCAGCACGAAGCGCGGCGCCGTGAAGGTCGACGTGTGGAAGTTGCCGCGTCCGGCCAGATATTGCACGACATCGTCGAGCCGCGACGATTTGAGCCGCGCCAGCGTCACATGCGGCATGAATTTGCGCGGATCCGGCGGCAGGCCGATGCGCTGGCAGATCCGCTCGATCTCGCCCTGCAGGGCGTACATCTCCGGCGATTGCGAAACGCCAGCCCAGACCGAATGCGGCTTCTTCGAGCCGAAGGAACCGATGCCTTCGAGCCGGAACTGGAATTCCGGCCGGTCGATCCGGTCGAGGCGTTCTACGATTTCATCGGCCGTACGGCCGTCGACATCACCGATGAAGCGCAGGGTGATGTGGTAATTCTCCACATCGATCCATCGTGCTCCGGGGAGGCCACCGCGCAGCAATGAAAGGCTCATCGCCGCATTGCGCGGAATTTCGAGGGCGGTAAACAGTCTCGGCATAACGAGCACTCCCCGAATCTTTTGCAGGTGCTTACACGGAATCATGCAATCAATTACCGCGCAAGCCCTATTTCTTCACAGTAGAAATCGTTCCGACGAAATTTGTGACATCGGCTTCCATCTTCCCGACCATGACATCGACGCCCTTCGCATTCGGATGCATCCCGTCGTCGAGTTTCAGCCCGGCATCGAGCGCCACGCCGTCGAGGAAGAAGCCATAAAGCGGAACCCCGTGTTTTTCCGAAAGCTTCCGGTAGATCGGGTTGAAACGTTCGGCATAATCCGCCCCCATATTCGGCGGCGCCATCATGCCGACGAGCAGCACGGCGATGCCGCGCTCTTTCAGCCGGGCAATCATCTGATCGAGGTTCTTCTCGCTTTCCTCAGGCGGAATGCCGCGCAGCGCATCGTTGGCGCCGAGTTCGAGGATGACGCCGTCGGTGCCGTCGGGTATCGACCAGTCGATCCGCGCAAGCCCCCCTGTCGTCGTGTCGCCGGAGACCCCGGCATTGGCAATAGCCACGTCGAGCCCCTTCGCCTTCAACGCCGCCTGCAGCTTTTCCGGAAAGCCGTCGCCGGGCGGCAATTGGTAGCCCGCCATCAAACTGTCCCCAAAACCGACGAGGTTGATCGTCCGGGCATCGGCGGCAGCGGCAAAGATCAGCGAGACGGCAATGACGGTGAATTGAAGCGCGGCAACTTTAAATCTCATTCTGGCTTCCCTAGATTGGCGAAGTGCCGTTATGCGGCTGTTTCGTTATGGATTTATATAGGGCGATTTCTGTTGGCTAAAACCATCATCGAGTTGAAGGGCGCCGATCTGACGCTTGGCAGTGCTGCCGCTTCCGTGCATGTGCTGAAGGGCATCGATCTCGATATCGCGTCAGGCGAATCCGTCGGCATCGTCGGCCCGTCCGGCTCCGGCAAGTCGACCTTGCTGATGGTGCTTGCCGGGCTGGAGAAGCTCGACAGCGGCGAAATCAATATCAACGACACGCCGATCCACGCGCTGAGCGAGGATCAAGTGGCCGATTTCCGCGGCCGCAACATCGGCATCGTCTTCCAGTCCTTCCACCTGATCGCCAACATGACGGCGCTGGAAAACGTCGCCGTGCCGCTCGAACTCGCCAATGTCAACAACGCCTTCGAGATCGCCCATCGCGAGCTAAAGTCGGTCGGCCTCGGCGAACGGCTGAACCACTATCCCGGCCAGCTTTCCGGCGGCGAGCAGCAGCGCGTGGCGATCGCCAGGGCGCTCGCCCCCTCGCCCGCACTGCTGATTGCCGACGAGCCCACAGGCAATCTCGACACCGAGACCGGCCGCCAGATTGCCGACCTGCTGTTTTCCAAACAGGCCGAACGCGGCATGACCCTGCTTCTCGTCACCCACGACGTCTCGCTGGCAAACCGCTGCTCGCGCCAGATCCGCGTCCGTTCCGGCCGGATCGAAGGCGACAGCGCCGCCCGCCGCAGCGAGGCGGCGATCGCATGAACATCCTTACGCCGCGCGTTTCGCTCGCTTTTCGCCTGGCACTCCGTGAGCTGCGCGGCGGCATTCGCGGCTTCTACATTTTCCTGGCCTGCATCGCGCTTGGCACCGGCGCCATCGCCGCCGTCAATTCCGTTTCGCAATCGATCACCGATACGATCGCCTCGCAGGGGCAGGAACTGCTGGCCGGCGACGTCCGTTTCGAACTCAACAACCGCGAAGCGACGCCTGAGGAAATGGCTTTTCTCGACGGCCTCGGCACCGTTTCGGTGTCGACCGGCCTGCGCTCGATGGCCCGCAAGCCTGACGGTTCCGATCAGGCGCTGGTCGAGGTCAAGGCGGTCGATGACGCCTACCCGCTCTACGGCAGTTTCGTGGCCGAGCCGGACTATCCGCTGGCAGCCCTGCTTTCAGGCCAGGGCGGCACCTATGGCGCCGTCGCAGCCCCGCTGCTTCTCGATCGGCTCGGGCTTGCGGTCGGCGATGAATTGCTGCTCGGCAATGTCAAGCTCAGCATCACCGGCACCGTCAAAACCGAGCCGGATGCTCTGTCGGAAGGTTTCGGCTTTGCACCGCGTCTACTGGTCAGCCGCCGGGCGCTCGAAGCCTCCGGGCTGATCCAGACGGGAAGCCTGGTCGAGCATGCCTACAAGATCCGGCTGGAAGACAAGGGCGCGATGTCGGGCATCCAGGCGCGCGCCGCCAAGGCATTTCCTTCCGCCGGCTGGGCTGTTCGCACCAGCGACCGCGCCGCCCCCTCGCTCACCGAAAACATCACCCGCTTCTCGCAGTTCCTGACGCTGGTCGGCCTGACCGCGCTGATCGTCGGCGGCGTCGGCGTCGCCAATGCCGTGCGCGCCTTCCTCGATTCCAAGCGCACCACCATCGCAACCTTCAAATGCCTCGGTGCGCCGGCGCAGGTCGTCGTTCTGATCTATCTTTTCCAGATCGCCATCATCGCGCTCGGCGGCATCCTGATCGGCCTTCTCATCGGCGCCCTGTCGCCGATCTTCGCCGCCCAGTTTCTGGCGCAGTTCCTGCCGGTCTCGACGGCTCCGACGCTCTATCCCGGCGCCCTGCTGCTGGCGACGCTCTTCGGCATCCTGACGACGCTCGCCTTCGCCATCCTGCCGCTCGGCCATGCCCGCGAAGTGCCGGCGACCGCGCTTTTCCGCGAGCAGGGCTTCGAGGCCCGCCGCCTACCGTCCTGGCCCTATATTCTGCTGGCCGCGCTGTTCATGGCCGCCCTTGCCGGCCTTGCCATCCTCACCGCCTACGACCGCTTCATCGCCGTCGTCTTCGTCGGCGCGATCGTCTTCGCCTTCGTCGTGCTGCGCCTGGTCGCAGCAGCGATCGCCTGGCTTGCGCGCCGCAGCCCGCGGGTCAACTCGCCGGCATTGCGGCTTGCGATCGGCAACATCCACCGCCCGGGCGCATTGACGCCCTCGGTGGTGCTCTCGCTCGGCCTCGGCCTGGCATTGCTGGTGACGCTGACGCTGATCGACGGAAACCTGCGCCAGCAGCTGACCGGCCGCATGAACGAGGGCGCGCCGAACTTCTTCTTCGTCGATATCCAGAGCGCCGAGGTCGATGCTTTCCGTGCTCTCGTCCAGGCGCAGGCGCCGAAGGGCAAGCTGATGGAAGTGCCGATGCTGCGCGGCCGGATCATCGCCTTCAACGGCGAGGACGTCAGCAAGATGAACGTGCCGGCCGCCGGCCGCTGGGTGCTGAACGGCGATCGCGGCATCACCTACGCCGACGCCCTGCCGGAAAATGCCGCCCTGACCGAAGGCAGCTGGTGGGACAAGGATTACAGCGGCGAGCCGCTCGTCTCCTTCTCCTCGGAAGAGGCGCACGAACTCGGCCTGAAGATCGGCGACAAGATTACCGTCAACGTGCTCGGCCGCAACATCACCGCGAAGATCGCCAATCTGCGCCGCGTCCAATGGGAATCGCTGTCGATCAATTTCGTCATGGTCTTCTCGCCGAATACCTTCCGCGGCGCCCCGCACGCATGGCTGGCGACCCTGACCGATCCCGCCTCGACGCCGGCCGAAGATGCGGCGATCCTGAAATCCGTCACCAACACCTATCCGACGATCACCAGCGTCCGCGTCAAGGACGCGATCGACATCGTCAACCAGCTGGTGGCGCAGCTTGCGACCGCAATCCGCGCCGCGGCCTCCGTCGCCCTCATCGCCTCGATCCTCGTCCTTGCCGGGGCGCTTGCCGCCGGAAACCGGGCCCGCACCCACGACGCGGTGGTGCTGAAGACGCTCGGCGCCACCCGCGCCATGCTCATTCGCGCCTTCAGCTACGAATATCTGATCCTTGGACTGGCAACCGCGATCTTCGCGCTGATGGCCGGCAGCGTTGCCGCCTGGTTCATCGTCGCCCGCATCATGCGCCTGCCCTCGACCTTCCTGCCCGATGTGGCGGGGTTGACGCTGGTGACCGCGCTCGTGCTGACCGTCGGCATCGGCCTCATCGGCACCTGGCGCATCCTCGGGCAGAAGGCGGCACCCGTTTTGCGCGAGCTTTGACCGGCGAGCCGCGCCAAAACCCTTCACCTTACGGCGATTTAACCGGCCGGGCCTTTGCAACCCTCTTGTTTGCAAACGGCGAAAGCCTCATATTGTCTGCAGGCATGCTGGAGCTCCGCAGCGGCGCCCGGGTCGAAAACCCCGACACCGTATCTCCATCGGAGCTTGTAAGAGGAAACTATGGCTGACCTTCGTAACTATCAAAGCCGCGCTCAGACCGGCGAGATGATTGATCAAGGCCTGCGCGCCTATATGCTCAAGGTTTACAACCTGATGGCGCTGGGCCTGGCGATCACCGGTGTGGCCGCATATCTCGGATTCAACTTCGCTGTTCAGGACGGCCAGCTCACCCAGTTCGGCGTGCTCCTGTTCCAGTCGCCCTTGCGCTGGGTCGTGATCCTTGCGCCGCTTGCGGCCGTCTTCTTCCTGAGCTTCCGCATCAATAGCATGAGCGTGGCCGCCGCACAGACGACCTTCTGGGTCTATGCCGGACTGGTCGGCCTGTCGCTCTCGTCGATCTTCCTGGTCTACACCGGCCAGAGCGTCGTTCAGACCTTCTTCGTCACCGCCGCCTCCTTCGGCGCGCTGTCGCTTTACGGCTACACGACGAAGCGTGACCTGTCGGCGATGGGCTCGTTCCTGATCATGGGTCTTTTCGGCCTGATCATCGCTTCGATCGTCAACGTCTTCCTGGCTTCGTCGGCCATGCAGTTCGCGATCTCGGTGATCGGCGTTCTGATCTTCGCAGGCCTCACCGCCTACGACACGCAGCGGATCAAGGAACTGTACCTGGAAGCCGATGACGTTGCCGTGGCCGGCCGCAAGGCGATCATGGGTGCGCTGACGCTCTATCTCGACTTCATCAACCTCTTCATGTTCCTGCTGCAGTTCATGGGCAACCGCAAATAAGCAAGCAGACTAAGCGAAAAGGCGGCTTCGGCCGCCTTTTTTGTTGCGCTGATTTTCCTGGGATGGTTTGAGGAAAGCCTTCCTCCTGATGGACCCGCCGCCGAAATGTCCTTTCTCCTGCGCGATGCGTCACAAGCCGATATTCCCGCCATTACCGGCATCTACCGGGAATCCGTCCTGAACGGCACGTCGAGCTACGAGATCACCCCGCCATCCGAGGCCGAGATGGCGCAGCGTTTTGCGGCGATCGTCGGCCAGCAATATCCCTATATTGCCGCAGCCGGTGCGGACGGAGGCCTGCTTGGCTATGCCTATGCTTCGGCCTTTCGCGTCCGCCCGGCCTATCGATGGATGGTCGAGGATTCGATCTATCTGGCGCCCGAAGCCCGCGGCCGCGGCATCGGCAAAGCGCTGATGGCCGAGCTGATCGACCGCTGCACAAGTCTCGGTTTTCGTCAGATGATCGCCGTCATCGGCGGCGCCAGCCCCGCCTCGATCGCGCTTCATCTCAAGGCGGGCTTCGTGGAGGTCGGTCTGATGCGGGGCGCCGGCTACAAACACGGCCGCTGGCTGGATACGATGCTCATGCAGCGCAGCCTTGGCGAGGGCATGACGACCGACCCGGATCCCTCCGCCTATCCCGGCACGCTGTTTGCCGGCTGATGCATATCAACAGGAAGCGTGCAGCAGTTCCCTGATAACCGCCTACTTGTCGACCAGCTTCAGCGCCTTGTCGAACACCTTCAGCACTTGGTTCAGCTCGTGACCGCGCTTCAGGATGGTGCCGTGGACATTGATCACCGAATAGGCGCCCTGCTTGGCGGCGAGCTTGGGATTTTTCTCGATGCGGAAGAGCGGCATTTCGCCGGAGCGCTTGAAGACGGAGAACACCGCCTTGTCCTTCAGGTGATCGATGGCGTAGTCGCGCCATTCGCCGTCACCGACCATACGGCCGTAGATCCAGAGGATCGCGTCCAGTTCGCGCCGGTGAAAGGTCACCGGAAGCGGGTCCTTGCTCTGCTTGTATTCCCTGAGATCGACGACGACTGAGGAACTATTGTCGACGGAACGGCTTTCGCCGTGTCGCAAATCCGGCTGATCTGTCATTCAGTCTCCAAGGCCTCTGCATGTGACAGGTGGGTGACAGTGTGCCCGAGCCGCCGCAAATTGCAAGAGCGCCGGCCGTCACATTCGGCCGCACTACAGCGCCGCGCGTCAGCGCGTAAGGACGCTGTAGCACTTTGAATAGGCGCATCGTCAGATGCGCATGACAGCGCTGTCGCTTTCTCGGCAGCGCCGCATTTCAGTCAAAACAGCGCCTCATTTGCAGGAGATTTATGAATCCCGGTTTGGCGCCAGCGCGCCAAAGGGCCCGGCGGAGCGTATCGACCTTAACCCCAGCCCCGAATACGCTCAGCCGGGCCGCCCGGTACTTCATCCGCAAGCGGATGAAATCTCAGATGTTTTTGCCAGCCATCACCACGGTCGCGCCAAGGATCGCCGCCGGATCGCCGTTGTCGGTCGCCGATTGCAGCAGGATCGCGCAGCCCTCGAGCTGCGGTCGCTGCAGGACGCTGGCCGGCAGTGTCAGACTGGTCGCCTTGCCGTCCCACATGCCGACCGTTTCGACATTGGTGACGCTGTGCAAATAGGACAGCTTCTTTCCGCTGTTCTCGCCTTTTTCGACCTCGATCGTCTTTTCCTTGTCGAAATAGACCATCACCACATTGGCTTTGCCCTGTCCCGCGCCGATCTTGATCTCCAGCTCGTCGCCGCGCATTGCCGCGCTGATGGGAACGGTCAGCCCGTTGCCTTCGCCGCTATAGGTGTCGATCTTGCTGTTGATGCCGTTGAGATCGGCGCCGGCCAGATGGCCGCGCCCGTTGACGATCGCCTGCGGCGTATAGACGTTGCTGCGGCCCATTGTCCTCGCATAGCCATACTGCCGCTCTGTGTTTTCCTTGGAGCTCAGCGTATCGGCCCAGCCGAGATAATTCCAGTAATCGACATGATAGGCGAGCGCGATGACATCGCCTTGGCTTACCAGCTTGCGGAAAGCCGCGTCAGCGGGAGGACAGGAAGAGCAGCCCTGCGCCGTGAAAAGTTCGACGACACCTTTCGGCGTGCCGTCTTCGGCCTGCAGCGGGCCTGAGAGAACAACGCCGGCGATCAGCGGAATCAAAAAACGGGGGGACATTCACCTGCACCTCTTTTTCAGCGCCGACGGCATGTTCGAACCGGAGGCCCTGACATATGAACGTACGAATAATCCTTCCGGGTCCAAACGAAAAGTCACGAACGGGTGAGACGCAGCGCGACCGGAACCGGCAGAAAACAAATCATCGTGAGCCCCCCGCAAATCCCGTCACCGCAAAGAAAAGGCCGCCGGAAAATGCTTTCCGGCGGCCATTATCATACGAGGCTATTAACAATCAGGCAGCGAGGTCGCGCAGAACCGTCTGCAGGATGCCGCCATTGTTGAGGTAGACCACCTCGTCGAGCGTATCGACGCGCGACAGCAGCGGAACTTCCTTCACGGTGCCGTCGCCATAGGTGATCTTGGCGATCTTCTTCTCACGCGGCTTGATCTTGTCGAGGCCTTCGATGGTGACGAGCTCGTCGCCCTTCAGGCCGAGGCTCTGCCAGGTCGTGCCCTCTTCGAAGACGAAGGGGATGACACCCATGCCGACCAGGTTCGAGCGATGAATACGCTCGAAGGACTGGGCAACGACAGCCTTGACGCCGAGCAGGTTGGTGCCCTTGGCAGCCCAGTCGCGCGAAGAGCCGTTGCCGTATTCGACACCGGCGAAGATGACGAGCGGCACGCCTTCGGCCTTGTACTGCATGGCGGCGTCGTAGATCGAAGTCTCTTCCTTCGACGGGTAGTGGATGGTGTAACCACCTTCCTTGCCGTTCGGGCCAAGCATATGGTTGCGGATGCGGATATTGGCGAAGGTGCCGCGCATCATCACTTCATGGTTGCCGCGGCGCGTGCCGTACTGGTTGAAGTCGGCAACGGCGACCTCATGGTCGATGAGGTAAGCACCGGCCGGCGACGCCGCCTTGATCGAACCGGCCGGCGAAATGTGGTCGGTGGTAATCTTGTCGCCGAACAGGCCGAGGACGCGGGCGCCCTTGATGTCGGAGACGCCGGTGCCCTTCTTGCCCATGCCGACGAAGTAAGGCGGGTTCTGGACATAGGTCGAATTGTCGTCCCAGGCATAGGTCTGGCCCGGCGGAACCTGAACGGCCTGCCAGTTGACGTCGCCCTTGAAGACGTCGGCATATTTGCTTTCGTACAGTTCGCGGGTGACGTATTTCTGGATGAATTCCTGCACCTCGTGCGAGGTCGGCCAGATATCCTTGAGGTAGACGGGGTTGCCGTTCTGATCCTCGCCGATCGGCTCGTTGGTGAGATCCTTCTGCACCGTGCCGGCGAGCGCATAGGCGACGACGAGCGGCGGCGAAGCCAGGTAATTCGCCTGCACGTCGGGCGAAATGCGGCCTTCGAAGTTACGGTTGCCGGAGAGAACGCCCGATACGATCAGGCCCTTGTCGTTGATCGTCTTCGAGATCGGCGCCGGCAGCGGGCCGGAATTGCCGATGCAGGTGGTGCAGCCGAAGCCGACCAGGTTGAAGCCGAGCTTGTCGAGGTCGGCCTGCAGGCCCGACTTGGCGAGATATTCGCCGACGACCTGCGATCCCGGTGCCAGCGAGGTCTTGACCCACGGCTTGGTCTTCAGGCCCTTGGCAACGGCGTTGCGGGCGAGAAGGCCGGCAGCGATCAGCACCGACGGGTTCGAGGTGTTGGTGCAGGAGGTGATGGCGGCAATCGCCACGTCACCATGGCCGAGATCGAAATCCGTGCCTTCGACCGCATAGCGGTTGTTGAGCTGGCCGGGCTTCTTGTAGTCGGCATCCATCGAGCCGGCGAAGCCGGTAGCGATGTTTTCGAGCGCGATGCGGCCTTCCGGACGCTTCGGACCGGCCATCGACGGCACGACGTCGCCGAGGTCAAGTTCCAGCGTGTCGGTGAAGACGAGATCGGAACCGTCGCCGTCACGCCACATGCCCTGGGCCTTCGAATAGGCTTCGACAAGGGCGATCCGGTCATGCGTGCGGCCGGACATGGTGAGGTAGTTGATGGTTTCGCCGTCAACCGGGAAGAAGCCGCAGGTGGCGCCATATTCCGGGCCCATATTGCCGATCGTCGCGCGGTCGGCGAGCGGCATATTGTCCATGCCGGGGCCGAAGAATTCGACGAACTTCGAAACGACGCCCTTCTTGCGCAGCATCTGCACGACGGTCAGAACGAGGTCGGTCGCGGTGACGCCTTCCTTGAGCTTGCCGGTCAGCTTGAAGCCGATGACTTCGGGCAGCAGCATCGAGACCGGCTGGCCGAGCATCGCCGCTTCAGCTTCGATACCGCCGACGCCCCAGCCGAGAACGCCGAGACCGTTGATCATCGTCGTGTGGCTGTCGGTGCCGACGCAGGTATCCGGATAGGCGATCGTCTCGCCGTCCTCTTCCTTGGTCCAGACGGTCTGGCCGAGATATTCGAGATTGACCTGGTGACAGATGCCGGTGCCGGGGGGCACGACGCGGAAATTCTTGAAGGCCTGCTGGCCCCACTTCAGGAAGCGGTAGCGCTCGCCGTTGCGCTGATATTCCAGCTCGACGTTCTTGGCGAATGCCTGCGGCGTGCCGAACTCGTCGACGATGACCGAGTGGTCGATGACGAGATCGACGGGAACGAGCGGGTTGATCTTCTCGGGATCGCCGCCGAGGGACACCATCGCGTCGCGCATCGCGGCAAGATCGACGACGGCCGGAACGCCGGTGAAGTCCTGCATCAGCACGCGCGCCGGGCGATAGGCGATCTCGTTTTCGACTGCCCCCTTGTTGTTCAGCCATTCGGCAACAGCCAGGATGTGCTCCTTGGTGACCGACTGGCCGTCTTCGAAACGCAGCAGGTTTTCGAGCAGCACCTTCATCGAATAGGGAAGCTTCGAGACGCCGGGCAGACCGTTTGCCTCAGCCTTGGGCAGGCTGTAATAGACATAGTCCTTTCCACCAACGGAAAGCGTGGAACGACAATTGAAACTGTCAAGAGATTTAGACACGAGAGACCCCGTTTCTGATAGCCAACACAGTCGTGCGAACGCCTATGCACTTAATGCACATCAGGATGCGGGTACGGCCATTTCCGCTGTCCGCACGTGGAACAGATGCTCCAAGTTCGGCGCAAGGATGAAATTCACGCCGACCGCTGGCGTGGTTGCCGGTCTTATAGATAATTTCCTAAAAACTTGCCATACCCGAGCAAGGTCAAAATCGGAGATTTTTTAAGCCCTCCGGAAGCCGAAACGAAGAAAGAGCCGACGCATGCATCTCACCGCCGAAAATCTGGCCGCAAGGCGCGGTGAGGATCTGATTTTCGTTAGCATTTCCTTTTACTTGGCTGCCGGCGAGGCGCTCATCCTGACAGGCAGAAATGGATCGGGAAAGTCCACTTTACTGCGCGTTGTTGCAGGCCTGCTCAAGCCGGAAAAAGGCACTGTCATCGTCCGCACCGGAGACGGCCGGGAAGACGGGCATCCTGGCGAGTTGAGCCACTACCTCGGCCATCGGAATGCGATGAAGAATGAACTTACGGTTGCAGAGAACCTGGATTTCTGGCGTCGTTTTCTCGGCGGCACCGGCAGCTCTGCCGGCCTCTCCGTCGAAGACGCCGCCGAGGCCGTCGGCCTTCCGGGAATCACCCACCTTCCCTTCGGTTACCTCTCCGCCGGCCAGCAGCGCCGGTTCGCCTTCGCCAAGCTGCTCGTCGCCCACCGCCCCATCTGGATCCTCGACGAACCCACCGCCGCACTCGATGCCAGTGCCGACCGGCTGTTTGCCGGATTGATCGAAGCGCATCTGGCCAAAGGTGGCATCGTGCTGGCGGCGACGCATCAGCCGCTGGGATTGAAGAATGCGCAGGAATTGAAGATGACGGGCTTTGCCGGTGTGGATCAGGGGGTGTGGGGGTGATGTTTCTTCGTGTTGATACCCCCCTCTGCCCTGCCGGGCATCTCCCCCACAAGGGGGGAGATCGGCCAGGGGCGCCCTCTTTCTCTAATGAAACGCGTCAGATAGCCCAAGCCGCTCGGCGCACGATTAAGCTTTCGCGAAGCTGGTGCATCTTGCCGATCTCCCCCCTTGTGGGGGAGATGCCCGGCAGGGCAGAGGGGGGTGCCCCGTCCACCACACATGTTGAGAGCTGCCCCGCATGACCGCCCTCTTCCTCCGCGATCTCAAACTCTCGATCCGCGCCGGCGGCGGCGCGCTGGTCGGGGTGCTGTTCTTCCTCACGATCGTCGCCGTCATCCCCTTCGGCGTCGGTCCCGATCTCAAGCTGCTGTCGCGCATCGGCCCCGCCATCGTCTGGATCGGCGCGCTGCTGGCCGCCCTTCTCGGCCTCGACCGGCTGTTCCAGGCCGAGCGCGACGACGGATCGCTCGATCTGATGCTGATGCAGGACACGCCGCTCGTCCTCACCGTCCTCGTCAAATGCTTCGCCCACTGGACGGCGACCAGCCTGCCGCTGGTCATCGCCTCGCCGCTGCTCGGCCTGTTCATGAACATGGACGAGACGGCGATCGGCGCCACCGCGCTGACGCTTCTTGTCGGCTCGCCTGCAATCACCTTCATCGGCGCCGTCGGCGCCGCCGTCGCCGTGGCGCTGCCGCGCGGCGGCCTGCTGGTTTCGATCCTGGTGCTGCCGCTGACCATCCCGGTGCTGATCTTCGGCGTCAGTGCCGCCTATGCCGCGGTCGAGGATCCCGCCCCGTTCCTGCCGCCTTTCCTCATCCTCATCGCGCTGACGCTGTTCTTTGCGGTCATCGGCCCGGCTGCCGCCGCGCTGGCGCTGCGAAACACGGCGGATTGACCAGCCATTCGATTGCGGGAAAAGCCGGATCAAGGTAAGGAAGCGGACATGAGCCAAACGAGCCTTGCCATCAGCAAATTCAGCGATCTCGCCAACCCGACGCGGTTTCTGGCGCTGGCGGCACGCGTCATTCCGTGGCTGGCCGGCATCACCGCCCTCTGTTTTCTGATCGGCCTCTATCTCAGCTTCTCCACCGAGGGCGATTACCAGCAGGGCGAGACGGTGCGCATCATGTATGTCCACGTGCCCGCGGCCTGGCTGTCGATGATGTGCTATACGATCATGAGTGTCTCGGCGATCGGCACGCTGGTCTGGCGTCATCCGCTCGCCGACGTCTCCGCCAAGGCCGCAGCCCCGCTCGGCGCCGCCTTCACCCTGCTCGCGCTCGTCACCGGTTCGCTCTGGGGCAAGCCGATGTGGGGCACCTGGTGGGTCTGGGATGCGCGGCTGACCTCGGTTTTCGTTCTCTTCCTGATGTATCTCGGCCTGATTGCGCTCAGCCGCGCCATCGACGATCCGTCGAAGGCCGCGCGCGTTTCCGCCGTGCTCATCCTCGTCGGCTTCATCAATATCCCGATCATCAAATTCTCGGTCGAGTGGTGGAACACGCTGCATCAGTCGGCAAGCGTGATGCGCCTCGACGGCCCGGCGATCGACCCGGAATTCCTGCGGCCGCTCTTCGTCATGGCGATTGCCTTCACCCTGCTCTTCTTCACGCTGCATATCATGGCGATGCGCAACGAGATCTGGCGCCGCCGCATCGCCGCCCAGCGCCGTCTTGCAGCCCGCATGGCGAGCCGGGAGGAATAGCCGGTGACGCATGCCTTCTATGTCTACGCCTCCTACGGCTTTGCAGCATTCATGACGGTCGCCGTCACGCTCTGGACCTGGGCCGACGGCCGGGCCCGCCGCCGGGAACTCGCAGCGCTCGAAGCCGCCGGCATCCGCCGCCGTTCGGCCCGCAACAAGGATAGCGAATGAGCGACACGCCCGAAACCGGAACCGCCAAGCCGCGCGGCCTTGGCCGTTATGCACTGGCGCTTCTGCCGCTGATCGTCTTCGGCGGCATTGCGGCGACGGCCGCAAAGATGCTCTACGATCAGGATTTCCACGGCAAGAACATCGCCGAAATCCCCTCCGCCCTGATCGGCACCAAGGCGCCGGCGCTGAACCTGCCGCCGCTCGATGGCGCCAACCTGCCGGCGCTGAACGACGCGGCAATCAAGGGCAAGCTGACTCTCGTCAACGTCTTCGCCTCGTGGTGCATCCCCTGCCGGGACGAACATCCTTTGTTGAAAGAACTGGCCAAGGACCCACGGCTGAACATCGTCGCCATCAATTACAAGGACAAGAGCGACAACGCCCTGCGTTTCCTCGGCGAGCTCGGCAATCCCTACCAGGCGATCGGCATCGATCCGAACGGCAAGGCAGCGATCGACTGGGGCGTCTACGGCATTCCTGAAAGCTATCTCGTCGGCCCCGACGGCACGATCCTCTACAAGCGCGTCGGCCCCTTCGACGATATCAGCCTGAAGGAAGGGCTGTTTCCGGCGATGGAAAAGGCGCTGGGGAAGCCGGTTTCGTAAATCAAGAAAGACGTGAGGCTAAACCCCGCCCTGCCAGACCTTGATCGCCTCCACCGGCCAGATCAGCATCACCACGTTCAACGTCAGATTATCGCGGATCACATAACCGGTGAAAATCTCGAAGAAGATCGCGATCGCAACCGTCGCCGCCACTGGCGCCCGCGATGCGAAGAAGAAGCCGAGGCACATGAAGACGGTGTCCATCGCCGAATTCAGAATGCTGTCGCCGTAATAGTCGAGCGCGATCGTCGCCGTGCGGTAGCGGTCGATGATCAGAGGAGAATTTTCGAGCAGTTCCCAGCCGGATTCGATGAACAGCGCCAGCAGCAGCTTTGCCGCCAACGGCTTGCGGCGCAGGACGAGATGGCCGAGCCCGTAGAACAGGAAACCGTGGATGATGTGCGACGGCGTGTACCAGTCCGACAGATGCTGCGAATTGCCGCTGGTATTGACCCCGCCCTCCCACAGTTTGACATAACCGCAGGCGCAGATCGGCACGCGGCCCATCAGATATTCGGCGACGATCTGTGCGACCAGCACCGCAAGGCAGGCAACGAACCAGAAGCTTTGGTGTCTGACACGATATTCGGCGTCTGCAGCGCTCACTTTTCGCCGTCCGTTTCCAGGTTGATGCTATGTTTGAGCACCAGCGGCATCTGCGCCAGCGTGAAGATGATGGTGATCGGCATCGTGCCCCAGACCTTGAAGGCGACCCAGGTATCGTCCGAAAAATTGCGCCAGACGACTTCGTTCAGCACGGCGAGGAACAGGAAGAAGATGCCCCAGCGGACGGTGAGCTTGCGCCAGCCTTCGGCATCGAGCTGGAAGGCGGCGTTGAAGACGTAGCCGAGCAGTGATCGGCCGAAGGCAAGTCCGCCGAGCAGCGCAACGCCGAAGAGCGCGTTGACGATGGTCGGCTTCATCTTGATGAAGGTCTCGTTCTGCAGCCAGATCGACAGCGAGCCGAAGATGACGACGACGATGCCGGAGACAAAGGGCATGATCGGCAGATGGCCGAGTACGATCTTCGAAACGACCAGCGAAAGGATCGTCGCCGCCATGAAGAGCCCGGTTGCGACGAACAGCGGCCCACCGAGCTCGGAAAGGGCAGGAAATCTCTCCACCAGCCACTGGCCGCGCAGATTGGCAAAGAAGAAGATCAACAGCGGCCCGAGTTCCAGCGCCAGCTTCAACAGCGGATGATGCCGGTCGGCCGGGGTCGGGGTGATATCGCTTTCGGTGGTCATGCGTTCTTCAAACCTGCTATTCCTGAAAACCTGGTTGCCGCCCGTGCCTTGCAGGCTTTCGGCGGCATATCTGTGGCATCATTGGGGAAGTCCGGCAATGGCGTGCGCGAAATCCTCGGCCTCGAACGGCTCCAGATCCTCGACACCCTCGCCGACCCCGATGAAATAGACCGGCAGCTTGTGCTTGGCGGAAATGGCGACGAGGATGCCGCCGCGTGCCGTGCCGTCGAGCTTGGTCATGATGAGGCCGTTGACGCCGGCGACGTTGCGGAAGATCTCGACCTGGCTCAGCGCATTCTGCCCCGTCGTCGCATCGAGCGTCTGCAGCACGGTGTGCGGCGCATCGGGATCGAGCTTGCCGAGCACGCGCACGATCTTCTCGAGCTCGGCCATCAGTTCCGCCTTGTTCTGCAGCCGGCCGGCGGTATCGACGATCAGCACGTCGCATTTCCGGGCTTTCGCCTGTTCGAAGGCATCATAGGCAAGGCCGGCGGCATCGGCGCCAAGCTTGGTGCCGATGAATTCGGAATTCGTCCGCTCGGCCCAGATCTTCAGTTGCTCGATCGCCGCGGCGCGAAAGGTATCGCCGGCGGCCAGCATCACCTTCAGCCCGGCGCCGGAAAGTTTTGCTGCAAGCTTACCGATCGTCGTCGTTTTGCCGGTGCCGTTGACGCCGACGACGAGGATGACATGCGGCTTGTGCGAGAGGTCGAGCTGCAGCGGCTTGGCGACCGGCTTGAGAACTTTGGCGATTTCGGACGCCATGATCCGGCTGACATCCTCGCCGGTCACATCCTTGCCATAACGCTCGGACGCCAGCGTGTCGGTAACGCGCAGTGCGGTCTCGACGCCGAGATCGGCCTGGATCAGCAGGTCTTCGAGATCCTGCAGCGTCTCGTCATCAAGCTTGCGTTTGGTGAACAGCGCGGTGATCTGGCCGGTCAGCTGAGAGGAGGTGCGCGCAAGGCCGTCGCGCAGGCGCTGGAACCAGCTGAGTTTTGGTTGCGGGGCAATGGGTTGCTGTTCGACGATTGCCGGGCCGGTGGCGAAGCCTTTAGGGAGGACAGGAGATTCCGGCTTCGGCTGTTCCGCAGTCGTGTCGGAAGGCGCGGTGGGTGTGATACCCCCCTCTGCCCTGCCGGGCATCTCCCCCACAAGGGGGGAGATCGGCTGGATGGAAATGTCTTCTTCTACATCGATCTCAGCAGGAATTTCCTCTGAGAGCGCTTCTGCGACTTCCGCGGTCTCCTCGACCGAAGCCGGCGCGTCAGCCTCCGAACGATCTCCCCCCTTGTGGGGGAGATGTCCCGAAGGGACAGAGGGGGGTGCTTCCGCCTCGCTCTCGTCACTCGCCTGCGTCTCTGCTTCGGCCTCGATCTCCAGCAGTGAAAGCGGCACCAAGCCGAAATCGCTCATCTGATTTGCGGGAGGCAAAGGCAAGGCCTCATCGAGGATGTCCGATTCCTTGCCCTCACCGACATCACCAGCTGGCCCGCCGGCCGTATCCATCTCCTCGGGAAGCACCGGATCATCGGCGATCGGCAGATCCTCGGCGCGCGAGCGCGGCTTGAGCTCCCTTGCCACGGCTTCAGGCACGGGCTCTTCCGCCGGCTTGTCCTTGCCGAAGGTGAAGACCTTTTTGATGAAACTGAGCGCCATGGGGATTCCGTGAAAGTCAGGCCGCGGCTGCGGCCGTCAATTGCATGTCGAGATGTTTGCCATTGTGGCCGGTGATCGTGGCCGGCACAAGTTCACCGGGACGAAGGCCGGGTGCTGCCACCAGCGCGAAGTTTTCCGTATGCGCCAGGCCGTTGTTTTCGACAAGCAGCCATTGCCGGCTGCCGACCATGCCGTCGAGATGGGACTGATGCAGCCTATGTCCAGTGGCACGCAGCCTGGCAGCGCGTTCCTTGACTAGCGACCGGTCGAGCTGCGGCATGCGGGCGGCCGGCGTGCCGGGACGCGGGCTGTAGGGAAAGACATGCAGATGTGCGATGCCGGCCTCTTCGGCAAGCCGCACGGCATTGCCGAACATCTCTTCCGTCTCCGTCGGGAAGCCGGCGATCATATCGGCGCCAAAGCTCATCTCCGGGCGAAGCCGGCGTACGTCTTCGATGAAACGCAGCGCATCGGCGCGGGAATGCCGTCGCTTCATCCGCTTCAGGATCATGTCGTCGCCATGCTGCAGCGACAAATGCAGATGCGGCATGAAACGCGGCTCGTCGGCGATCAGATCCATCAGATGGGCATCGGCCTCGATACTGTCGATCGAGGAAAGCCTGAGGCGGCGTATTTCGGGGGTTTGCTTCAACAGCGTCTTCGCCAGAAGCCCGAGCGTCGGCACTCCCGGCAGGTCGCCGCCATAACTTGTGGCGTCGACCCCGGTCAGCACGATTTCGCGGTAGCCGCTGTCGGCGAGCTTGCGGGCCTGGTCGACGACCGCGCCCATCGGCACCGAGCGGGAATTGCCGCGGCCGTAGGGGATGATGCAGAAGGTGCAGCGATGGTCGCAGCCGTTCTGCACCTGGATGAAGGCGCGCACATGCCCGTCGATATGCCTGACCATCTGCGGCGCCGTCGCCTTGACGCTCATGATATCGTTGACGCGGAGCTTCTCTTCGGCCGAAACGCCGAAATCCGGCAGGCTGCGATAGGAGGCGCTCGCGAGCTTCTCCTCGTTGCCGAGCACGGCATCGACCTCCGCCATTTCAGCGAAGGTTTCCTTTTCCGTCTGTGCGGCGCAGCCGGTGACGATGATGCGGGCATGCGGATTGTCCCGCCGTGCGCGGCGGATCGCCTGGCGCGCCTGACGCACGGCCTCGCCGGTCACCGCACAGGTGTTGACCAGGATGGCATTGTTGAGCCCGGCCTTCTCGGCCTGCGCCTTCATCACTTCGGATTCATAGGTGTTGAGGCGGCAGCCGAAGGTAATGACGTCGACGCCGCTCACCGCGCCCCCGCCTCTTGGGTACCGTCGCGCGACCAGAGGCCGGTCGAGGGATCGAGACTGCCCGACCATTCCCATTCGGCCGGGCCGGTCATGATCACGTGATCGTCGCGCTCACGCCATTCGATCGAAAGCGTAGCCGGCGGCTTGGCGCTCGCCACGTTGATCGTCACCTTGCGGCCGGTGCGGCCGGTGCGCACCGCACTGACGGCGGCAGAACACGCAGCCGAGCCGCAGGCAAGCGTCAATCCCGCGCCGCGCTCCCAGGTGCGCGTCGTCATCGACGTCGGCGAGGTCACCTGCGCCAGGGTGATATTGGCGCGTTCGGGAAACATCGGATGGTTTTCGAGCAGCGGCCCGAAGCGGGCGAGATCATAGGACATCACGTCCCTGTCGACCCAGAAGATCGCATGCGGATTGCCCATCGACATCGCAGACGGCGAATGCAGCACCGGATTGTCGATCGGGCCGATCTGCAATTCGATGCGGCTGGTATCGTGAAATTCTTCCGCCAGCGGGATCCTGTTCCAATCGAAGACCGGCCGGCCCATATCGACGGAGATCGTCCCGTCCTCATGCTCGACGGCGTTGAGGATGCCGGCGACCGTCTGGAAGGTGAAGGCCTTGCGGCCGGTCTCGGCGGCAAGCGCCTGCACGACGCAGCGCGTGCCGTTGCCGCAGGCCTGCGCCTTCGAGCCGTCGGAATTCAGGATGTCGATGAAGGCATCGGTGCCGTCGGCCTTCGGATCATGGATCGCCATGATCTGGTCGAACTCCGTCTGCGGATCGGCATTCAGTGCGACCGCTGCCGCAGGCATCACCTTATCGGGGCGGCCGCGCATGTCGACGACCAGGATCTTGTTGCCAAGCCCGTTCATCCTCGCGAATTCGACCGTTGCGCTCATAGTAACATTCCGTCCGTGTTTCCGCTGTATATGGCGGAAATGCGAAGGAATTACCAGTGGGTGAGTGCCGCGCAGCCATTGCCGCCGGCCGCCCTTTCGAGGCAGTCCGGTTTACCGCTCAACACCATCGGAAGCAAAAGACGCCGCATGCGCTTCGACGATGGCGGCGGTGATGACCTTTCTCAGCTCGTAGACCAGCGAGCGGGACCGCTTGCGATCCAGATCCTGTGCCGCTTTTGCAAGATTAAGGCCTTCGTTCAGGACAATATGATGGGCCCGTGCCAGTGCCCAGCTTTCAATATCAGGACTTATCATTCGATATCTCCGCCGGATCATCCGGCATCAAGGATATTTACGAATCATTTTACAGGACGCACTTAAGTAGAAAGTAGAATCATAAGTGGAATATTTTGCAACTGGCCACTATTGGGAATTCGGGCCGCCGGCCGGGAATTTTTACCTGATCGCTTTCTGCGCCATCGGCATCCCAAACACTGGCCAAGCGGTCATTCCACGCTTTCGCCTTGACTTTCGCGCGGCTTTCCTGTTTACCGCGCCCAATCCGCGACGAGCCGCATGACTCCGAGCCGCCGACCGGGACCTGAGATCCCGGAGGTCAACACCCGACAGCGCGATGCGCCCTCGGGTGCTTTTTGGCTTTGCGTCTTGTTTTCGTCAAGGAAAAGCACGACGTTTCCGGGCAGATCGAACCCGCCCGAAACGTATCAAGGAAGAGCCGATGTTTGAAAACCTCCAGGACCGTCTTGGATCCATTCTGAATGGACTGACAGGCCGTGGCGCGCTTTCGGAAGCCGATGTTTCCGCAGCGCTGCGCGAGGTTCGCCGTGCGCTGCTGGAGGCCGACGTCGCGCTCGACGTCGTGCGTTCCTTCACCGACCGCGTGCGCGAAAAGGCCGTTGGCGCCGAGATCCTGAAGTCGATCAAGCCCGGCCAGATGGTCGTCAAGATCGTCCATGACGAGCTGATCGAAATGCTGGGCGGTGAGGGCGTCGGCATCGACCTGCATGCGCCCGCCCCCGTCGTCGTCATGATGGTCGGCCTGCAGGGCTCCGGCAAGACGACGACGTCAGCCAAGATTGCCCATCGCCTGTCGACGCGCGATAAGAAGAAAGTGCTGATGGCGTCGCTCGACACGCGCCGTCCGGCAGCCCAGGAGCAGCTTCGCCAGCTCGGCGCCCAAGCCAGCATCGACACGCTGCCGATCATATCCGGCCAGTCGCCGACCGATATCGCCGCCCGCGCCGTGCAGGCGGCAAGACTTGGCGGCCATGACGTCGTCATCCTCGACACCGCCGGCCGCACCCATATCGACGAGCCCTTGATGGTCGAGATGGCCGACATCAAGAAGCGCTCGAACCCGCATGAAATCCTGCTGGTCGCCGACAGCTTGACCGGTCAGGACGCCGTCAACCTCGCCCGCAACTTCGACGAACGCGTCGGCATCACCGGTCTGGTGCTGACCCGCATGGACGGCGATGGCCGCGGCGGTGCCGCCCTTTCGATGCGCGCCGTCACCGGCAAGCCGATCAAGCTGATCGGTGTCGGCGAGAAGATGAGCGAGCTCGAGGAGTTCCATCCCCGCCGCATCGCCGACCGCATCCTCGGCATGGGCGACATCGTCTCGCTCGTCGAGCGTGCGGCCGAGAATATCGACGCCGAGAAGGCGGCCGCCATGGCCGCCAAGATGGCCAAGGGCAAATTCGACCTCGACGACCTCGCCGACCAGCTGCGTCAGATGCAGAAGATGGGCGGCATGGGCGGCATCATGGGAATGATGCCCGGCATGGCCGGCATGAAGGACAAGATGGCCGCAGCCGGCCTCGACGACAGGCTTTTCGGCCGTCAGATCGCCATCATCCAGTCGATGACCAAGGCCGAGCGCGCCAATCCCGACCTGCTCAAGCATTCGCGCAAGAAGCGCATCGCCGCCGGCTCCGGCACCGATGCCGCCGCCATCAACAAGCTTCTGAAGATGCACCGCCAGATGGCCGACATGATGAAGATGATGGGCGGCAAGGGCAAAGGCGGCATGATGAAGCAGATGATGGGCGGCCTTGCCGGCAAGATGGGGCTGGGGGGCCTCGGCGGCATGGGCGGCATGCCTGATCTCTCGAATATGGACCCGAAGCAGCTTGAAGCGCTGCAGAAGCAGGCGGAAGCCGCGGGTTTGGGAAAACCGGGTGGGGGTATGCCCGGTCTAGGCGGAGGCTTGCCGGGCGGATTGCCCGGTCTTGGCGGCGCAAAGCTGCCGGGCCTCGGTGGTGGTTTCCCGGGATTGCCCGGATTGCCGAAGAAGAAGTGAAAGGATCGCTTGCCCCATGATTGATCCAAACGTCAAAGCCCAGCTCGCGAGCTATCGTCAGTCGATCGACAATATCGATGCCGCTCTCGTGCACATGCTGGCCGAACGCTTCCGCTGCACCAAAGAGGTCGGCGTGCTGAAGGCCAAATATAATCTGCCGCCGGCCGATCCGGCGCGCGAGGAATACCAGATCGAACGCCTTCGCCAGCTGGCGAAAGCCGCCAATCTGGACCCGGATTTCGCCGAGAAGTTCCTGAACTTCGTCATCAAGGAAGTCATCCGGCATCATGAGCAGATCGCTGCGGATCACGCTGAACAAAGCGCCGCAGCCCGATAACCCGCCTGATCAGGCGATCAAGAAAAGCCTAAGGAGTAAAGAACATGGCACTGAAAATTCGTCTCGCCCGCGGTGGCTCCAAGAAGCGCCCGTACTACCACGTCGTTCTCGCCGATGCGCGCAGCCCGCGTGACGGCCGCTTCCTCGAAAACCTCGGTTCCTGGAACCCGATGCTCGCCAAGGACGACGAGAAGCGCGTTCAGCTGAACGCCGAGCGCATCAAGCACTGGATCGAAAACGGCGCCCAGCCGACCGACCGCGTTCTGCGCTTCCTCGATGAAGCCGGCGTTGCCAAGCGCGAAGCCAAGAACAACCCGGTCAAGGCAAAGCCTGGCAAGCGCGCCCAGGAACGCGCCGCCGAAAAGGCTCAGAAGGTGGCTGACGCCGCCGCCGCTGCTGCCGACGCCGCGGAATAATCGGGACAATCCCTTGTCTAACGGGCGGCATGGCGACATGCCGCCCGTTTTCGTTTCCAATTATCCGCACTTCGTTTATGAGAAACCTGTCTTTCGGCTTCACATGAAGGAACCCATGACAAAGCTTGAAAACCCCGTTCTGATGGCGACGATCGGCGGCGCGCAAGGCCTCCGGGGAGAGGTGCGCGCCAAGGCCTACACGGCCGATCCGAGCGCCCTTGGCGATTATGGCCACCTGCACAGCATGGACGGCCGCAGCTTCGAAGTCCTCGAAATCCGTGAGACGAAGAATGTCGTCATCGTTCGGTTCCGCGGCGTCAACGACCGCAATACCGCCGAGGCGCTGAACGGGCTCGAGCTCTATATCGAGCGCGACAACCTGCCAGACGAGGAGCTTGAAGATGACGAGTTCTACTATGCCGATCTCGAAGGTCTCGAAGCACGCGACGACAAGGGTGCCAGCTATGGCACCGTCACCGGCGTCTTCGATTTCGGCGCCGGCGATTTGCTGGAGCTCAAAGGTCCGGGCAAGCGCCCGGTGCTGATCCCCTTCTCCGAAGCCTCGGTGCTGGAGATCGACCTCGAGGCCGGAACGCTGCTGATCGACCCGCTGGCGGCAGGGCTGGTCGACGATCCCGAAGAGCTTTCGAAATTCACCGCGGACAAGCCGAAAAAGAAGAAGTGATGGCTTTCCGGGCGAGCGTGCTGACACTTTATCCGGAAATGTTTCCGGGGCATCTGGGCTTCTCGCTCGCCGGCAAGGCGATGGAGCGCGGGCAATGGTCGCTGGATGCGGTGCAGATCCGCGATTTCGCCACCGACAAGCACCGCACCGTCGACGACACCCCGGCCGGCGGCGGCGCCGGCATGGTGCTGAAACCCGACGTTCTCGCCCGTGCGATCGACAGCACCGCGGAAAACGATACCCGCCCGCGCCTGCTGATGAGCCCGCGCGGCCGGCCGCTGACACAGGAGCGCGTACGCGAGCTTGCTTCAGGCGACGGCGTCATCATCGTCTGCGGCCGCTTCGAGGGCGTCGATCAGCGGGTGATCGAGGCGCGAGGCCTGGAAGAGGTTTCGATCGGCGACTACGTGCTGTCAGGCGGCGAGCCGGCGGCGCTGATCGTGCTCGACGCGATCATCCGCATCCTGCCCGGTGTCATGGGCAACGATCTTTCCGGCCTGCACGAAAGCTTCGAAGGCGGGCTGCTGGAACATCCGCATTATACCAGGCCGCAGGCGTGGGAAGGCCGGGAAATTCCCGCGATCCTGACCTCCGGCAATCACGGCGCCATCGAAAAGTGGCGGCACCAGGAGGCGGTGCGGCTGACGCGGGAACGGCGGCCGGATCTCCTGGAAAAGGCGAAAACCGAGAAAAACGGCTGATTCCAGCCTCCTCTCCACAAAAATGTCGTGCGAGGGATGACAAGCCCCGGCCTTTCGTGTATTGGCGCACGCGGAAATGGGGTTATCCCCGTCTGCCAGCAAACAAAGAATGGCGAACCCGCTCCCGCCCTGAAGGGCAAAGTCCTGAGGCCAGTTCCAAAGGATCAGTGTCGAGCGCTCTGGCTGTTTCAGAAGAACCAAAGGTTAAGACGATGAACATCATTCAGCAGCTTGAGGCCGAACAGGCCGCCAAGATCGAAGCCAAGCGCACGCTTCCCGAATTTTCCCCGGGCGATACCGTCCGCGTCAACGTGAAGGTCACGGAAGGCAACCGTACCCGCGTTCAGGCCTATGAAGGCGTCTGCATCGCCCGCTCCGGCGGCGGCCTGCAGGAAAACTTCACGGTCCGCAAGATCTCCTACGGCGAAGGCGTCGAGCGCGTATTCCCGGTCTACTCGCCGATGATCGAAAGCGTCGACGTCGTGCGCCGCGGTAAGGTCCGTCGCGCCAAGCTCTATTACCTGCGCGACCGTCGCGGCAAGTCTGCCCGTATCGTTGAAGACACCGGCGTCCGCGCCCGCAAGCTCAACGACGCCGAGCGCGCCGCCATCGCCGAGGAAAAGGCCCGCATCGAAGCTGAAAAGGTTGCAGCAGCTCAGGCGCTCGCCGCCGAGAAGGCAGCAGCAGAAGCTGCCGAAGCCAAGGCAGCTGCTGAAAAGGCCGCCGCTGAAGCAGCAGCCGCTGCGGAACCAGCAGCAGAATAAGATCTGCGCCACGCAAAATTCTTCGCTTGGAGCAAAATTTTTTCGCTTGGAAAGGCGGCCTTCGGGTCGCCTTTTCTCTTTTTTGCTTGGGCACGCAGCCGGCGGCCTTGCCTTCGGCAGGTCTTCCGTGACAGTTTTCGCCGTTCAATCCGGGAGCCGTTCCATGCTGTTTCGTCGTACCGTCCTTGCGAGCTTTGCCGCCCTTGCGCTTGCACCCTTGACCGCATCGGCGGCCGGGTTGCCCGATCTCGGCGGCAAGAGCGTCGTCGTCGTCACCGAGAATGCCTATCCGCCGCTGCAGTTCGTCGATCCGAAATCCGGCAAGCCGATCGGCTGGGAATATGACGCGATGAACGAGATCGCCAAGCGGCTGAACTTCAAGGTCGAATATCAGAACACCAGCTGGGACGCGATGATCCAGGCGGTTTCCGACGGCCAGTACAATATCGGCATGACCGGCATCACCATTAAGGAAGACCGCAAGCAGAAGGTGGATTTCTCCGACCCCTATATGCGCTCGCAGCAGTTCATGCTGGTGCGCGGCGACGAGAAGCGTTTCACCGATGGAAAGTCCTTCGCCGCTTTCAAGGATGGCCTGGTCGGCGCCCAGCCCGGCACCACGCCCTTCTATACGGCTGTCTATGAAGTGCTCGACGGCAACGAGCAGAACCCGCGCATCAAGCTCTTCGAAACCTTCGGCGCCACTGTCCAGGCGCTGAAGGCCGGCGACGTCGACGTGGTGCTGACCGACGGCACCGCCGGCAAGGGTTATGTCGACGCCTCGAACGGCGCCCTGAAGCTGATCGGCGAACCGCTCGGCACCGAGGATTTCGGCTTCATCTTCCCGAAGGGCTCCGATCTCGTCGCTCCCGTCAACGCCGCCATTTCAGCTCTCAAGGCCGACGGCACGCTGGATGCGCTGAACAAGAAGTGGTTCCTCGACTACAAGATGGGCGAATGACGCCGAGCCATTGCTGATGGCTTTGCGACCATCTCCCGACAGACACGTCAAGGACGACTATCCCTGGTGGCTGGTCGCGCTCGTCGCGATCGGCGTCATCCTTGCCGCCGTCATCGTCACCAACGATATCTACGCCCAGGTTTTCCGCACCGTCGTCAACGGCGTCGGCATCACCGTCTTCGTGACGCTGGTCGCCTTCGTGCTCGCCACCGTGCTCGGTCTCGGCATCTGCCTGCTCGGCATGGCCGACAGCCAGATCGCGCGGCAGATCGCGCGTTTCTATATCGAGATCATCCGCGGCATCCCGATCCTCGTGCTCTTGTTCTACGTCGCCTTCGTCGGCGCCCCGGCCCTGGTTGCCGGCTATAATTTTCTGATTTCGCCGCTGGTGAGTTCAGGCATGGCCGAGCCCATCCTGGTGCGCGATCTCTCGTTGATGTGGCGGGCGATCATCGCGCTGACGATCGGTTATTCCTCCTTCATCGCCGAAATCTTCCGGGCCGGCTTCCAGTCGGTCGATCTCGGCCAGATCGAGGCGGCCAAGGCGCTCGGCCTTTCCCGCTACCGGCGCTTCCGCTCCGTCGTCTTCCCGCAGGCGATCCGGGTGATCTTCCCGCCGCTTTCCAACGATTTCGTTTCGATGGTGAAGGATTCATCGCTCGTCTCCGTGCTCGGCGTCGCCGACATCACCCAGATGGGCAAGGTCTATGCCGCCGGCTCCTTCCGCTTCTTCGAGACCTATTCGATCGTCACCTACATCTACCTGATCCTGACGATCGGCCTGTCGCTGGCGCTGCGGCGGACGGAGAAATGGATGAAGTCGCGGTAAAGGGTGGCACGCTGAGCAGGCGGCGGACGGGCTGTTGATGATTCAAATTGAAGCCGCCGCGAAAAATCGTTATATGCAGGCAATGGAATCTAAGTTCAGATGCACAGGCGCGCATATTTTCGTGCTGCAGGACCATTATCGCCTGCCGGCGCGGTTCTTTGCATGCGTGTCCGGTGCGCTCAACAGCCGACTTCGTTGATCGAATGACGGCCGGCGGAGCTTGATCCGCTTTTTACTCGATTTCCCAAAAGCATCCAAAAACGGACTTAACGCCATGAGCGCACCGCGTACCCTCTACGACAAGATCTGGGACGATCACCTGGTCGACGAACAGCCGGACGGCACCTGTCTTCTCTACATCGACCGCCATCTGGTCCACGAAGTCACCTCGCCGCAGGCGTTCGAAGGCCTGCGGATGACCGGCCGCAAGGTTCGCGCCCCGGAAAAGACGCTTGCCGTCGTCGACCACAACGTTCCGACCTCGCCCGACCGCCATCTCGGCATCAAGAACGAGGAAAGCCGCATCCAGGTGGAAGCGCTGGCGACCAACGCCGCCGAATTCGGCGTCGAATATTATTCGGCAAGCGACAAGCGCCAGGGCATCGTTCACATCGTCGGCCCGGAACAGGGTTTCACCCTGCCCGGCATGACCATCGTCTGCGGTGACAGCCACACCTCGACGCACGGCGCCTTCGGCGCGCTGGCGCACGGCATCGGCACCTCCGAGGTCGAGCATGTGCTGGCGACCCAGACACTGATCCAGAAGAAGGCGAAGAACATGCTGGTGCGTGTCGACGGCCTGCTGCCGCCGCACGTCACCGCCAAGGACATCATCCTCGCCATCATCGGCGAAATCGGCACCGCCGGCGGCACCGGCCACGTCATCGAATTTGCCGGCGAAGCGATCCGCTCGCTGTCGATGGAAGGCCGCATGACCATCTGCAACATGACGATCGAAGGCGGCGCCCGCGCCGGCCTGATCGCCCCTGACGAAAAGACCTTCGAATACATCAAGGGCAAGCCGCGCGCGCCGAAGGGCGAAGCGCTGGAACAGGCGATCACCTACTGGAAGACGCTGCAGACCGACGAGGGCGCGCATTACGACCGCGTCGTCGTGCTCGATGCCGCCAGCCTGCCGCCGATCGTCTCCTGGGGCTCCTCGCCCGAGGACGTCATCTCCGTCCAGGGCATCGTCCCGAATCCCGACGACATCCAGGACGAGACCAAGCGCACCTCCAAATGGCGCGCCCTTGACTATATGGGTCTGAAGCCCGGCACCAAGATGACCGACATCACGCTTGACCGCGTCTTCATCGGCTCCTGCACCAACGGCCGCATCGAGGATCTGCGCGAAGTCGCCAAGGTGGTCGAAGGCAAGACGGTTGCTTCAACCGTCGATGCGATGATCGTTCCGGGCTCCGGCCTCGTCAAGGAGCAGGCGGAAGCCGAAGGCCTCGACAAGATCTTCAAGGCCGCCGGTTTTGACTGGCGCGAGCCGGGCTGCTCCATGTGCCTCGCGATGAACGACGACCGCCTGAAGCCGGGCGAGCGCTGCGCGTCCACCTCGAACCGCAACTTCGAGGGCCGCCAGGGCTTCAAGGGCCGCACGCACCTGGTTTCGCCGGCAATGGCCGCGGCCGCAGCGATCGCCGGTCACTTCGTCGACATCCGCGAGTGGAACTGATCCGTCGTCCGACGGAAGAAAATGAAAACCGCCCGATGCGCTCTGCGCATCGGGCGGTTTTGCTTTTCATGGCGGCGGTGCTTCCCCATCCCGCTGTCATTCAACGGGTAAGCCCGTTTGTGCATCGCCCGTCGTCCCGATTTCATCCGTTCGGGCAATCGACATCCAGGAGCGCCTGTGGCCTCATTTATATGTGGCGCGATACGCGACAGATACCGTTCCGGCTTCGGCAAACACGCGCCATCGAGGGAATGGCCATGAGGCAGAAAATGGTACGGAGTTTACTGCAAGCCAGCCTGATCGTCTTTGCATCCCTGACTTCGATCGACGCCGCCGGCGCCGGAACGATCCATCCGGCGATGCCGGTCATGACCGCGTCCGGCCTGCTGCAGCAGGTCGCGCAAAACAAGATCCCGTCCCTCAGCGGCTATCGCGGCTATGGCAGCGCCCGGCCCGGCTATAGCAAGAGCTCGAACGGCTATTGGTACCCTGCGCGGGCTTTCAACGCTTCTGACGAATATACCGGCTCGATCGGACGGCCGCAGCGCATGCGCAATAGCTGCGACTTCGGCTTTGCCCCGACAAACGGATCGTCGAATTGCAATTATTGACCGCAAACTGCATGCCCAGTTATGCGGTGGTGGTCGCGGGTGATTTCCTCCCCCGAGACCGCCGCCGACAATTGTTTTAATGCATGTCGCCCGGAAGTGTGAAGCGGTTCCGGGATAACGACATGCATCAAACCAAAGAGCTAAAGCGCGTCGCATGAATCCCGTCTAATGCGACGCGCTTTAGCGATGATCGCAACGGCGATCAGAAAGTCGCCGTCATCGGATCCGGTCCCATGCGGGCGCCGGCGCTGTCGAGCCTGGCGACCGCCGCCATATCGTCGGCATCGAGCTTGAAGTTGAACACCTGGAAATTCTCCTCGATGCGCGACGGCGTCACCGACTTCGGGATGACGACGAGGCCGGTATCGAGGTGCCAGCGGATGATGACCTGGGCCGGCGTCTTCCGATGTTTTCGGGCGATCTCACCGATCACAGGGTTCGAGATGAACTGGCCCTGGCCGAGCGGGCTCCAGGATTCGGTGGCGATACCAAGTTTCCTGTGCACCTCCTGCGCCGCCTTCTGCTGAAAGTCGGGATGCAGCTCGATCTGGTTGATAACGGGAACGACGCCAGTCTCGCCGATGATGCGCTCCAGATGTTCGGGACAAAAGTTCGACACGCCGATCGAGCGGGCGCGGCCCTCTTCGCGGATGCGCACGAAAGCCTTCCAGGTCTCGGTATAGAGGTCGCGATGCGGCGACGGCCAGTGAACGAGATAGAGGTCGACATAGTCGGAACCGAGTTTCTTCAGGCTGCCGTCGAAGGCGCGTAGCGTGTTGTCGTAGCCCTGATCGGTGTTTCTGAGCTTGGTGGTGACGAAGATGTCCTTGCGGTCGAGGCCGGAAGAGCGGATGCCTTCGCCGACACCCTCTTCATTGTCGTAGCCGGACGCCGTATCGATATGGCGGTAGCCGGCGGCGATCGCGGTACGCACCGTCGGAGCGGCAATCTCCTGCGGCGTCTGCCAGACGCCGAGCCCGACCTGAGGAATGGAATGTCCGTCATGGAAAGTGATGATGGGTTGAGCGGCCACGATATATCTCCGGGAGTTTGAAGAATTGGACGCGGCATGGATTGCGCCCGCACTTGGGCGTCCCGGGACGCATTTCAGCCGGAGCGTCCGGTCACCGGAAACATATAGGCGGCCGCATCCGGAAGACAATCAGAGGACCCGGACAATCGTGCCCTTCCGAAGGTGCGGCAGAAGCCGGCGCATGTCGGCGAGGCTTACCGCCACGCAGCCGGCCGTCGGCTCGTAGCCCGGCCGGATGAGATGGAAGAAGATCGCCGAGCCGCGATTGCGCGCCCGCGAGGAGATGTTCCAATCCATCACCAGGCAGACATCGTAGAGCCCGTCGCTACGCCGCATCTCCTCATGGCTTGCGTCGAACGGCGCCCGGACGAGGCGGTTATAGTTGGCGTTTCCGGGCTGATCGCACCAGAGCATGTCGCCGCGGATGCGGCGGATGGGAAGCGGAGTGGCGAGCCGTCCGTTCCGCTCACCGCGCCGGAAGCCTGATATCAGCCGCATCGAGGCTATCGGTGTGGCGCCGTCGCCCTCGCGTTTGATCGCGGTGCGGCCGGAGCGGCCGATCGCGGCGGGGACGGTGATCGCCCCGAGCTGGACGATCGCCCGGCTTTTGCGCCCCGGCGCCGGCCGCACCACGATCGTCGACGGCTTCATCCCCGGCTCCCGCCTTGTTTTTTCCATTTTTCTCGCATGTCTTGCATTGTCTGGGGCTCCAATTGAAATCATATCAAAACCTGCGCGGCAACAGCCCGCCGCCCCATCCTTGCCAAACCAGGAATTTGGCGTAGGACTAGGGGACTTAACATGAGGAAAGCAAGGGCATGACCGCACGCACCATTCTTCTGGTGGATGACGACGATGACCTTCGTCAGACGCTGACGGAGCAATTGTCGCTGTATGAGGAATTTTCGGTTCTGCAGGAAGCCAACGCCGGCAAGGGTGTTGCAACCGCCCGCTCGACACCGGTCGATTTGTTGATCATGGATGTCGGCCTGCCCGATATGGACGGCCGCGAGGCGGTGAAGCTGCTGCGCAAAGGCGGCTTCAAGGCGCCGATCATCATGCTGACCGGCCACGATACCGATTCGGATACGATCCTCGGCCTCGAAGCCGGCGCCAACGATTATGTCACCAAGCCTTTCCGCTTCGCCGTGCTGCTCGCGCGCATCCGCGTGCAGCTGCGCCAGCACGAGCAGAGCGAGGACGCCACCTTCACCGTCGGCCCATACCTCTTCAAGCCGAGCCAGAAGCTGCTGACCACCGACAACGGCCAGAAGATCCGCCTGACGGAAAAGGAAGCGGCGATCATCCGCTACCTCTACCGCGCCGAACAGAAGGTCGTCACCCGCGACGTGCTTCTCGAAGAGGTCTGGGGCTATAACTCCGGCGTAACGACGCATACGCTGGAAACCCATGTCTACCGCCTGCGCCAGAAGATCGAACGCGATCCCTCTAATGCGGAAATCCTGGTGACGGAAAACGGCGGCTACAAGATCATACCCTAGGGCATTTCCGTTTTCTCAGAATACGAAAATGCTCTATCTCTTTGTTTTCACGCAATTCCGGAAGCAAGACCGCGACGCAGTTTTGCTGGGATTGCTCTAAGGCGAAAAGCCCGTATGGCGCTGACTGACGACATCCGCATGCTCGCGCAGCTTCCTTTGTTCAGGGATATGAACGAGGATCAGCTGCGGCTGATCGCCTTCGGCGCCGACCGGCGCTTGATCGCCGCCGGCCAGATGCTGTTTCGCCAGGGCTCGCCCGCCGAGAGCGCCTACGTGATCATCAGCGGCAGCCTGGAGCTGAGCGCGACGAGCAGCGACGGCATACAGAAGACAGAGGGGATCGCCGGTCCGGGAACGCTGGTGTCCGAGCTGGCGCTGGTCACGCTGGTGGAACGCAAATTCACCGCGGTCGCGCGCGAGGACACCAGCATCATCCGCATCACCCGTGCCCTCTTCCACCGGCTGATCGAAGAATATCCGGACGCAGCCCGGCTGATCGAGAACCGCATCCGCGACAACCTCGCCGAACTTGCCGCAAAGGCGGCAAGCCAGTTCTACCGCTTCAGCTGAGCACTGTTGGAGCGCATCGATAAAGCGCAAGCCTAATCGCGGGTGAGGCCGTCGATTGCCGCCGCAAGTGTCGCAAGATCTGCGGCGTAGAACCCGGCGGCATTGAGACAATTCGTCTCGAGCAGCTTCAGCCCCTCTTCGGTACGGCAAATATCGATGACATAGGCTGACGAGTAACCGGGATTGATATCCACCATGCGCTGCCCGAATTCCAGCGCATCGTCATCGATCTCATGGCGGTGGATGACACGCGATCCGTCCTTGTAGAGCGAATAGGTGACGATCCGATCGTTGACGGCCCAGAGACGCCATTCGCGCAAAATGCGGACAGGCTTGGTGAACATCAGCAGCGTGTCGTGGCGAAGCGATCCGGTCGGGATTTCATCCTCGTCAAGTGTGAGGACCCTCTCCGCCATACGGATGATCTCGCCCGTCGACTTCACGTTGCCGGGCTCCTCCTTGCTGTCGTCGACCGGGCGCAGGAACCATTCCCTTCCATCGTCGGTCAGACGGGCGGGAACGTCGCGGAGCGTCAGGAACAGCGCGTCGGCGCCGTTGAGGAGGTAGGGATGCCACGCCTCTTCCTGGACGAAGGGACGCAGCTTGAACACACCAGGCCAGTAACCGTTCGCCTCGGCATTCTTCCACAGCGAGTAGGATCCGAACATGACCACTGAGCCCGGGTCGGCGACAACGGGATCGGGAATAAGCTCGCCGACGAACGGAACGACCTTGTGCCAGGTGTAAGGGATATCGAGCCGGTCGAGTGCCTCGGCCAGCTTATGGGTGTCTTCGAACTCCTGGAGAAGCCACTGCATCAGAAATCGAAATGCGCCGTGACCGGCACATGATCCGAGGGCCGGTCCCAGCCGCGTGCCTCTTTCAGGATCTCGATGCGCTTGAGGTGCGGCCCGAGATCCGATGACGACCAGATATGGTCGAGACGGCGGCCGCGGTCGGCCGCCTCCCAGTCCTTGGCGCGGTAGCTCCACCAAGTATAGAGCTTCTCGCTTTCCGGCACATGCTGGCGCATGAGGTCGAGCCAGTTGCCGCGCTTCATCACCTCGAGCAGCCCGTCGGTTTCGACGGGCGTATGGCTGACGATCTTCAGCAGCTGCTTGTGCGACCACACATCGTGCTCCAGCGGCGCGATGTTGAGGTCGCCGACCAGAATGGCGGAGGTGTTGGCTTCGCCATTGGCTTTCAAGAGCTTCATCTCTTCGATGAAATCGAGCTTGTGGCCGAATTTCGGATTGATCGTGCGATCCGGCTCGTCGCCGCCAGCCGGGACGTAGAAATTATGCAGCCGTATCCGGCGGTTGCCGTGCTCGAAGATCGCCGAGATGTGGCGGGCATCGCCGACCCCACAATAATCCTGCCGGTGATCCTCCGTCAGCGGAATGCGCGAGGCGATCGCCACGCCGTGATAGCCTTTCTGGCCGTGGATGATGATGTGGTCGTAGCCCATCGCCCGCAGCGGCGCCGCCGGAAAGAGCTCGTTCGTCACCTTGGTTTCCTGCAGGCAGAGAATATCCGGCCGATGCTTGAGAACCAGCTGCTCGACGATCGGCATGCGCAGCCGCACCGAGTTGATGTTCCAGGTGGTGATCGACAAGCCCATATTCCCAGCCCTTTCATGCTTTCATGAAAGGGCTTTAGAACAAAGGTGGACAGGAGGGAACCGGCCGCGTGTAAAAGCCGCGGGCCATCAACCGAAAACCCTCAGTCGCGTGAGGCTGCCGTGCCCGGAATGCTCTCGTAAGGCACGCGGAACACGCGATCGTCGAACTGCATGCCTGTTTTGACGTTGAAGATCATCACCGACGTGTCCTTGCCCTGGTTGTCGGTGATCGTCCACTGACGCAGGTCGTAGGTCTTCGGGTCGAACATCATGGTGATCGTCGAATTGCCGAACACCGTATTGTTGCCGAGCGCGATCGTCGTCAGATCGGACTCTTCCTTCACGCGTTTCACCATGCCGGCCGACAGGTCGATATGCTGCGCCAGCAGCAGGCTGAGCGGCGTCTTGGAGAGCGGATAGAGATCCCAGGTCTTCAGCTTGGTATTGCCGATGGCGACGTTTTTGCCGTCGGCGATCACCCGCATCGGCGACGGGTCGTCATAGTTGAAGCGCAGTTTGCCGGGGCGCTGAATGAAGAACTTGCCGCCGGTCTGCTCACCGCGCGGGCCGAACTGCACGAATTCGCCCTGCATCGTCGTGACGCCGGAGAAATGGTCGGCGATCGCCTGCGCCGTGCCGGAGGCGGGAGCCGCCGCCTGCGCATGCGCGCCGAAGGGAATGGCGCTTGCCATCGCAGCGACCGCAAAGGCGCCGAGAAGATCGCGGCGCGTTACCGTCAGGCCGGAGAGGAAGGTGTCGGAGTTACTCATCTAAATCTCCTTTATGCGATCTGCATGCTGCCGAAAGGCGGCGTCTTCAAGGCGTTGCGATCGGGCCCGCGTGAGGTAACGGCTTGGCTGCCGTCAGGTTTCCGCAAAAGCGGTCCCCATCGGAAATATATGCCGATTATTTCAGCGGTCGAGGATGTCGCCTTCGGTCGGAACGAGAATTTCGCGTTTGCCGGCATGGTTGGCCGGCCCGATGATGCCTTCCTTCTCCATCCGCTCGATGAGCGAGGCGGCCCGGTTGTAGCCGATGCCGAGCCGGCGCTGGACGTAGGAGGTCGAGGCCTTGCCGTCCCGCAGCACGATGGCGACGGCCTGATCGTAAGGATCTTCCGAATCCGAAAGGTTCGACGTACCGGCAGGGCCGCCGCCACCGCCGCCGTAATCGCCATCCTCGTCGTCATCGGCAGTGATCGCATCGAGATATTGCGGCGAGCCCTGGGTCTTCAGGTAGGAGACGATCTCTTCCACCTCGACATCCGAGACGAACGGGCCGTGCACGCGCTGGATACGTCCGCCGCCCGCCATGTAGAGCATGTCGCCCATGCCGAGCAGCTGCTCGGCGCCCTGTTCGCCGAGAATGGTGCGGCTGTCGATCTTCGAGGTCACCTGGAAGGAGATGCGGGTCGGGAAGTTCGCCTTGATCGTGCCGGTGATGACGTCGACCGACGGGCGCTGCGTCGCCATGATCACGTGGATGCCGGCGGCGCGCGCCATTTGCGCCAGGCGCTGGACGGCGCCTTCGATATCCTTGCCGGCGACCATCATCAGGTCGGCCATCTCGTCGATGATGACGACGATATAGGGCATCGGCCTGAGATCGAATTCCTCCGTCTCGTACATTGCCTCGCCGGTGTGGCGGTCGAAGCCGGTCTGCACCGTGCGCGAGATCGCCTCGCCCTTCGACAAGGCCTGCTCGACGCGGGTGTTGAAGCCGTCGATGTTGCGGACACCAATCTTCGACATCTTCTTGTAGCGCTCTTCCATCTCGCGCACCGTCCATTTCAGCGCGACGACCGCCTTCTTCGGATCGGTGACGACGGGCGAAAGCAGATGCGGGATGCCGTCATAGACGGAAAGTTCGAGCATCTTCGGGTCGATCATGATCAGCCGGCACTGTTCCGGCGTCATGCGGTAGAGCAGCGACAGGATCATCGTGTTGATGGCGACCGACTTGCCCGAGCCGGTGGTGCCGGCGACGAGCAGATGCGGCATCTTGGCGAGGTCGGCGATGACAGCTTCGCCGCCGATCGTCTTGCCGAGCGCCATGGCGAGCTTGGCTTTGCTGCCGTCGAAATCGCGGGAAGCGATCAGTTCGCGGAGATAAACGGTCTCGCGCGTCTGGTTCGGCAATTCGATGCCGATCGCGTTGCGGCCGGGCACGACGGCAACACGGGCGGCAATGGCGCTCATCGAGCGGGCAATATCGTCGGCAAGGCCGATGACCCGCGACGACTTGATGCCGGGCGCCGGCTCCAATTCATAGAGCGTGACGACCGGACCGGGGCGGACATGGATGATCTCCCCCTTGACGCCGAAATCTTCGAGCACGCCTTCGAGCATGCGGGCGTTCTGCTCCAGCGCATCGGCCGAAAGCGTCGAATCGCGCACGACATTCTTCGGTTCGGCAAGCAGATGCATCGAGGGAAGCTGGAAACCTTCAGGACGAATGAACGAGCCCTGCGCCTCCCGCTCGACGCGGGCGCCGGGCTTCGGACGCGTGACGGCGGGAACGACGCGCGGCTCCTGTTTGCCGGCGGCTTTCGCCGGCGCGCGGATCATCCAGTCGTCGTCATCGTCGTCAGGCAGGATGTCGGCCGGGCGCGGCGGCATGTCGGGGTCGAAAGGCAGATCGTCGTCGTCATCCTCGTCATCGATCGAAAGCGACGGCGCCGCCACGATGCGGCGCGGCGAAGCCGACCTTGCTCCCATCGATGGCTCCAGCGACGGCTCCATCCGCTCGCCGCGCGCAGCCGGCGCCTTGGCGCGAACCGGTTCGTTCAGCGTGCCGAACTCGTCATCGTTGAAATCATAGGGGGATTCGAAATCGCCCTGGCGGCGCTTGCGCGGCCCCATGCCGAAGAGCCGGCGCAACCGCCCCTGGCTCATATACCAGGCATGCGTCACCGCGCCGCTGAGGGCGACCCAGCGGGACTCGTCCTCTTCGTCTTCGTCTCCGACGACGCGGGCCTTGCTTGTCGTCCCGACGTAATCTTCCTCGATCTCCTCCTCGGCCTCACTGCGGCCGACCAGACCCGAGGCGAAGAGCATCATCCAGGCGGTCGGCGCGGCAAAGATGCAGCCGACGACCATGGCGAAGGTGCCGGTGGGATAAGCGCCGACGAAGAGTGCGGGAAAACGCAGGATCATGTCGCCGACGACACCGCCGATGCCGTTCGGGATCGGCCAGGTGAGCGGCGGCGGAAAGCAGCCGATCACGGCGCAGGACAGCACCGTACCGGCAAGCCAGGCGCCGGCACGGGCGGGAATGCGGCTGAAGCGGCGGCCCGAGATCAGCGTCAGCGCCCAGGCGACGATCGGCAGCATCGAAACGACGCTGGCAAGGCCGAGGAACTGCATGACGATATCGGCAAAGGCGGCGCCGCTGTAACCGAGAATATTCGTCGGCAGGTTGGCCGTGGCATAGGAATAGCTCGGATCCGCGACGTTCCACGTCGCCAGCGCCGCGACGCAGAGCGCCAGCAGCAGAAAGATCGCAAAGCCGATGAGCGCCTGGATCTGCCGCAGCATGAATGCCGAGAAGGAGAACCGATCCGGACGGCCATCCATCGCCGGCGACGTGCTTCTTGCCATGTGTCTAACCCGTCCAATGCCTGAGGGCATGCGAATCACCGAAGCTTCGCCATGCCAAAATGCGTCCGCTCCACCTAATCAGAGCCGGGTTAAAGCGATGTTAACCATGCATGCCTGGACGGGCATTCCGGGCATGGAAATCAAAAAAAGCCCGAACCTGGAAAGGTTCGGGCCAAATGCGGTCTATGACAGCTTTTCCGGGTCTAACCCGGAAAAGCTCTAGATAGGCCGCGACGGGCCGTGAAGCGGCGCCCTTGTGCCGGGCGCCGCAAAGGCTGCGATCAAGAGGCGTGGTAGGCGGCTTCGCCGTGGGTCGAAAGGTCGAGACCTTCGCGCTCGGCTTCGACGCTCACGCGCAGGCCGATGACGACGTCGACGATCTTGTAGAGGATCGCCGAACCGATGCCCGACCACAGAAGCGTCGTCAGAACGCCCTTGGCCTGGGCCAAGACCTGGGTTGCCGTGCCGGCATAGGAGGCAGCGAAATCGGCCGTGGAATAATCGACAATGCCTGCACCGCCGAGCGCCGGGTTGACGAGGATACCGGTGCCGAGTGCGCCGAGGATACCGCCGACGCAATGCACGCCGAAGACGTCGAGGCTGTCGTCGTAGTTGAACTTGTTCTTGACGACGTCGACGAAGAAGTAGCAGACCGGCGAGACGATAAGGCCGAGAACGATCGAGCCCATCGGGCCGGCAAAACCGGCAGCCGGGGTGATGGCGACGAGACCGGCAACCGCACCGGAAGCGCCGCCGAGCATCGAAGCCTTGCCGCGGGTCAGGCTTTCGACAATGCACCAGGAGACGGCGGCAGCAGCCGTCGCGACGAAGGTGTTGATAAAGGCAAGCGAGGCGTAGCCATTGGCTTCGAGGTTGGAGCCGGCGTTGAAGCCGAACCAGCCGACCCAGAGCAGCGATGCGCCGACCATGGTCAGGGTCATCGAATGCGGAGCCATGATTTCCTTCTTATAGCCGGTGCGCTTGCCGAGCATGATGGCGCCGACCAGGCCGGCGATACCGGCATTGATGTGGACGACCGTGCCGCCGGCGAAGTCGATTGCGCCGTAGGAGAAGATCAGGCCGGCCGGCGAGGTGTAGGAGCTCGGACCGCCCCAGAACCAGACCATGTGCGCCATGGGGAAGTAGATGAAGGTGACCCAGAGCACGACGAAGAGCATGACGGCCGAGAACTTGATGCGCTCGGCGAATGCGCCGACGATCAGGCCGGGCGTGATGCAGGCGAAGGTCATCTGGAAGACGATGAAGGTGTATTCCGGAATGGCGACGCCCTTCGAGAAGGTTTCGGCGAGCGACGAGGTATTGACGCCGGCCAGGAACGCCTTTGAGAAGCCGCCGACGAAGCTGTTCAGCGAGCCGCCGTCGGTGAAGGCGAGCGAATAGCCGTAGGTGACCCAGAGCAGCGCCACGACGGCGGTGATCATGAACACCTGCATCAGCACGGAGAGCATGTTCTTGGCGCGCACGAGACCGCCGTAGAACAGCGCAAGGCCGGGGATGGTCATCAGCAGGACGAGTGCCGAGGAGATCAGCATCCAGGCATTGTCACCCTTGTCCATGGTGAAGGCAGGAGCGGCAGCAGCGGTGGTGGCGGCGGCGGGCGCAGCTTCCTGCGCGAAAGCGACAACCGGCGCCAGAAGCGCGGCCGACGTTGCGCAGATCAGCGCAAAGGGGGAAGAAAACTTCGAAATCGACATTGAAAAAAGCTCCTTGATCTGCCGCTTACAGCGCTTCTGAATCGGTTTCGCCGGTACGGATGCGCACGGCATGGTCGATCGAATAGACGAAAATCTTGCCGTCGCCGATCTGACCGGTCTTGGCCGACGCCGCGATGGCTTCGACCGCCCTGTCGACGAGTTCGGACGCAACGGCGATTTCGATCTTGAGCTTCGGCAGGAAGCTGACTGCATATTCGGTGCCGCGATAGATTTCGGTGTGCCCCTTCTGGCGCCCGTATCCCTTCACTTCGGTCACGGTCAGCCCCTGAATGCCGATCGCCGTAAGAGCTTCGCGGACCTCATCGAGCTTGAACGGCTTGATAATAGCCATCACAATTTTCATCTGGTTTCCCATCCTTCGTTATCCTCGGCACGGAGCCGACTCTCCTTGCCGCTGACGTTCCTGAACAGCGACCGGCGATATACATTCAAGGGACGTGCCAGATTCGAAGCGCGATATAACTTATTGAAAAATAACAATTATAATATGGAGAGCCAATAAACAGGCAAATGATTGGCCAATAAGCGCACAAATAATGCGCAAATTTTCAAAGATGCCTATTATTTATTCATTTGCCTTTTTCCGAATCAGACCTTCCTGCGCGACGGAGGCGATCAGCGCACCCGATCGGGCAAAGAGGCTGCCCCGGGTCAGCCCTCTAGCGCCCGAAGCCGAGGGGCTGTCCTGCGTATAGAGCAGCCAGTCGTCGAGCTTGCAGGGTCTGTGGAACCACATGGAATGATCGAGGCTCGCCACCTGCAGACTCTGGTCGAAGATGGAGGTGCCGTGTGCATAGAGCGAGGTATCGAGCAGGGTCATGTCCGAGAGATAGGCAAGAACCGCCGCCTGATAGAGCCGATCATCGGGAACCGGGCCAGTGGCGCGCACCCAGACATCCTGTTTGGGGTCGAGCTTCTTGTCGGAAAAATAATGCGTCAGCGAGACGGGACGGATTTCGATCGGCCGCTCGCGCTGCCAGTATTTTCGGATCGCCTCCGGCGCATGCGTCAGATACTGATCCTTGATCTGCTGTTCGCCGAGCAGCGCTTCCGGCATTTCGACCTCGGGCATGGCGATCTGGTGGTCGAAGCCCGGCTCCTCCACCTGGAAGGAAGCCGACAGCGTGAAGATCGCCTTGCCGTTCTGGATGGCGACGACGCGCCGGGTATTGAAGCTCGATCCGTCGCGGATCCGCTCCGCCTGATAGATGATCGGCACCGAGGGATCGCCCGGACGCATGAAATAAGCATGCAGCGAATGGACGAAACGCTCGCCCTCGATGGTGCGCTGCGCCGCCATCAGCGCCTGGCCGATCACCTGGCCGCCGAAGACCCGCTGCCAGCCGGCCTGCGGGCTGCGCCCGCGGAAGATATCGACTTCGATCGGCTCCAGGTCGAGCGTCGAAAGCAGCGTCTCCATCGCCGAAGGCCCTGATGTCTCGCGCGTCATTTTGCATGCCTCCCGGCGGTAGGAAGTGAAGTTGCGATGATCTATATAGGTCACATCTGAGGCACAAGGTAAGGGAGCGGCGCGATGCTGGATATGCTGGTTGTGGGCGGGGGTTATGTCGGCCTTTCCGCCGCTGTCGCGGTCAAGCAGGCAGCACCGCATCTCAACGTCGCGGTCGTCGAGGCGGCCCCCGAACATGTTTGGAAAAACGACACGCGCGCTTCGGCCGTCATTGCGGCGGCGGCAAAGATGCTGGAAATCTTCGGCATCTGGAACGAGATCGAGCCGGAGGCTCAGCCGATCACCAAGATGATCGTCACCGATTCCAAAACCTCCGATCCGGTCCGCCCGGTTTTTCTGACCTTCGACGGCGAAGTGGCCGAAGGCCGGCCTTTCGCCCACATGATCCCGAATGTGGCGATGGTCGCAGCCCTGCGCGGCGTCTGCGAACGCCTCGGCATCGACATCCGCCATGGGCTCGGCGCCACCGAGCTAAAGACCGAAGACAGCCATGTGACCGTCACGCTTTCGGACGGCAGCACGTTGGAGAGCCGGCTGCTGGTCGCCTGCGACGGCGTGCGCTCGAAACTGCGCGACCTCGCCGGCATCAAGACCGTCACCTGGGACTACGGCCAGTCGGGCATCGTTGCGACGGTCGAACATGAGCGGCCGCATGAGGGCTGCGCAGAAGAGCATTTCCTGCCGGCCGGCCCCTTTGCCATCCTGCCGCTCCGCAACAACCGCTCCTCGCTGGTCTGGACGGAGCGGACGCATGATGCGGACCGGCTGGTTGCCGCCGACGATCTGGTCTTCGAGGAGGAATTGGAGCGCCGCTTCGGCCACAAACTCGGGGCACTGAAGGTCATCGGCGACAAACGCGCCTTTCCGCTCGGCCTGACACTGGCGCGCGCCTTCGTTGCACCGCGTTTTGCGCTGGCCGGCGACGCCGCCCATGGCATTCACCCGATTTCGGGACAGGGCCTCAATCTCGGCTTCAAGGATGTGGCGGCACTTGCCGAAACGATCGTCGAGGCCGATCGCCTCGGCCTCGATATCGGCTCGATCAACATTCTCGAACGCTACCAGACCTGGCGCCGCTTCGACACGTTCCGGATGGGAATGACGACAGACGTGCTGAACCGGCTATTCTCCAACGACGCAACGCCGATCCGCATCGCCCGCGACATCGGCCTCGGCCTCGTCGACCGGCTGCCGCGCCTCAAATCCTTCTTCATCGGCCAGGCGGCCGGAACGACGGCAAAGGACAATCCGCGGCTGCTGGCCGGCCAAGCGATCTAAAACCCGATTTTCAGAGACGTTATTCGTCGAGGCGGCGGGCTTCAGAGACCAGCATGATCGGGATGCCGTCGCGGATCGGATAGGCAAGCCGCGCCTTTTCCGAGACAAGCTCATTGTGCTCGCGATCATAGGAAAGCCGGCCCTTGGAGAGCGGGCAGACCAGGAGATCGAGCAGCTTTGGATCGACGCGGCTGAGTTTTTCGTCCATGGCTGAAGTTTACTGCAGAACGGTGTCGGAGTCACCGAAGACGCGCGCCAGCACGATCTCGGTAATGGCGATCAGCGTTTCGGCCCGCGTCTTCAGATCGGGCGCCTCTAAGAGCGCCTGCTTTTCCGCCGGCCCGAACGGCGACATCATCGCCAGCGAATTGACGAGCGTCAGATTGCTCGCCCGCTCGACGCTCTCCCAGTCGGCTTCCAGCTTGTTGGCATCGAGATAGGCCTTGAAGGCGGTCAGAAGTGCTGCGCGATCGACCGCCTCCTCCTCGTTCGCGGCCGAGAGATCGGCGATGAACGGGGCGATCCGGAAGGTCCGGAAGGGATCGCTGGTGGTTTTCTCCTCCAGCAGCCGAAAGCGGCAGACGCCGGTCAGCGATGCGATATAGCGCCCGTCGCCGGTTTCGGCGAAGGAGGTGATGCGGCCGAGGCAGCCGACAGCGGCAAGGTTGGGATCGCCGCCCTTGTCCTCGTGTTCGCCGAGCGCCGGCTGGACCATGCCGATCAGCCGGTTTCCCATCAGTGCCGCATCCAGCATCGCCAGGTAACGCGGCTCGAAAATGTTGAGCGGAAGCTGCCCGGCCGGCAGAAGGAGGGCACCGGTCAGGGGGAAGACGGCGATTGTATCAGGCAGATCGCCCGGCTTCAGGTATCTGGCATTCCCGACTTGCATGAAACCGTCCCGCATTCTTGTAACGGGCATGCCCGTCCTGACGAGAATGTGGTGCCCGCGTCCGAAAACGCAAGGGCAGATGCGCGAAACTTAGTGCATACCCCGAAAATCGGAATCGACTTTCAACAGGATCGGACGCGGCTTCAAAGCGGCACAGCGCCTTGCCGCGCCCTATGGACGCAGCAGCAACCCCTTAAGAGAACAGCATCGCCGAAAGCTTGCGCCGGGCCGAAACCGTCGCCGGATCCTTGAAACCCCAGACCTCGAAGAACTGCAGCAGCTGGCGGCGGGCGCCGTCATCGTCAAAGGCGCGGTCCTTGCGCATGATCAGCAGCAGGTGCTCGGCCGCTTCGTCGCGCCGGCCTTCGACATTGAGGATCTTAGCAAGCTTCAGCCGCGCCTCGTGGTCGTCGGGATTGGCGGCAAGATCACGTTCGAGCGCAACGGGATCGCCGAGCTTGCGGGCTTCCTCGATCTGTTCGAGCTTTTTCAGCACCGCCTGGATGCCGGCGTCTTTCGCCAGCTCTTCCGGCAGATCCGTCAAAGTTTGGCGCGCCCGCTCATGCTGGTTTGCGGCGATCATGCATTCGGCCATTCCGGCAACCGCCTTGGCATTTTCGGGATCGGCCTGCATCACCGCGGCGTAGAGCTGGGCTGCCTCATTGATATTGCCGGCGGCCAGCAATTCTGCCGCTTCGGTGAGCACGGCCTCGATCTCGGCCGCCTCGTCGGCGCCGGCCGGACCGGCGATGCGGTCGATGAATTGCTGGATCTGGCTTTCCGGCACCGCGCCCATGAAACCGTCGGCGGGGCGGCCGTTGACGAAGGCGATGACGGCGGGGATAGACTGGATGCCGAGCTGTCCGGCGATCGAGGGATGGTCGTCGATATTCATCTTGACCAGCCGGACGCGGCCCTTGGCTTCGTTGACCACCTTCTCCAAAACAGGCGTCAGCTGTTTGCACGGTCCGCACCAGGGCGCCCAGAAATCGACCAGCACCGGCTGATTGCGCGATTCCTCGATGACGTCCTTGCCGAAATTCGCGGTCGTCGTATCGGTGATATAGCTGCCTGCCGCAGCGGCGGTTGCCGGCTGAGCGCCGAAGCTTGTCGTCGCCGTCATCTGATTTCCGAAGGAACCGTTGTAGGGGTTGTCGCTGCCGCTCATAGGTATCTCCCGCCGTGCCGATCCTGCCGGCCTCATTGTAGCGCTAAAATCGTATGTCAGGACGTCACTTTCAAGACAAGCGGCTTATGTCCGGTCGCCTCCATGAAACGGACGAGATCGCTGCTTGCAATCGATGTCGTCGCATCGTTGGAGAGCGGATGGCAGTTGAGGATCTCCTCGCGCATCAGATCGGCATCGAGCACGAAAGTGACATTCCCCGCCGTATCGTTGATCGCGCCGAAGGCGGTGACCGCGCCGGGGATGACGCCGAGATAGTCCATCAGCTTCTCCGCCCTGCCGAAGGAGACCCGTCCGGACCCGCCGATCAAATTATGCACCTGCTTGAGGTCGACCTCGGCATTTTCCTCGACGGTCAGCAGAAAATACCTGTCCTTCTTGTCCTTGATGAAGAGATTCTTGGTGTGGCCGCCGGGGATCTCATCGCGCAGCGCAACCGATTCGGCGACGGTGAAAACCGGCGCGTGATCGACCGTCTTATGAGCAATGCCGAGCCCGTCGAGGAAAGCGAACAGATCTTCTCTGGTCTTGGGGGTATTTTCGGACATCGGATAATCCATTGCGCAGGAGGGACAAAGTCGAGGCGTCCTGATTAAATCCGTCCCCAGCATTTGGCAATCTTCGCCACCGACGCTCTACCCCCGCATTTGCGGCCTTTCCGCCTGCCTCCTGCGACCTTGCGAATTTTTCTTCGCCTCTTCGTCATTTCCCTGTTGCATTTGAAAATCCGTTAGGCCATATAGCGCCCGTCGCCACGAGGCGGCGCCCACGGTCCAACAACTACCCCGGACCGATGCGGATTGAGCGGGTGTAGCTCAGGGGTAGAGCACAACCTTGCCAAGGTTGGGGTCGAGGGTTCGAATCCCTTCGCCCGCTCCAGTTTTCTCTCTTGTTCATACCGACGGCATGGGTACGGGACGTAGCCGAGATAGGGTGACGGCGTCGTGTGCGCTACCGCGCGGTTAGCTATCGTTCTGCAATCCCCGAGAAAATAAATAGCCGACGCATTTACTGCTTGAAGCAATGTTCGCGATGCCATTGCAGAAAATGCACATGCGGTCGTTCGAATGCGCGCCGGGGCATTATCGCGCGGCCGGTCTTGTTGATCAGGCCCCGTACCGCTTCGGGATCATTAACGTGTCGCGAGATGAGAATCTCCACATCATCAGACAGACCGATCAATCCTCGATCGAACATCCAATGGGCCGTGCCGGATAGGGCAATTCCGTTGCTGACGATATCGGGACCGCTCGCCTCGACCGGTCGGATATGCGCTGCATCGACCTCCGCCCGGCCTCCACCGTTGATAAGTTTGAGCCCGGTAATTGCGCAACGCTTGTCATAGGCGCGCAAGACGACCTGGCGGAACACTCGGTCTCGAACGATCCGTGACGCGATAAAACTCACACGATCGCGGCTCTGCTCGAATTGAAACGGTGCCTGCTCTTCCTCAAAGCCCGAGGGGGATGCGTTGGCGTCGACGCGCGGAAGCAGTGGCTCGCTGTTATCGAGGCCCAACGCAATGATCCTGCTGAAGTCGTTCGACGAAATCGCGCGAACAGCCGACTGCGCACGGCCGGAAATCCGGCCTTGCGCGTTCAGCACGCTACGCTCGACTACACCATCGGCTCCGCTGAATGGAACAAGGTTGACGAAGTCGAGATAACTTCCGGGTTCAATCAATGCCAGATACACGCCTGGCGCAGTGGGATCAGGAACGACCTGCTCAACCCTCGCCACAGCGAAATAACCTCGGGTCTCTGTCACCTTTCGAGGTTCGTAATAGATGATCCAGTCGCCGAGGCATGCCTGGACACGCCGGAGATACTGGCTTGGAAACTGATATCGCTCAGCCGGGCTGTCATCATAAATCGAATCTGAGCGGTGGATGAAGACCCCGAATCCCATGGTCGTCGTATAACATATCCGCTTTGGCTGCATAGGGCGCTGGCTGGGGCGGCACCGAAGCTTGATCAAGTTTGTAATTTATTTTGGTTGATTGCTTCGTCTGTAAACTTATTGTCGAGGCAAAGTGAACACGTCTTCGGATCGAGACCCCCATGTTCAGTTCAGCCCCTTCTGCCGCCGCCTCTCCTACCCTGACGCATCGGCGCCGACATTACCCATAAAATCCTGATCGCTCCCAAACATCAGCTGAGGTTTTTCATGCGCATTGCTGTCGGTGGCATTCATATCGAGTGCAGCACATACAATCCCGTGCTGAACGAGGAGAAGGATTTTCGGGTGCTGCGCGGCCAAGCCCTGCTGGAATCCCCCTACTTCGCCTTCCTGAAGGATTATGACGCCGAATTCCTGCCGACCATGCATGCCCGCGCCATTGCCGGCGGCCCGGTTTCACGCGCCACTTATGAGGCTTTCAAAAGCGAATTCCTCGAGCGGCTGAAGCCGATGCTGCCGCTCGACGGTCTCTATCTCGCCATGCATGGCGCCATGTATGTCGAGGGCATGGAGGATGCCGAAGGCGACTGGATTGGTGCTGCCCGTGCGCTGGTCGGCGAGGATTGCACGGTTTCGGCAAGCTACGACCTGCACGGCAACGTCACCCAGCGGATCATCGATGCGCTCGACATCTATTCCACCTATCGCACCGCGCCGCATATCGATGTTGAGGAGACGATGCGCCGTTCGGTCGCCATGCTGGTGAGGAGCCTGACAACCGGCGTGAGGCCCACCGTTCTCTGGTCGCCGATCCCGGTCGTGCTGCCCGGCGAGCGCACCAGCACCGTCGATGAGCCGGCTAAAAGCCTCTACGACATGCTGCCCGGCATCGACGCGATCGACGGCGTCTGGGATGCATCCTTGATGGTCGGCTACGTCTGGGCCGACGAACCGCGCGCCACGGCCGCCGCCATCATGACCGGCACTGATCGCGCCGTGCTGGAGCGTGAAGCCAAACGCCTCGCGAGCGCCTATTGGGATGCGCGCGAGGATTTCGTCTTCGGCTGCGAGACCGGCTCGGTCGAAGAATGTGTTGCGAAAGCCATCACAAGCCCGACCGCTCCTGTCGTGCTCGCCGAATCCGGCGACAACCCCACAGGCGGTGGCGTCGGTGACCGGGCCGACGTGCTGGCCGCGCTGATCGCCAGCGGGGCGACGGGCGTTGTTTTCGCCGGCATTGCCGACAAGGCGGCGACCGAGGCCTGTTATGCCGGCGGCATCGGCGCAGAACTCAATCTCAGCGTCGGCGCCTCACTCGACACCAAGGGCAGCCAACCGGTCATGGCCCGCGTCACCGTGAAATTCCTGCACGAAACGTCGGATCCGGCCGACCGCCAGGCGGTGGTTTCGACCGGTGGCATCGATCTCGTGCTCTCTGCCAAACGCCGGCCATACCACAACATCGTCGATTTCACCCGGCTCGGCCTTGATCCGCACGGCGCCAGGATCATCGTCGTCAAATCGGGTTATCTCTCGCCCGAGCTGGCGCCGATCGCCAATCCTAACCTGATGGCGCTCTCGACAGGTGTCGTCGACCAGTTCGTCGAGCGCCTGCCTCGGCTGCGCAAACAGCATTTAACCTACCCCTTCGAGAAGGATTTCGCCTTCGAGCCGCAGGTCTTCCTCTCCGCGCGCTCGGCGCACGCCTGAGCTTCGCGCCACCCGACTTCCTAGAAGAGACATTCGGCCAGAAAAGACATCCGGCCAGAAGGGCATCCCGAATGACCGAATTCACGACCCGTCCCGAAATCCTCGGCACCTTCGGTGTCGTTACCTCGACGCACTGGATTGGCTCGGCAGTCGGCATGAGCATTCTCGAAAAGGGCGGCAATGCCTTCGATGCCGCGGTGGCGACCGGATTCGTGCTGCAGATCGTCGAGCCGCATCTCTGCGGCCCGGGCGGCGACCTGCCCGCGGTGATCTATTCGAAGAAAAAGGACAAGGTCGAGGTCATCTCAGCCCAGGGGCCGGCACCCGCCGGCGCGACGATCGCGCATTATACCAGCGAAGGCCTGACGCTGATCCCCGGCGACGGCCTGCTTGCGACAGTCATCCCCGGCGCCTTCGACGGCTGGATGCTGATGCTGCGTGACTACGGCACGATGAGCGTGCGCGACGTCCTGGAACCGGCGATTTATTACGCCGAGCACGGCCATCCCCTGCTGCCGCGCGTCTCCGCGACCATCAAGGGGCTTGCCGCTTTCTTCGAAAAGGAATGGCCGACCTCCTACGCGACCTGGCTGCCTGGCGGCAGCGTCCCCGCGGGGCAAGCGAATTTCAGGAATCCGGTGCTTGCCGAAACCTGGAAGCGCGTCATTGCCGAAGCCGAGGCAAAAAGCGGCCGCGAGGCACAGGTGGAGGCGGCACGCGACGCCTTCTACCGCGGCTTCATCGCCGAAAAGATCGACACCTATCTGAAGACTGCCGAAGTGATGGATGCGAGCGGCAGCCGCCACAAAGGCGTGCTGACCGCCAACGACATGGCGACCTGGTCGGCAACGATCGAGGAGCCGCTGACCTATGACTATCACGGCTGGACCATTGCCAAGACCGGTCCCTGGGGCCAGGGTCCGGTCTTCCTGCAGGCCCTGTCGATCCTCAAGGGTTTCGATCTCGCCGCGATGGACCCTGTCGGCGCCGATTTCGTCCATACCGTTACCGAGGCGATGAAGCTCGCCTTCGCCGACCGCGAGGTCTATTACGGCGATCCCGATTTTTCCGAGGTCCCGGTCGCGCATCTGCTGTCGGATGCCTATGCGAGCGAGCGCCGCAAGCTGATCCGCGCCGACGCATCCTTCGATCTTCGCCCCGGCATCGTTCCAGGCTTCGAGGCGCAGCATGATCTGACGATGACGATGCTTGGCGCCGCTTCCGGGACCGGCACGGTCTACGAGCCGACCATGGCGCATCTGGAAAAACGCGGCGACACCGTGCATATCGACGTGATCGACCGCGACGGCAACATGGTCTCCGTCACCCCCTCCGGCGGCTGGCTGCAGTCTTCACCGACCGTTCCCGGCCTCGGCTTCTGCCTCAATTCTCGCGCCCAGATGTTCTGGCTGAAGCCGGGACTGCCGACCTCGCTGGCGCCGGGAAAGCGTCCGCGCACGACGCTGACGCCTTCGCTCGGCCTTTACGAGGGCCGCCCGACCCTGGCCTTCGGCACGCCGGGCGGCGACCAGCAGGAACAATGGCAGCTCTCCTTCTTCCTGCGCCATGTCAATCACCAGCTGAACCTGCAGGCAGCAATCGATCAGCCGCTGTTTCACACCGCCCATTTTCCGAGCTCCTTCTATCCGCGCACCCGCGAACCCGGCAGCCTGATGGCGGAAGCGAATTTCGGCCCCGTTGTGCTCGATGCGCTCACCCGCAAGGGCCACAAGCTGACGGTCACCGATCCCTGGACCATCGGCCGGCTGACCGCAGCGCGGCGCGATGCCGACGGGCTGCTGCGCGCCGCGGCCACCCCGCGCCTCATGCAGGCCTATGCGGTCGGACGATAGCGCCTGAGCGCGCGTCGTCGACCGCTTCCAAGAGGGGTGGAGGCAATAAGTATTACGGGAAAATAACCCGGGCCGGTGGTGCGCGACCGGCTCTTTTTGCTGCACCGCTTATATGACTTCTGCTAGATATTATTTCACCAATAATTATTAACGACCAATTCCGCCCATTTGTGTTCTCTTATCCCTGCGAATCAAAAAGGTTTGATTTGCCCGGGGACGGCCGCCATGTTCAAGCATGGGGCGATGCAACAGTTGGGTAGGAGCCTATGCTGCAACGGATTGAAGACATTGATGCAGCACTCATCGACAGGCTGCAGCATTCGGCATTCAAGTATTTCCTGAAATATTCCAATCCCGAAAATGGCCTGGTGGCCGATACCTCGATCGGCGGCGTGCCGGCAAGCATCGCAGCCGTCGGCTTTGCCCTCTCCTCCTATCCCGTCGGTGTCGAGCGTTGCTGGATCACCCGCAGGGAAGCCGCCGAACGCGTGGTCAATACGCTGCGTTTCTTCGCCGAGGCGCGCCAGGGCGAGGAACGTCACGCCACAGGGTATCGCGGCTTCTTCTACCACTTCCTGCACATGGATACCGGCAATCGCGCCTGGAACAGCGAACTTTCGACCATCGACACGGCGCTGCTCGTCGCCGGCATCCTGACGGCAGCACAGTATTTCGATCGCGAAGACGACGAGACAGAAACGGAAATCCGCGAGCTCGCGACCTTCATCTACGAGCGCGTCGACTGGCGCTGGGCGCTGAACAAGGGCGATACCATTGCCATGGGCTGGAAGCCCTCCTCCGGCTTCCTGCGCTGGCGCTATCACGGCTTCGACGAAGCAATCATCCTCTATGCCCTGGCGCTCGCCTCGCCGACACACCCGATCCCGCAATCGTGCTACGACGCCTTTACGTCGAGCTATTCATGGATGATGCACGGCGAACAGCCCTATCTCTATGCCGGGCCGCTGTTCATCCATCTCTTCTCCCACGCCTGGATTGATTTCCGCGGCATCCGGGACAGACCGATGGCCGAACGGAACTGGGATTATTTCCGCAACACGCAGGTCGTCATCAACGTCCAGCGTGATTATGCCGAGCGCAATCCCGGCCAGTTCGTCGGCTATAACAGAAATATCTGGGGCTTTTCCGCCTGCGACGGTCCGCCGCCGACACGGCGCATGCGCGGCGGCCGCCAGCCGAAGGTTCTGGGTTATGCCGCCCGCGGCGCGCCGCTCGGCCCGGACGACGGCACGATCGCACCCTGGGCGGCCCTTGCCTGCCTGCCCTATGACCGGCAGGCAGCTCTGGACGGCACCAAGGCTCTGCTGACCAACTATCCGAACCTGCTCCTGGAAGGCGGCTTTCCCGGCGGCTTCAACCCGACGGTCAAGACCAAGCGGCCGGAAGGCTGGGTCGACGACCGCACCGTCGGCATCGACCAGGGTCTTGTGGTCATGACCATCGAGAACGAGCGCTCCGACTTCATCTGGAAGCTGATGCGGCAATCGCCGGCCATCCGCCTCGGGCTCGAGCGCGCCGGCTTCACCGGCGGCTGGCTCGAAGGTATCGAGCCGGAAGAAGTGGTGCGCAAGTTCGGCTGAATTTAGCTTTCGAAAACATGCGCCTTACCAGCGATATCCAAGCGAACGAGATCGCCTCGTGAGGGAAGCGCGACACTTGAGGTCTTGATCAGGATCGGCGGCAGCGCGACGCCGTCGAGCGAAACGGCAACGGTGCAGACCGCGCCGCCGAACTCCACCTCGACGACACGCCCGCCATAACGACGATCGCCTTCATCGGCAACGACGCGGATTTGCTCGGGCCGCAGCATGATCTCCGCCTTGCCCTGCCGATTGCCTTCAACGGCGACGCTGCCAAGCGCGCAGTCGGCCATACCATTCCGGATGATGGCGGGAAGCAGCACGGCATCGCCGAGAAACAGCGCCGTCTCGCGGTCCCTCGGATGCAGATAGAGGGATTGCGGCGACCCTGCCTGGATCAGTTGCCCTTCCCGCAGCACCGCCACCTGATCGGCAAAGGTCAGCGCCTCTTCCTGATCATGGGTGACGAGAATGGCGGTGATGCCGGCCGCCTTGAGAACGCGCGCAACCGCCTTGCGCATATTCTCGCGCAGCCCGGTATCGAGGGCCGAGAAAGGCTCGTCGAGCAGCATCAGCCGCGGCTTGCGGCCGAGCGCGCGCGCCAGCGCCACGCGCTGCTGCTGACCGCCGGAGAGCTGATGCGGGCGCCGCGCCAGCATGCCGCGGTCGAGCTCGACCATATCGAGCAGCTCGACGATGCGCTTCTCGCGATCCACAGCCCCCCGCTCGAAGGCGAAGCCGATATTCTCGGCAACGCTTAAGTGCGGAAACAGCGCCCCGTCCTGGGAGACAATGCCGATGCCGCGTTTATGGGCCGGCACCGTCGCGGGCCCGTCGGCGAGCACCTCGTCATTTAACGTCACCCGGCCGATATCGGGCTGTTCGAAGCCGGCGATTATGCGGAGTAGCGTCGTCTTGCCGGAACCGGAGGGGCCGACGACGGCGGTGCGGCTGCCCGCCTGGACCTCGAGCGAAATATCCTTCAGCGCCTGGACGGGACCATAGCGCTTGCTGATGTTTTCGATCGTAAGCAGCGTCATTGGCCGGCGGTCCGTTTCGATTGGGTATAGAGCATAAGGGTGAGCGGCAGCGACAGAACGACCATCATGAAAGCATAAGGTGCCGCCGAGACATAATCGATCTCGCTGGTCAGCGACCAGAATTTCGTCGCCAGCGTATCGACGCCGTTGGGCGACAGCATCAGCGTCGCCGTCAGTTCGTTGGTGATGCCGAGGGCCGCCAGCGCCACGCTGGCGGCCGCGCCGGGTGCGGCAAGCCGCATGGTGATCTGCCGCACCGCCTGGCCGGGCGTGCGGCCAAGCCCCATCGCGGCGCGCTCCAGCTCCACCGGCGCCTGGGCGATGCTGGCGCGCAGCCCGACCATGGCCCGCGGCAGGAAAAGCATCACATAGGCGACGAGCAGCGTTGCGAATGTCTGATAGAGCGGCAGCACCAGACGCACAGTGATCGTCACCAGCGCCAGCGCCACCACCACGCCCGGCAGCGAGCCGACATAATAGTGGCAGGCTTCGAGCACGCGCTGGAAGCGGCCGGGCGCACGCACGGAAAGCCAGGCCATCGGGGCCGCGGCAATCGTCGCCAGCACGCCACCGACAATGGCAAGCACGATCGTCTGCAGGAAGGCGCTGCCGACCTCGATGCGCCAGATCTCGGCGCCGCCGAGATAAAGCCAGCGGCCAAGCGTCACCAGCGGCACGCCGAGCGTCAGCACCGCCAGGGCGACGGGCAGCAAAATGGCGGGCAGCATGAACCAGCCGAGCCGCCGGCGGTCCGTGGGACGCGGCGAGCCGGTGCCGACGCGGGCATACCGTTCGTTGCCGCGCACCAGCACCTCGAAGCCGAGCAGAAAAAGACAGCAGGCGACGAGCACGCCGCCGAGCATGTTGGAGGCAGGGCTGTTGTAGGAGGACTGGAACTGGTCGACGATCGCCGTCGCGAAGGTATCGAAGCGGATCATCACGAACAGGCCGTATTCCGACAGCAGATGCAGTCCGATCAGCAGCGAGCCGCCGCAGATTGCGAGCCGGAGCTGCGGCAGCACCGCCCTGAAGAACACCCGCCAGGGATTAAGGCCGAGCGAGGCCGCGGCGTCTTCGATCGCCGGATCGAGACGGCGCAGGGCTGCGGCGACCGGCAGATAGAGGAAGGGATAATAGGCGATCACCGAGATGAAGACACCGCTCTGCAGGCCGCGCATGCCGGGGAGGAGGCTGACCCAGGCATAGCTGTGCACGAAAGCGGGCACGGCGAGTGGGGCGATGGCAAGCCAGGCCCAGAGCCTCGCGAAAGGAATGTCGGTCCGCTCGGTCAGCCAGGCAAGCGTCACCGCAAGCGCGATCGACAGCGGAATGGTGATCGTCTCAAGCAGGACCGTATTGACGAGCAGTTCGCCGACGCGCGGCCGGAAAACCAGGGCCTTCACAGTGTCCCAGCCGACATCGTAGGTGACCCAGCCGATGAAGCCGAGCGGCACCAGACTGAAGATCGCGACGATGGTGGCAAGCAGGAGCACGGAGGCGTGCGGCATGCGTGCGCGCGGCAAACCCATGCGCACGGCCTTCGGCGCGACCGGCGCCTCGTTGCCGGATGCGAGCAATCTATTGTCCTGCAGCAAGGCCGATGCCTTCATACGCCGAAAAAGGAAGGCAACCGCCTTTGAGGAGCGGTTGCCGGATATCGTCATGCCCTAAGGTTTTCTTGAGCCAAAAGCAATAGTTTTGGCCATGGCAAGCCTGCGGCAGAAGCGTCAGATCAGGCCGGCGGCCGTCATCAGCTCGACGACCTTCTTGCTGTCCAGCGTCGAAGCTTCGACCTTCGGAGCGTTGAGATCGGCAAGCGGCGTGAGCTTGTCGTTGGAGGGTGTATCCTTGCCGATGGCATATTCATAGGACGTGCCGTCCTTGAGCACAGCTTGGCCTGCCTTGCTGGTGACGAACTTGAGGAAAGCCTGGGCTTGCTTCATGTGCTGCGTGGACTTCAGGATACCGCCGCCCGAAACGCTGACGAAAGCGCCTGGATCCTGGTTCTTGAAATAGTGCAGGCCGACATTCTTGCTGTTCTCGCCGGTTTTCGCCTGATCCCCGAACCAGTAATAGTGATAGATAACAGCCCCTTCGACTTCGCCTGCGTTGACCGCCTTCATGGCGACACTGTTGCCCTTATAGGGCGTGGCGTTGTCCTTGAGACCCTTCAGCCATGTCTTGGTGGCGTCTTCACCCTTAAGCTGCAGCAGGGAAGCGACAATGGCCTGGAAGTCGGCGCCAGCAGGCGCCGCGCCCCAGCGGCCCTTCCAGGCCGGGTCTGCGAGGTCGAGCATCGACTTCGGCAGCTTGTCTTCGGTGAGCTTCGTCTTGTCATAAGCAAAAACCGTGGTGCGGGCAGCAATGCCGGTCCACATGCCGTCGGACGGCCGGTACTGATCAGGAACCTGATCCAGCGTGTCCTTTTCGATGGGGGCAAAGAGGCCCGCGCCATCGACCAGCGTCATCGCCGGCGAATTCTCGGTCAGGAATACGTCAGCCGGTGAGGCGTCGCCTTCCTGGATGATCTGGTTGGCGAATTGCATGTCGCCGCCCTGGCGCATGGTGACCTTGATGCCGGTCTCCTTGGTGAAGGCGTCGATCCATTCGCGGCCGAGGCTTTCGTGCTGGGCATTGTAGACGACGAGACCTTCGTCCTGCGCATTGGCGCTGCCGGCGAGCGCAGTTGCGGAGAGAAACGAGGCGGCAAGCGCAAGCGCCTGCGAAAAACGGTTGAGAGCAAAGTTCATGATGGCCTCCGTGGCAATGCCGCCCGAGCTTCGCAAGGGCGATCAGAGGCGTATATTTTTCCTGACTGTCGATTTCAAGTTTCGCCTGCAAGGAAAAGTCATCACAATATCTTGACTAAATATTTCATATTAAAAGGGAATAAATCTCGATCGGTCGAACAAGGCGGCATTCCATGCATGTCGCCCGGAAGTGTGAAGCGGTTCCGGGACAATGACATGCATCAAAAGAAGAGCTAAAGCGCGTCGCATGAATCGAATTGCGTGCGACGCGCTTTAGGGGGTGCCGCCCTCCATTTTCGAGCTTTTCTGCAAGCCGGATTATTCGACGTCGAACTTGACGCCCTGGGCGAGCGGCAGCGTTCTGCCGTAATTGATCGTGTTGGTGGAGCGGCGCATATAGGCTTTCCAGGCATCCGAGCCGGATTCGCGGCCGCCGCCGGTTTCCTTCTCGCCACCGAAGGCGCCGCCGATTTCCGCACCCGACGGGCCGAGATTGACGTTGGCAATGCCGCAATCCGATCCGCGCGCCGAAACGAAGGTTTCGGCCTCGCGCATGTCGTTGGTGAAGATCGACGACGACAGTCCCTGCGGCACCGCGTTGTGCAAGGCCAGCACCGCATCGAAATCGCTGTATTTCATCACATAGAGGATCGGCGCGAAGGTCTCGTGCTCGACCGGGCCGGTCTGCGCCGGCATTTCGACGAGCGCCGGGCGAACATAGAAGGCATCGGTCAAACCGTTGCCGACGCGATCGCCGCCCGTCACCTTGCCGCCGGCCGATGCCGCCTCGCCGAGTGCTGCCTGCATCTTCTCGAAAGCCTGGCCGTCGATCAGCGGTCCGACAAGCGTGCCTGTTTCGAGCGGATTGCCGATGGTGACGGAGCCATAGGCCTTCTGCAGCCGCGGCACCAGCTGGTCATAGACACTTTCATGCACGAAGAGACGGCGCAGCGTCGTGCAGCGCTGGCCGGCCGTGCCCATGGCAGAGAAGGCAACGCCGCGCAGCGTCAGGTCGAGATCGGCGCTCGGGCAGACGATCGCCGCATTGTTGCCGCCGAGTTCGAGAATGCTGCGGGCAAAACGCTGCGACAGGCGCGGACCGACGGCACGGCCCATCGCGGTCGAGCCGGTGGCGGAGACGAGCGGGATTTTCGGATGGTCGACGAGGACTTCGCCGACCTCGCGGCCGCCGATGATCAATGTCGACAGATTGGCCGGCGCCGTGCCGCCCTCGGCGATGAAACGCTTCAGCGCCTTTTCGAACAGCGCCTGCACGGCAAGTGCGGTCAACGGTGTCTTTTCCGAGGGCTTCCAGACGGTGGAATTGCCGCAGACCATGGCCAGTGCCGCATTCCACGACCAGACGGCGACCGGGAAGTTGAAGGCGGAGATGATGCCGACCACGCCGAGCGGATGCCAGCTTTCCATCATCCGGTGCTCGGAGCGCTCGGTGGCGATCGTCAGGCCGTAGAGCTGGCGGGACAGGCCGACGGCGAAATCGCAGATATCGATCATCTCCTGCACTTCGCCGAGACCTTCCGAGGTGATCTTGCCGACCTCGATCGAGACGAGACGGCCGAGCGCGGTCTTCGCAGTGCGCAGCTCCTCGCCGAGCAGGCGGACCAGCTCGCCGCGCTTCGGCGCCGGCACGTCACGCCATTCGAGGAAGGCCTTGTGCGCCGCTTCGATCGCCGCTTTGGTTTCGGAAACAGTATGCTCCCTGAGTTTGCCGATTTCCTTGCCCGTCACCGGTGAGGCGACGGAAAGCGTGCCGCCGTGATAGCGGCCGGCGTCAACGCCGAGTTCGGCAAGCAGCTTGGCGGTTTCGGTGGCGAGATCGAGGACGGCGATGTTCATTGTCGTGTTTCCAATCTTGTTGTTCTCAGAAGCGGGCATCGGCGAAATGGGCGACCTGAGCGCCGGCTTCGTACCATAGTTCCTTGAGCGCGCGGAAGCTCGGTTCGGTCGGTGATGTCAGCGGCAGCGGCAGATCGGCTTCGGTCAGCCGGCCGAGGATATGCTCCGCCAGCGTCCGGCCGAAGACCGTGCCGGGCGCAATACCGCGGCCATTATAACCCGAAAAGCCGATGACACCGGGCGCGAATTTATGAAAGCGCGGCAGCGCATTGTCGGTCATGCCGATCTGGCCATACCATTCGCACTCGAATTCGACATCGCCGATAATAGGGAAGAGCCGCTTCAGGGCGCGTTTGGCCCAACCCTTGTGCACGGCAAGCCCGGTATTGCGCAGCGCCCCGACACTGCCGAAAACGAGACGCCCGGCCTGGTCCATGCGGAAGGAGGAAAGGATCTCCTTGGTATCCCATGCGCCTTCCCGCCCCGGCAGGATCGACTGACGCAGATTGTGGCCGAGCGGCACAGTGGCGAAATTGAAATAGGGCAGATAGACCTGCTCGTTGCGCACCTGCTCGAAGGGGCCGGTGCTGTAGGCATCGGTCGCGACGATGATCCAGTCCGCGCTGACCTCGCCCTTTGCGGTCTTCACGGTCCAGCGGCTGCCGTTTTGCTCCGTTGCGATGACCGGGCTCGACGTATGGATGGCGACGCCTGATTTGACGGCGGCATGGGCAAGGCCGCGCGCATAGGCTAGCGGCTGCAGCGTGCCGGCGCGCATGTCGAGCAACGAACCGGTATAGGCATCGCTGCCGATGCGTCTGGCCGTCTCCGCCGCATCGAGCAGTTTTACGGGCGCGCCGCGCGCGGCCCATTGCGCCGCTCGGTCCTCGATCTCCTTCAGCCCCTCCGCCCCGACAGCGCAATGCAGCGTGCCGTTGCGCTCGAGTTCACAGGCAATCCCGTGCCTGTCGATCAGTTCCATGACGAGCTTCGGCGCATTGCCGAGCAGCTCAAGCAGGCGCTCGCCATGAACCGGGCCGAGCACGCCGGGCAGATCGTCAGGCATCACCCACATGCCGGCATTGATCAGGCCGACATTGCGTCCCGCGCCGCCGAAACCGATCTCCTTCGCCTCCAAGAGCACCACCCTCGACCCGGCTTCGGCAAGATGCAGGGCGGAGGAGAGACCGGCATAACCGCCACCGACGATAACGACATCGGCCGACACTGCGCCTTCGAGAGGCGAGGTAGCCGGCGGCTCGGCTGCGGTCTTTTCCCAGAGGCCGTGGGAGCGCGGATCATTCAGCATGGTCTAGTCCGATCGGAACGAAATCGCGGTACTCTAACGCATATGATGAAGTGTTGAAGGCCATTTTACGCGACGGTCTTCAGCTGCAGCGGGGCGAGGCCCAGCGCTCCCATCGCCGCATCCAGCGAGGCGGCCTGGCGCTCGGCATAAAGCGCCAGCTCGTCCTGAACGGTGGCGCCGAGCGCCGCCTCGAAGGCGTCGCGGTTCGAATGCGTCGCATAATTCTGCTGCTGGTCGGTGCCGAGGTTCGATTGAAAGATGCCGGCGGCGCTGACGGGCAGGAAGTCTTCGTAGACGATCGGCGAGAAGGCAAGGTAACCCTTGGCGATCAGCGCTTCCGGATCCTTGGGTAGCGTGCCGCCGACGGCCGCGGCAATACCCGCAGGCGTCGCGTGATAGCGGAAGAAGGCGAGACCTTGCCTGCGCAGCTCGTCCCAGCTGTCCGGCAGCGCCTTGAAGCGCTCGGCGAGTTCCTGGTCATAGGCGCCGGCCTTGGCGCCGCCGGCGCCGACCTGCACTTCGCCGCGAACCGAGGCAAGCAGCCGGTCATAGAGCGCCCGGCCCTTGGCCGTCAGCGCCACGCCGCGCTGTTCGATCTCGCCGAAGCGGGCGGTATGCGTTCCTTGAACCGCGTCCGCGTCACCGGCAAAGACGATCGTTTCCTCAAGCGCCTTGAAGCTCGTCTGCCGCAGGAGGATATCGCAATGGCGGCGCGGCGGGCCTTCGATGACGGCCTTCGGCGTAATGCCGCGTTCCGGCATGCGGGCCTGGACCGCGTCGATATCGAGCGTGCGCGGCGTCAGATGGTTGATATGCGGCCCCTTGAAGCTGACGACGTCGGCGATCAGCCGGTGTGCATCATGCAGGCGCTTATAGGTCTCGACGCTGACCGTCGCTTCGCCGTGCCAGCGGAAGGTTTCAAGCGCCTCGGCGACGAATTCCGTCGCTTCCGCCTCCGTCAGGCCGCCATTCTGCTCGTGGCGCTCGATCAGCGCGACGGCGCGCGGCGTATAGATGCGCCGCCGTGCCAGGATAGCTTCGGCTTCGCTGCGCAGCCCTTCGTCCTCGATCAGCTCCAATCGCAGCAGCGAGGTGAAGACGCGGAACGGATTGATGTTGAGTGCGGCCTCGTCGATCGGCCGGAAACAGGTGGAATGAACAGGCACGCCGGCGACCGAGAGATCGTAATAGCCGACCGACTGCATGCCCATGACCGCAAACAGCCGGCGGATGGTGAAAAGCTCTTCCGCCGTGCCGAGCCGGATGGCGCCATGGCGCTCGACATCGATACGCTCCAGCTCGCCGGCGCGGGCAAGCCGCTCGCGCAGTTCGGGTTTGTTTTTGAGGCAGCCGGCATTCACATCCGCCACCAGTTCGATCAGCGTGCCATATTGCGGCACCTCCGCCCGATACATCTGCGACATCGCTTCGGTGAAGAGAGAGCGGATACGGTCAGTGGAAACGAAGGCGTGCGGCATTTGAAAACTCCGGCTCATTCCGTTTTTGCAGGATGAGCCTCTTTACAACGACCAGAAAGGCGGAAATATCGACATTTTGGAAATAGCTCATTCTGAAATGGAATGAACATGCTCGCTTCAAGACGTTTTCTGCCGTCGATTTCACATCTCGCCGCCTTCGAAGCCGTTGCCCGCACCGGCAGCGTCACGGCCGCCGCCCGCGAACTCGATCTGACCCAGAGCGCCGTCAGCCGCCAGGTGAGCGCGCTGGAGGAGCAGCTTGGCGTCGAGCTCTTCCTGCGCGAACGTCAGACCATGCGGCTGACGCCGGCCGGCGACACTTATGCCCGCGAGATCCGCGAGGCGCTGCGGCGCATATCGAGCGCTTCGCTGAACCTGCGCGCCAATCCGCATGGCGGCACGCTCAATCTCGCCATCCTGCCGACCTTCGGCACGCGCTGGCTGGCGCCGCGCCTCGGGCGCTTCCTCGCCGCTAATCCCGGCGTGACGATCAATCTGGTGACCCGGCTTTCACCCTTCGATTTCCGCCTCGATTCGATCGACGCCGCCATCCATTTCGGCCATCCGCACTGGCCGGGCGCTGAGCTTGCCTTTCTGATGTCGGAGCACACGGTGCCGGCCTGCAGCCCCGATTTTCTGAAGCGATACACGATCTACGGGCCGCAGGATCTGCTCTCCGTTCCGCTGCTGCATCTGACGACGCGGCCCGATGCCTGGGAGCAATGGTTCGCCGGCAACGGCGTTTCGTTCGAAAGCGTGCACGGCATGCTCTTCGACCAGTTCGCCACCGCCGCGCAAGCGGCGATCGCCGGTCTCGGCATCGCTCTCTTGCCGACATTTCTGATGCAGGAAGAGCTGCGGCGCGGCGATCTGGTCGCCGCTGTCGACCGCGAAATGGAAAGCCGCGAGCGCTATTATCTCGCCTTTCCGCCCGAGCGCGCCGACTATGCGCCGCTTGCCACCTTCCGCGACTGGATCGTCGCGGAAGCGGCCGCAGAGCCGGCGGCGTGACGAACGGCTTGCATCGGCATGGCGCTTTCGACCATTATATCAGCCAAACAACCCTTTGCAGGAAATCCCCATGAAGCCGATCTTCGTCCAGCTCCAATGCGCCCCCGGCAAGACCTATGAGGTCGCCGACGCCATCTACCAGACCGAACTGGTCTCGGAGCTCTATTCCACAAGCGGCGACTACGACCTGCTGCTGAAGGTCTATATCGAGGAAGGCCAGGATATCGGCAAGTTCATCAACGACAACATCGCCAATATCCCCGGCATCGTCCGCTCGCTGACGACCCTGACCTTCAAGGCCTTCTAAACTTCTGTCAGACGCGGTTAACCTTTTTTACGAAGAATCGCCTCTCGGGATGCCGCTTAAACCACGGCTTAACGCCTGAGATATCTGGTCGTTGCTATAAGAGTCCCGTCTCGGCATGAGGCGGCGTGTGCAGCGATAGGTGGAAAATGGCGATCGTCGAGGCAGACAGGGTGCGCGAGAGGCCGCAGCCGGAAACGGCGCCGCTGATCGTCCATGTCGTGCGCCAGTTCCTGCCCAACCGAGGCGGCCTGGAAGACGTGGTCGCCAATCTCGCCCGCCAGACCGTTCGCCGCGGTTATCGCGTCCGCGTCGTCACCCTCGATTCGCTGTTCACTGCGCCTGAAGACAAGCTGCCGCCGCGCGAGGATATCGACGGCATCGAGGTGGTGCGCATTCCCTGGTCCGGCAGCAGCCGTTATCCGCTGGCGCCCAAAGTTTTCGGCCATCTCGCCGATGCCCATCTCGTGCATGTCCATGCCATCGATTTCTTCTTCGACGCGCTCGCCTGGGGCCGGCTGCTGCATCGCAAGCCGATGATCGTCACCACCCATGGCGGCTTCTTCCACACCAGGAAATATGCGGCGATCAAGAAAATCTGGTTCCGGACGCTGACCCGCGCTTCGGCACTGGCCTACCGGCGCGTCGTCTGCTGCAGCGCCTCAGACCTCAAGCAGTTCTCTGAAATCGCGCCTGACAGCCTGCTGATCGAAAACGGCGCCGATATCGGCAAGTTCGCCGACACCGCGTCGCGCCGGGCAAGACGCCGCATCGTCACCATCGGCCGGTTCTCGGTGAACAAGCGGCTGGACCATTTGCTCGATGCGATGGCCGTGCTGAAGACCCGCAATGCGGAATGGCATCTCGACATCGTCGGGGCCGAATCCGATCTGAACCGGGCCGACGTCGAAGCCGCGATCGAAGGCCGCGACCTGTCCGGCCGCGTCACCCTGCACGTCTCGCCTGACAACGGCGCCATCCGGCGCATCATCGCCGAGGCCTCGCTCTTCGCCTCCGCCTCGGAATATGAAGGTTTCGGCCTGGTGGCGCTGGAGGCGATGAGCGCCGGCCTGCTGCCGGTGCTGAACGCCAACGACGCCTTTACGACACTTGCCGGCCGGCATCCCGTCATCACGCTTGCCGATTTCACCAATCCGGAGAGCGCCGCGACCGGGATCGAAGCGGCCTATGAAACGCTCGCACGACAGCCGGACGCCGTCCGCGCCGGGCTTCTCGACGCCGCGCGCGGTTACGCCTGGGACATTGTCGCCGGGCGTTATATCGATCTTTATCGGTCGCTGAACGTCGCCGCCGCAGACAGCATCTAGATTACCTGCCTGAAATTCCTCACGCCCTCGCCAGGCGGATGATCTCGTCGAGCACGAATTTGCGCGATTGCGGCGGCGTCAGATTGTGGTCGGCATCCGGCAGCATCAGCAGCCGCACGTTCGGATAGCGGGAAAGCTTGGCGCCGCGCGGCCCGAAATGGAAATAGACGTGATCGAGCCCAACATCGCCTTCGCTGTAGATCAGTGTCAGCGGCACCTTGCGCTTGCCGAACAGCGCGAAGGAATGCCGAACCTCGCGGGCAATATGGCGCCGGTCGGGCAGCAGCTCGAGCAGCGGCGCGATAAAGGGCGACAGACGCCGGCCGCCGGCGATGACGATATTCTGCAGTGCCGACACCACGTCCACCTGGCCGCTGAGCAGCCGCTTCAGCGTATCCACCCGCGCCAGGCGCTGACCGTAATCATCGAGGCTGCGGGGGACGGAAACGACATGCTCCCGGCGCACCGGCACCTCCGGATCCCAGTAATAGACGAAGGGATTGATCGAGACGACAGCTTTCAACCGGTCGTCGGCAACGCCGGCGCGGAAGGCGACGTAGCCGCCGCTGCATCGGCCGGCCACCATGACCGGACCTGCAACGACGCTTTCAAGCAGATCGAGCGCGGCAACCGCATCCTCGGTCTGCGTGCTGGAATAAAGCACCTGCTCCGGCGCATCCGGCCGCGGCGGACTGTCTCCGACATTGGCGGAATCGAAGCGCAGCGAAACGACGCCCTGGCGCGCGAGCTCACGCGCCATATCCACCGTCGTCCGCCCCCAGCCGGCATGCCGGTCATAGGCCGTCGACAGGAACAGCACGGCATTGCCCTTGATCTCGCCGAGCGGCCGGCTGACGACGCCGACCAGATGGTCGTGGCTGCCGAAACGCACCGGTGTTTCGACAAAACCCTCGCCGGCAAGCGGCACATTCTCGATTGCTTCAGGCGAATGCGCGCCGGATGTCTCCGTCGTCACCCTCTTCAGCCACGTCTTCAGCAACGCGACGACCTCAGCCGGCGTCTTGGCAAACAGCGGATTGGTGGCGAGTTCGTCATAGCCTTCGAAAACCGTCTGTTCGACGTCGGCGCCGAGCGCCTTCAGTGCATCGGCAAAACCGGTATCGTCGGCCTTGGCGGGACGCTCGAGGATAAGATAACGCGACGCCGCAAGCGCCTGCGGCGCCGCGATGTTGAGCTTGCCGAGCTCGGCGGCGATCTCTTCGGGCATGACGAGCCCGGCGATCTGCACCTTCGCGGTCTGGACATGCTCCTTGCCGAGGCCGAGATCGGCATCGATGATCTTGGACCACATGTTGAGTTCGCGCAGATAGGCTCGGCCGCTCAAAACCGGCGCCAGCATGACGAGGCTGTCGACGCCGTCGATCGAGGCGCCGATGCGATGAGCAAGCGTTGCGCCGAGCCCCTGTCCGATGAGGATGATGCGGTCGCAGCCGCTCAGCGATTTGAGCTTGGCGGCCGCGGCGCGGATCGAATTTTCCCAGGTTTCCAGCCTTGCCGGCAGAGCGCCGAAATCGAGCGCATCGCCGGTGCCGCGATAGTCGAAGCGCAGGCTAGCCACGCCGATATCCGAGAAATGCTCGGCGGCCACACGGAAGAATTTTCGGCTGCACATTTCCTCGAAACCCCAGGGGCTGACGAAGAGCACGGCGGCCGAACGCTTCTTCGCCAGAGGATTCTCAGGCATGAACAGCCCGATCGTGCCGTCGAAGACGACAGGCAGGGCAGCATTGCGGCCGGCGCCCTCGGCCGGTTCGAGCGAAAATTCCCCGGGCGCGACCTTGGCGCGGTCGGGGTCGCCAGGAAGCCTCGGCGCAATGAAATTGATCGCATAGCCGACAGGGCGCTGCAGCACGCGCGGCATCTTGGCGAGAATGGAGCGCATGACCTCGACATCTTCGGCCGGCATGACGCGCAGCAGGCGGAGTGCCACGAGATAGCAGAATGTGCCGGCAAGGATGGCGGCGACGAGACCGACCGGACCCTGGATGAATTCCAGCACCGAGAGCGCCCCGCAAGCGCAGAGCACGGCGGCAAGCGTCACCTTCGTCAGGCTAGTGTAGAGGCCCGAAAGCTGGGATCCGAATCCTGTCTGTCTGATCATCATCACCGACATCGCAACGAAGACGAGGATGCGCACGAGTGCGGCACCCTCGGCTGCAAGCCTAGGTATGATCAGTAAACAACCGACTACCATCAGAAGGCCACCTATCACACTGATGTTCAGGCGGGAGCGAGCCCTGTCCATCGACAAGAGGTAGAGGCTGAGGATCTGCATGAAGGTATAGGCGGGCGCGACCAGCGCAAGCAGCGCCACCACCGTTCCGCTGCGGCGGAACGCTTCGCCGAACACCACAAGCACCAGTTCGCTGGAGATCGCCGCCAGCCCGAGGCTCATCGGCAATACGATATAGGCCATGCTGCGGGTGACGGCGGCGAAGACCTCGACCGGCAAGGTCGAATCGTCGCTGTTGTGCCGCCGCTCGGAATAGTAGGGCAGCAGGCTGCCGGTCATCTGGATCGGCAGCTGCAGCGCGATATTGGCGATCGACAGGCCGACGGCGTAGTAGCCGACCATCTCAACCGACCAGAACTGCTGCAGGAAGAGCAGCTCGAGCCGGTTGAGGAAGATCGAATCGATGATGAACTGGATCGACAGGATGACGGAGGAGGAGGCGAGCGCTTTCAGCGAGACCCCGCACCAGTCGCGCCGCGCAAGCAGGATCGGCAGCGTGGCAAAAAACAGGACGAGCTGGCCGAGCGCATAACCGACGAGCACGCCCTCGACCCCATAAAAAACGGCGCCGGCGGCAACGCCGGCAAGCTGCACGATCGAGACGGCAACCGTCAGCCGGAAGAAGGCGCCCAGTTTCTTTTCGCCGATCAGGTAGAATTTGACGAAGGATCCGATCGCCTGGACGAAAAACAGCACGCCGGTAACCAGCGCAACGGACGGCGCGGTATCGGCCCAGTGCATCTCCTCCGACGTCAGGAAGAACAGCGCGTAGAGCGCCAATAGCACGACGGTCGAAAACATCATGAAGCTGACGAGGATGGCGGCAAAACCCCGCCGCCGGCGCAGGTCGTAACCTTCGGCCGAAAGCTGCGGCAAGGTCTTCAACAGCGTGATGCTGGAACCGAGCTCGGCGATCGAGGCGCCCGTGACCACCAGCCACAGCGAGAAGGCAACGATGCCGTTGGCCTCCGGCCCGAGCAGCCGCGCGGTTATGATCGACGAAACGAATCCCGTCAGCAGCAGCAGCATGCCTGCCGCCGCATTCATCACCGAATTTGCGATAATACCCTTCGACATCTGTCCATCCGCCGGCATCGGCCTAAAGCGCGCGTTAGCTCTTTGTTTTTACGCATGCCGTTATCGCAAACCGCCGCACACTTTTGCGCGCCATGCTCTAAAGCCGCATACCCGTCATCTCTAATGCGAAAATGTTAAAATAAAGCGGAGTGACGACCTCACCTTAGCTCGCCTGCATCGCCGCCAGCGTCTGGAGCGCCCTCTCATAGCTGTTCTCAGCGAGATAGTGCCGTAGGAACTCCCGCGCTTTCTCGGCCTTCCCCAGCGCGAGCTCGGGCGCCCGGAAGATGTCGCTCAAATGAGCGGCCGCGGCTTCCGGAGACGGATCCGCCCAGACCGCGCCGTCAAGCCCGGCAAATTCGGGATGGGTATCGACGACGGGGATCAGAGGAGAGGGGACCAGCCAGCTATTGCAGGGGTCACAGAAATCCGCTGTGCCCGACCAGGCCGTGGAGACAACGGGTGTGCCCTGCATGATCGCCTCGGCAACCGTCAGCCCGAAACCCTCGGAACGGTGCAGGGAAAGATAGGCGTCGGAAGAGCGGATGATGCCGTTGATATCGGCGTTCGACAGCCTGTCGGTGACGATCCTGATCCGGGCGTCGCCCGCAACCGAGGCGACCAGCGCGCTCAGGGCTTCATCCTTGTTCACGTCGCCGCTGGCCTTCATCAACAGGAAGGCGCTTGGGGCTTCGGCGGCAAATATCCTGAAAGCCTCGATGACGGCCTGCGGATTTTTCCGGTTGATCGACGAGCCGGCGCTGAAGATGAAGCTGACGAGAAAGGCGTCCTTCTCGATGCCGAACCTCTCCCGCATGCCTTCGGTCGCCGGCGCCTCGATCACCGGATGGGGAACGACGATGACCGGCGCCTTGGTGAGCGGCGCAATCGCCCGCCGGGTGAATTCCGACGGCACGAAGACCGCGTTCATGTAGTGCATGGCATTGCGCCATTCCGCCGGCACCACTTCCAGCTCCCAGGCGAAATAGCCGATATTGAAGGCGCGGGTGAAATTGCCGACACCCTTCTTCAGGATGGCGCGCGGCAGCATCGGCGGATTGAGGTGCCAGATCCGGCTTCCCGTCGGCTCGGTGGAAAGACGCGACGACGTCCATCCGGGGAAGGAATTCTCGTCCGGATGCGTGCTGACGTCGGAGAGCGAAATTGCCCTTCCGGCTTCAGAGAGCGCACCGGCGCAGAGCCTTGCCGATTCGCCGACGCCGACAGCCATCGAGAGATAGCCGACGATTTCCACCGGCCGGCGCGGATTGAAGGCAAGACGCGACCGCGGGATCAGCCGCTGCAGGACATGGGCACGCAAAAAGCGGTATGTCGTTCTCAAATCACGGTCTTTCTCAATGGATCGGCATCGTTTTCGCGGAGAGCGTCAGCCCGAGAGCACGACACGATGCGAACTGCCTAGACTTCTGATCTCGCCTGCAGGCGCGATATCGCTTTCGGTGCCGGGCAGGGCGTGGAGCTTCACCCGCCGCATTGCGCCGGGGGCGAGATGGAACCAGTCGTCATCGGCCCGATAGCCTTCGACGTCGATATGAACCGATTGCGCCAGCCGGTCGGTCCTGAGATCGACGAACCAGTCGTCGCCATCTCTGCCGAGCGATGCCTCGATGCCTGCTTCATGCAGCGCCTTGTCCCGTCCGCAGGGAAAGTGGAAGCTTTCGGCGAGAACGGCGCCATCCGCCAGCGAACGCAGGCGCGCCACACTGACATCATGCGACGGCGGTCCGAAACGGAAGGCATAGGTCGTATCGAAGAAAGCGCCGAACAGCGCGGTCGCGGCAAGACGCTCCGTGTCCCTTGCCGCCAGCTTGAAGGCTCTGCTGCCGCTGACGACCTGCTGCTTTCCGTCGCGCAGACAGACGACCTCGAGCTCGACGTCGAGGTCCGCGTCCGTCTCGTTGACGACATGCACGTCGAGGCCGTTGGTTCCCTCGTCGGTGAACACCGTCTGCACCGGCCGGAAGGCGCGGCGCATCGCATACCAGACCGGCTTCGGCTCGCCGGTGGAATCGATCACCCCCCAGCCGGGACCGGGCAGCAGGTCCTGCAGCGTCCAGACGAGCGCGCCGTTGCAAGCCGAACCCTTGCGCCGCCATTCGGCAAAGGTCTCCTCGATCACCTCGCCGGTGACGGCGCGGGAGAAATCGAGATAAAGTCCCGGATCTTCGCGCCGCAGCCGGGCCGGATCGAAACCATAGAGAAGCTCCAGATAGAAATCGCGAACATCCTCGAAATCCCAGGATGCGCTGCGGTCGCGCGGCACGCGAGCCTTCCAGAGCGGGCTGTGGACTGAGGGCACGTCGAGATGACGATGCAGCGTCCTTTGCTGCGGCACATGCGCAAAGGCAAGGCTTTCGGAGGCAAAACGCACATCCGCACGGCGCGCATCGGCAAGCGGTCGCATATAGGCGCCGACGCCGTAATAATGGGCGATACCGGCATTCGGCGAAAACGGCATCGCCCCGCCATAGGGCGAATTCGGAACATAGGGCACGTCGGGACGCATGCGCGTGACGATGGCCGGGATGATTTCATCGGTGACCGGCCCGCTCCAGAATTCCACGGGCAGGCCGAGCATCGCCGCCTGCTGATGGATTTCGCTGCCGCCGCAGAGCACCGCCAGCGAGGGCGAGGCCTGGACGTCGTGCAGGAATTCCTCGACCTCCGCATGCACGTGGCCGAGAAACGCCTTGTCGTTGCGTGGATAGTCGAAATTGGCGAACATGAAATCCTGCCAGACCAGCAGGCCGAGCTCGTCGCAAAGCGCGAAGAAATCCGGTGTCTCATAGGCCATGGTGCCGCCGATGCGGATCATGTTCATGCCGGCTTGCGCCGCCAGCCGCAGGAACGGCTCGTAATCCGCCCGCGTGCCCGGCAGACGCGCGATATCGGCTGTCGTCCACACCGCCCCGCGGCAGAAGATGCGTTCGCCGTTGATAAGGAGCGCAAAGTCGTCGCCATCGGCGCCACGCTCGACCTCGATCCGCCGGAAGCCGGTCGTGCCGAGCGGATAGTCCACGCCGTCGGAAACCAGCGCCAAATCGTAAAGACGCGGGAGGCCATGCGTGTGCGGCCACCAGGGCTCGATGTCGGCAAGCTTGAGGATAGCCGAGTAGTGACTGTCGCCGATCTTCTCGAAAGGCTGCTCCATGCCGCCGCAGCGCAGCAGCATTGCCGGATCCTCAGCGTTGCTGTGCAGGGAAACGCTGAGACGGCCGACGCCATTCTCGTCCAACACGGCGCGGACGGAGACATTGTCGATCGAGACGGGGTTGCGCCGCACCAGCGAGATCGGCCGCCATGGCCCGACCGCATGAATATCGGGGCACCAGCCCGGCATATGGCCGAGCAGTGTCGTGCGGAAATTTTTGAGACCCGCCGGCGTGATCATCTGCGGCCGCCAGCGTGCCCGCGGGCCGGGCTCCGACAGGCGGGGGCCAAGCGCCCGGAAGCACAGCGCGAGTTCGTCGCCCCCCACAAGCGTCACCGGGATTTCATGGGCCGTGAACATGCTCTCGGAAAACAGGATTTCCTGGCCGTTGAGGAAGACATGGCAAAGCGTGGCAAGTCCCGCGAAACGCAGGATCGCTTCACCCGGCTCGGCATCGAACAGCCGGCAGAGATACCAGGCATCCCTGGTATTCAACGGCTCTGGATTTTCCCGGTCGAACAGCCCGGCCTTTTCGAGTGCTGCGGCAACGGTGCCGGGAACGGGGGCTGGAATGAATTGCGCGGAAAGCGGAATGTCATGCGGCACGGCGCAGGCGCCCGGCTCCGTCAGGATCAGGTTCCAGCCTTCGGAAAGCAGGCTTTCCTCGGCACCGATGCTTGCCAAACGCCCCCGCATGGTCAGATCTCCGGCCTCAGATTCGCTCCGCAAGCGATGTCATCATGGAATCCCATGCATCGGCGGCCGGATCAAGGGCTGCCTGCAGCGGTTCGAACTTCCGGCGGGCGATGGCGCGGGCAAGCTGGAACTGCACCGATTTCGCCGTATCCGAAATGCGCCTTGCATGCTCGGCGGCAGCGGCGAATTCATCCGGAGAGAGCCAGGCGAGGTGATCGGCCGCCAGCTCGAAATTGGCGCCCACCTGGCGAAGCGTATTGAAGGCATATTTGTGGAAGAAGCCGAACGGCCGCTCCGCCACCGCCTCGACCTGCTGCGGAAAGACCGCTGCAAAGGCGCGGATCGGATTTTCGCGGGGACGCCTGTTGAAATGAACGCCGGCAAGCCGCCGGGCTGTCGGGCGCAGATGCGGTTCATCAGCGGGCTTTTCCGGGAACCGTGCGAATTCCGTATAGGGCAGGAACGGCGGCTCGTTCTCTGTCAGCTGCAGTTGGAACAGCCCGTCGAAATCCTCGCCTTCGAGGCGGAAATAGCCGGCATTGTGGAAATAATCGACGCGCTTGGCCGCAACGTCCAGCCGGTTGATCGCAACCGTCGTCTTGCCGTGCTCCTGCCGGTAGGCGGTGCCGCGTGTATCCGGCATGTAGAAGGAATCCATCTCGACCAGGCAGAGACGGCCCCGCGCGATCTGCACGTCGACATGCCGTTCGACACGGTCGTAGATGGCAAGCTCGGTCGCGCGAATGCCGTAGAGCGTGTCGAGATCCTCGAGCGGCACCTTGAAGAAGGTGAACTGATCGCCCTCGAAATCCTGCGTCAGGGTGAAACCGAGCATCGCCTCGGGCGCTACACCCGAGGTCGCCAGCACCTCGATCCAGAGATCGACGTAACAATTGGTTTCCGGCCAGGCGCGCTCGCTAGAATGCAGCGCGTGCTGACGGTAGGTTTCCGGGTCGATCCCCGAAAATACCGATGTCATCGACCGGCTCAGCCCCACAGCGCTTTCCGCACGTTGGCCGGCCATTCCTTCACGTCGAGCCCGTGATGGTGGAAGAGGGCAAGCGCGATGCGCTCCAGGCCGAAGCCGACGCAGGCGGTGTGCGCCACGCTGCCGTCTTCGAGGTTCAGACGCCACTTCAGGCCGAATGAATCCTGATGGTAGTTGAAGCTCATGCAGGCGGTCGGATTGGCAGTCGAGGTGATCGGGATCAGCAGCTCGAACTTCAGGTTCTGGTCGCGCTGATTGTTGACCATCATCTTGCCGGCACGGCCGAAGAACGGGTCGTTGGCAACGTCGATGGTCACATCGAGGCCGAGCTGCTTCATCATTTCGACACCGCGATCCATCCATGTCTGACGGAAATCGGTGACGTGCTGCTCCGTGCCCATGCAGACATATTCACGCATGCGGAACAGCTGCTGGCGGGCGGGATCCTTCGAAGGCTCATGGCGGAAGCAATAGGACTGCAGATCGAACAGGCCGCCCGTCTTCGGCAGGTTGCCGCGCTTGGCGACCGTCGGATAGAGCGGGTAGCAGGCAGCCGGCGTCAGCACGATATCGGTCGCCTTCTGGTCCTTGGTCCAGTCGTCGCCGACTTCCATGCACTGCAGCAGGCTCATATGATCGAGCTCGCTGCCGCAGAAGCTGTGCACCGTGCCGGCGAGCTGCGGGAAGCTCTTCATGTAACCGCTCTTTTCGAAGAGCGCGACGTTCATGCCGGGCGGGAAACGCATCGCCTCGGCGCCGTCGGCGCCGCCGAACGTGTCGATCAGCCGTTCGAAAGCGGTAATGACATCTTCGAACTGGCCGCTGCGGCCATAGAGACCATCAACGCCGGTATCGATCAGCAGGCCGGACTCGAAGAGCCGGTCGAGAAACGAGGTCTGCATATCCATGGCTTTACCCCAGTAGGCTAGTGTCCTGCTTGTGGACGAGAAGCATGCTCGACGTATTGCCGAGGATACGGTCGTTCGAGATCATGAGCTGTGCGGAATGTGCGTCGCGCAGATGGCGTCCGAGGCTGAAGGGCGTGCCGTTCTTGTAGCCCATGATGCCACAGATCAGCATGGCATGGTTGACGATCTCCAGGATCGTCTCGGAAGAAGCGATCTTGACGTTGTTCATCGCCACGACAAAGCCCATCGAGGACAGCCTGTCGACATCGGCTTTTGCATCCTCATAGGCCTTGAGCCCGGCAACCACGTTGGATTTGACCATCTGCAGCAGGTTCGAAACCTCGGCGAGGCGCAAGGCGCCGGGCGGCTGAGTATCGGGCGCCTTGCGGGCAGCGGCGCGCACGAAAGCCTGGGCGCGTACGACGGCATCGACCGCGATGCCGTACCAGACGCCGCTCCATAAGAGGTGCGAGGAGGCGAGCATCGATTGTGCCGCGATCTCGGCGAAAGGCTTCGGCAGGATCTGACGCGCCGGCGCTTCGCCCTTGAAGAGGAAACCGTCGGAGCAGGTGCCGCGCATGCCGAGCGTATTCCAGGCGTGCGTCTTCTCGAGCGTGTACTGGTCCTTGAGGAAGGCCGTCAGCACTTGGTCTGAGGAAGCCGCCTGCGCATGGGCACGCGAGGTGATGAGGATGGCGTCGGCATGCGAACCGTAGGAAATGACGGTCGCATCCTTTTCCAGGCGGCAGGTATCACCGTCGACTTCGACAGCGCAAATGCTGTTGCGCAGGTTTCCGCCGATACCGCCCTCGGTAGTGGCCGATGCGATCAGCAGCTGCTCGGCGGCAATGCGACGCATGAAGTCGCTATGCCATTCGCTGTCGGCGCCATGTTCGACGAGGCTCGACAGCTTGATGTGATGCATCGCGAACACCATGGCGCTTGCAGCGCAGGCCTGGCCGAGCATCGAGCACAATTCGGCGATCTCGGTGATCGAGGCGGATTCGCCGCCGAATTGGCGCGGCACCTGGATGCCGAGCAGCCTTTCGGCCTTCATGGCATCCACGGCTTCTCTGGGGAAGCGGGCTTCGACGTCGACCGCATCGGCGTGTTTCGCCGCGATTTCGGCGACGCGGGCGACCCTTGCGACAAGACCGTCCTGCATGATCTTGACGGGGAAATTCATCAGGCGACCTTCCGGCTGTCCCGAATGAGATCGACCGTCCTGGCGATCGCCGAGATGCTCGCGAAGGATTTGCGGTTCAGGAGATTGTCGGGAAATTCGATGTCGAACGCTTCTTCGATGCCAAGCATCAGCTGCACCGAAGCAAAGGACGTCAGACCTGCCGCATAAAGATCGGCATCGTCGGCGACCTGGTCGATCGACGCCGGAAGTTTGCCGAATTTGGCTACGAGGTCGCGGATTGTCTTATTCATCCCATCACTCCAAGATTCTCATGATCCCGAACCGGCGTTCATCGCCTTGTCATGAGCGTTCTTTTAGTGCGGAAAACAGAAAATTCCGCTAATTTATAGCGTTAAATATGACTAAGGCTCACAGTTAGAATTTTAGCGATTGCCGTGGCCTGAGTTACAATATTGATTTAAAATCAATATCTTATGCCGATTTCGTCGACGGCGCTCGACGCAATTTTCGCCGCGGCGAGTACAGAAATGACACGCAAAACGCCGTTTCGCGTCATTCAGCGGGCGGATAGGAATGCTCGTCACCGCGATAATCCGAGACGGAATAACATCCATCGCCCCTGGCCTGCACGGTGCTGCCGCTGACGACGGTCTTGCCGTAACCGCCCGGAATATCGAGGATATAGGTCGGCTGGCACAGCCCGGAAATCCGTCCGCGCAACGCCGCGACGATCCTTTGTCCCTCCTCGATCGTCAATCTGAAATGGCCGGTGCCGGGCGCCAGATCCGGGTGATGCAGATAATAGGGTTTGACGCGGATTTCGACGAAAGCCTTCATCAGCGCCGCAAGCACGTCGGGATCGTCGTTGACGCCTTTGAGCAGCACCGACTGGCTGACCATGGCAATGCCGGCATCGATGAGACGCGCGCAGGCCGCATGCGCTTCCGCCGTCAGTTCCCTGACGTGATTGGCATGCAGCGCCACATAGACCGTCTTGCCGCTCGCCTTCAGCGCGGCGATCAATGCGTCGTCGATCTTGTCGGGATCGACGACGGGAACACGCGTGTGGAAACGCACGATCTTCACATGCGCAATGTCCGCTAAGGCCTCCATGATATCGCGAAGGCGGCGCGGCGACAGCACCAGCGGATCACCACCGGTGAGGATGACCTCCCAGATCTCCTCGTGACCTCTGATATAATCGAAGGCTGCCTGCATCGCCTCCGCATCGAGCGTGCCGAGACCCTGCGGCCCAACCATTTCGCGCCGGAAGCAAAAGCGGCAATAGACCGGGCAGACATGCACGGCCTTCAGCAGCACGCGATCGGGATAGCGGTGAACGATGCCTTCGACCGGGCTGTGGGCTTGATCGCCGATCGGATCGGCGCGTTCTTCGGGCAAGACCGTCAGTTCGGCGGCATCGGGCACGAACTGCCGCGCGATCGGATCATCGGGATCGGCGCGATCGATCAGCCTGGTCATATCGGGCGTCAGGGCAATTGCGTAACGCGCGGCAACCTCCTCGAGCGCTCTGCGATCGGCCGGCGCGACCAGCCCCGCCATCACCAGATCGTCGATGCTCTTGAGGGGCTTGACGACATTCATCTTCCATACTCCGCGACCGGCGCCCAGAGCACCTGATCGATGCGCGACGCTCCCGTCGCCAGCATCACCAGCCGGTCGAAGCCGAGCGCGATGCCGCTTGCCTCGGGCATCAGCGAAAGTGCAGAGAGAAAATCCTCGTCGATCGGATAGGTCTCGCCATAGATACGCGCCTTCTCCGCCATCTCGATCTCGAACCGGCGGCGCTGCTCGGCAGCGTTGGTCAGTTCGCCGAAGCCGTTGGCAAGTTCGACGCCGCAGGCATAGAGCTCGAAACGCTCGGCAACCCTTGGATCGCGGGCCGAAGGGCGCGCAAGCGCTGCCTCCGAGACCGGATATTCGTCGAGGATGGTGATGCGGCCGAAGCCGAGATGCGGCTCGATCTTTTCGACCAGCACCCGGCTGAACAGATCGGCCCAGCCGTCGTCATCGGCAACACGCATGCCGACACGCTTCATCTCGGCCGCCAGATGATCGCGATCGGTCGAACCGTCGGCGGCGACCGAGGCGAGAAGATCGATACCGGCATGGCGCTCAAAGGCTTCGGCAACGCTGATCCGCTCCGGACCGGCAAAAGGATCGCTCTCGCCGCCGCGATAGGCGAGCTTTTCAGTCTTTGCCGTTTCGGCGGCAAGCGCCAGGATCCGCACGCAATCCATCATCAGGCTCTCATAGCTTTCGCCGGCCCGATACCATTCGAGCATGGTGAATTCGGGATGGTGCAGCGGCCCGCGCTCACGGTTGCGATAGACATGGGCAAAACACGAGATACGTTCCTCGCCCGCCGCAAGCAGCTTCTTGCAGGCGAATTCCGGCGAGGTGTGCAGATAGAACGGCGCCTTTTGCCCGTCCGTCGTCAGCGCTTCCGTGGCGAAGGCATGCAGATGCGCCTCGTTGCCCGGCGAGATCTGCAGCGCCGCCGTATCCACCTCGAGGAAATCCTCGCGGGCGAAAAAGCCGCGCAACGCCGCCTGGATCGCATTGCGCCCGATCAGGAACGGGCGGCGATCGGCATGCACGGACGGGGTCCACCAAGGGGACGCTTTCGCCGAAGAGTTCATTCCAAGCTTTCTTCGCCGGAGAAGCCGGTATGGGGATGGCTATTTCCCGGATTTTAGGTTAGTTGCGCCCCAAAGAAAAATATTTGCGTCTCAGAGGCGTCTCGACAGTCATCTACGACGCCGAAAGCCGAGTTACAAGGAAGTCTTATGGTCAAGGTCATCGCCTCTTCGGTCCGCAAGGGCAACGTTCTCGATGTCGACGGCAAGCTCTACGTCGTTCTCACCGCCCAGAACTTTCACCCGGGCAAGGGCACGCCGGTCACCCAGGTCGACATGCGCCGCATCGTCGACGGCGTGAAGGTCTCCGAGCGCTGGCGCACCACCGAACAGGTCGAGCGCGCCTTCGTTGAGGACGTCTCCTTCCAGTATCTCTATGAAGACGGCGAAGGCTTCCACTTCATGAACCCGGGCAACTACGATCAGGTCGTGGTCGATGTCGAAACCATGGGCGATCAGAAGGCCTATCTGCAGGAAGGCATGTCCTGCATCCTGTCGATCCATGAAGGCATTCCGCTGGCGCTCGAACTGCCGCGCCACGTGACGCTCGAAATCACCGAGACCGAGCCGGTCGTCAAGGGTCAGACGGCATCGTCTTCCTACAAGCCGGCCATGCTGTCGAACGGCGTGCGCACCATGGTGCCGCCGCACATCAATGCCGGCACCCGCGTCGTCATCGCAACGGAAGACAATTCCTACGTCGAACGCGCCAAGGACTGATCCTGGCTCTCACTTCATGCAAAAGGCCGGTTTTGACCGGCCTTTTTTATGTCCGCTGCATGTCGCCCGGAAGTGTGCAGCGGCCCGGGATAACGACATGCATAAAAAATCAAAAACGAAAGCGCGTTGCATGAATCAAATTCGATGCCACGCGCTTTTAGAGATGTGGGTTGCGCGGCCGGTATTTCCGCACGAGCTTCTGATTGATCTCTGCGGCACCCGGCATGTTGGCGCTGAGATAAACCGGCGCATCGCCGGATTTCGAAAGCTCCGAGGCGACTTCGGCGAAGATCGCATTGATGACCGTCACCCCGACCGCCGTCGAGACCGGTCCAACCCGAAGCCCCGTGCCTTCCAGATCGAGAACGGCATCTCCCGGCGGCAACCCGTTGTCGAGCACCACATCGGCCGCGTCGGCAAGCCGCCGGCGGCCATTGGCGATCGCTGAGGAATAGGCGATCGACGTGATGGCAATCACCTTTGCGCCGATTTCGCGCGCATAGTCGGCAGCCTCGATCGGCGCGGCGTTCACGCCCGAATTGGAGGCGATGATGATGACGTCGCCCGGCTGCATGCCGTAACGTTCCAACATCGGCCGCACCAGACCCTGCGTGCGCTCATAGACCGAACTGATGACCGCCCCCTCATGCAGCATGGCCGAGCCGACGAGCACCGGCACGGTGAAGGCGAGGCCGCCGGCCCGATAATGCACCTCTTCCGCCAGCATATGCGAATGGCCGGTGCCGAAGACATAGACGCGCTTGTCGCCGCGGGCAGCATCGAGAATGACATCAGCCGCCTGCGCCATCGGCTCGGCCAGCGTCTGCTTCAATTCTTCCAGCCGGCCGATCAGGTTGGAGAAGTAGGCATCGGTGATATCGGTCATCCCACGTCTCCTTGAGGTCACACCGTTTCGCCGGCAAGCCAGGTGGCGGTGACGGTAAGCGCATCGGTGAGATGCACGAGATCGGCGCGCGCGCCCGGCGAGAGATAGCCGCGATCGGCAAGCCTGAGGAAACGGGCGGGGTAAAGCGTCGCCATGCGCAAGGCTTCGGCGAGCGTCAGGTCGAGATAGGTGACGCCGTAGCGGATCGTCGAGATCATGTCGACGTCGGAACCGGCCAGCGTGCCGTCGGACAGCACCAGCTTCGAGCAGAAGCCGCCTCTTTCGCGCCGGACGGTGCGCCCGTTCAGCGTAAAGGAATCCTTCTCAGACCCGACGAGCGACATTGCATCGGTGACGAAGAACAGCTTGCCTTCGCCGCGCTTGGCGCGCAGCGCCGTGCGCAGGGCTTTCGGATCGACATGGTGACCGTCGGCGATGATGCCGCACCAGGTCGAGGGATGGTCGATCGCCGCGCCGACGAGACCTGGCGCACGGTGCCCCATCTGGCTCATGGCGTTGAAAAGATGCGTGACACCTCGCGCCCCGGCATCGAAACGTTCCTCCGCCGCCTCGCTCGAGCAATCGGAATGGCCGATGCTGACGGTGACGCCGCCTTCGGCAAGTTCGCGCACCTGGGCAACCGTTACCTGCTCGGCCGCCATGGTGACGAGCAGCGTGCCGATCGCCTCGCGTGCCCGGATGAAGGCCTTGACGTCGCGGTCCTCGACCGGCCGCATCAGTTCGGCCAGATGCGCGCCCTTGCGGGCCGGCGCCAGATGTGGGCCTTCGAGATGCAGGCCGGCGACGCCGCGGTTCGCCTTGACCGCTTCTGTCGCCGCCTCGATCGCGGCAATGGATGCCTCCGATGTATCGGTGATCAGCGTCGGCAGCAGCGATGTCGTGCCATAGGGCCGGTGCCCGCCGGCGATGATCGCCATCGAGGCGGCGGAAGGTTCGTCGTTCAGCATCCGCCCGGCGCCGCCATTGACCTGCGCATCGATGAAGCCGGCCGACAGCACGCCGCCGGCAAGCGTCACCGTCTCGCCATCCGGCAGATCGTTTCCAGCCGCAATCGCTTCGACCCGTCCATCGGCAACGATGAGCGCCTTGTCGTCATGGAAGCGCTCGCCATCGAAGATGCGCGCGCCGACGAAGATCTTGCGGGCCATCAGACCGTCTCCGTCACCTTGAGCAGGTTTGCCGGCCTGTCGGGATCGAAGCCCTTGCGGCGCGTGACCGACTCGATCAGCCGATAATAGACGAGCAGTGACACCAGCGGATCGACCAGGCCGTTGCCCGTTGTCGGCACGCGCAGATCGACGCCGGAAAGCGGCTGCGTGGAGAAACCGACAGTGGTGGCGCCGAGCTTCTGCAGACGCTCCAGCGCCTGGCCGTTATTGGCGAAGGCCGCATCGTCGGGCGCAAAGGCGACGATCGGAAAGCCCGGCTGCACCAGGCGCATCGGACCGTGCATCAGTTCCGCCAGCGAGAAGGCTTCGGCATGCAGGCCGGACGTTTCCTTGGCCTTCAGCGCCGCTTCGAGCGCGATCGCGAAGGCCGGGCCGCGACCGGCCGTATAGAGCGAGGTCGCGTTGAAGAGCACCTCTTCGGCTGCCGCCGTGTCGATCCCGGCGGTGGCCGAAAGCGCCTCCGGCAGCTTGCCGAGTGCGGCCTGCAGCTCGGACGCGCCGCCGATCGCAGCCGTCACCCCGGAAAGGGCAGCGACCGAGGCGATGAAGGATTTTGTCGCCGCGACGCTCTTTTCCGCACCGGCATTGAGGCCGAGAACGATATCGGCCTGTTTCGCCAGCGGGCTGTCGGTGACGTTGACGACGGCGATCGTCGTTGCCCCGCCCTTCTTGGCCGCATCCTGCAATGCGACGATATCCGGGCTGGCGCCCGACTGCGAGACGGTGAAATGAACGCCGCCCTTCAGATGGAGGGCAGCGCCATAGACCGAAGCGATCGACGGACCGACCGATGCGACCGGGACGCCGCAGGTGATCTCGAAAAGATATTTGAAGAAGGTGGCGGCGTGGTCCGAGGAGCCGCGCGCCGCCGTTGTCACCACGCTCGGGCGGGTGGACGAAAACAGACGGGCGATCTCGGCAAAGACCGGTTTTTCCTTTTCGAGAAGCGTGGCCACCACCTCCGGCGATTGGCCTGCTTCCTGCAGCATCAGCGACTGATTCTCACTCATAGGTCATCTCCGATTCTCAATTCGGCAACGAAATCATAGGCATCGCCGCGATAGTGCGAGCGGGTGTATTCAACGACGCGCTGGTCTTCCAGGCGCGAGACGCGTTCGATCAGCAGCGCCGGCGCGCCGGCATCGACGTTCAGGATCGCTGCGGAGGACGGGTCAAGCGTCACCGCGGTCAGCCGCTGCAGCGCCCGCACCGGCCTGTGGCCGTTGGCGGTCAGCGCATCATAGAGCGATCCCTCGCCGCCGGCATCGTCGCCTAAAAACTTGATCGGCACCACGGCGCGCTCGATCGCCAGCGGCAGCCCGTCGGCGAGACGCAGCCGGTCGAGCCTGAGCACCGGCTCGTCACCGCCAAGCCCGAGCAGGAAGGATTCGTCCGGCGACGGCGTATTGACCGTCCGTGACAAGATCTTTGCAGCTGGTTGACGCCCGCGCGAGCGCATATCGGCGGAGAAGGAGGACAGCCGCCAGAGCGACTGCTCCATGCGCTCCACCTTGCTCGATACGAAAGTACCGCTTCCGTGGCGCGATTCCAGTGCGCCGGATGCCATCAGATCGCGATAGGCGGTACGCACGGTGACGCGGCCGAGCTTCAAGGCCTCGGCAAGATCGCGCTCCCCCGGCAGCGCCGTGCCGGGCTTCAGCAATCCTTCCTGAATAAGGCCGGTCAGCGTCTGCGCCAGCCGCTTGTAGAGCGGCCCGGTCAGCGCCGCATCGCGCAGGCCGCGGCCGTTCAGCTCCGCTATCAGACTGGTTCTATCCATAGGCACACAATAGAACCTATTTAGAACCAATCAGCAAGATAGAATCATGGACAAGCAAGAAAAAACCTCCCCGGCGGGCCGGAGAGGTTTTCATAGCGATAAAATTTGACAGCCGTACGTCCCGGCATCGCGTCTCGAAAAAGACGCTCAGCTCTTGGTGAAGATATAATCCGTTTCCTGACGCAGCACTTCGCCGGGGCGCAGCACCGCATTCGGGAAACCCTGGTGATTGATGGCATCCGGCCAGACCTGCGTCTCCAGGCAGAAGCCGGCGAAGGGGCCGTATTTGCGCCCGCCGAGGCCGGGAGCACCGGTATTCAGCTTGAAACCGGCATAGAACTGCACACCCGGCTCGGTGCTGCGCACCTCAAGCGACACACCGGAATAGAGGCTTCGGGCGAGCGCAACGCTACGCTTGGCGGTACGTTCGCCGGACAGGCAGAAATTATGGTCGTACAGCATCTGTTCGCTGCCGGCGAAACGCTTCATCGGCGCCATCTCGCGGAAATCGAATTCCGTGCCGGCGACGGAACGGATCTCGCCGGTCGGCACCTGTTTCTCGTCGGTCGGCAGATAGTGGTCGGCAGCGATCATGATGTCGTGGCCGAGCGCGTCCTCGCGGCCATCGAGATTGAAATAGGCATGCTGGCAGACATTGGCGAGCGTCGGCTGGTCGCTTGTGGATTCGTAGGTCACCGACAGTTCGCCGTTGCCGTGCACCCAGAAGGTTGCCTGGATGGTGCAATTGCCGGGATAGCCGGCACGGCCATCGGGATCGACGATCTTCAGCACCACGCGGTCGACATCGTGCTCGACGACCGTCCAGTTGCGTTTGGCGATATTGTCGCTGCCGCCATGCAGATGCGTCACGCCGTTTTCGTTCAGCTCGAGCTGGTGGTCCTTGCCGTCGAGCGTAAAGGCGCCGCCGCCGACACGGTTGGCACAGCGGCCGGGCGTCGCGCCGAAATAAGCCGAATAGAGCGGGTAGCTGTCAAAATCCTCAAAGCCGAGCTGCAGCGGCGCGTCATGCCCTTCCAGGCGCAGATCCTGGATGACCGCGCCCCAGCTAATGATCTTGGCCGTCAGCCCGCCGCCCCTGATGACGACGCGATAAACGGTCTCGCCCGCCTTGGTCTGCCCGAAAACTTCCCGTTCCAACTTATCCGACATGATCGACCGTCCGTTTGATATCTAGCATTCCGACCGGAACCTGCCCGCATTTGTTCCAAACCGCAACCGGCCGAGATCAGAAAGGGATGCCCCTCACAGATCCATTCCGATCTCCTCTACATCAAACGGCGTCGTCTGATAGATCTCGTTGATCCAGTTGCCGAACAAAAGATGCGCATGGCTGCGCCAGCGGTTCTGCGGCGCAAGCGCCGGATCATTATGCGGGAAATAATTGTGCGGCATCTTGATCGGCACGCCGGTATTGACATCGCGGAAATACTCGTCGGACAGCGAGGTGGAATCATATTCGACGTGGTTGAACATATAGAGCCGACGGCCGCGCTTCTCGTGCACGAGGCAGACGCCCATCTCGCTGGATTCCATCAGGATCTCCAGCTCGTCCGATTTCTCGATATCGTCGCGGCGCACCTCGGTCCAGCGCGACACCGGCACCTCGAAATTGTCGGAAAAGCCGTTGAGATAGATGGACGAGGGCTTCAGGTTGCGGTGGCGATAGACGCCGAACGCCTTCTCCTTCAGCTCGTATTTCGGCACGCCGTGGAAATGATAGATTGCCGCCATCGCGCCCCAGCAGACGTTCATCGTCGAATGCACATTCGTTTCCGTCCAGTCGAGAATCTCCTGCATCTCCGGCCAATAGGTCACGTCCTCGTAGGGCAATAACTCGATCGGCGCCCCGGTGATGATGAAGCCGTCGAATTTGCGGTGCTTCACCTCCTCCCAGGTCTGGTAGAAGGCAAGCAGGTGATCTTCGGAGGTGTTCTTCGCCTTGTGGCCGCCGATGCGGATCAGCGACAGCTCGACCTGCAGCGGCGAGGCGCCGACAAGGCGGGCCATCTGCAATTCGGTCTTGATCTTGTTCGGCATCAAGTTGAGCAGTCCGATCTGCAGCGGACGAATATCCTGACGAATCGCCAGCGTCTCGGTCATCACCCGCACACCCTCTTGAACGAGGGTTTCAAAGGCGGGCAGCGTGTCAGGAATCTTGATGGGCATTGCGGTCACTCGATCAAAAAGCAAAAAACCGGCGGCGAAAAAAATCGCTACCGGTCCGCACGCGGCCCTTTAGCGAATTTTTTAACGTGGCTGCAAGCCGGCCGGCCAAATCACCACGGAACGCTTAAATAGACCCAGTCGAGCCACGAATCAACTGCCGAATGCATGCGGGAGCGACTCATGCAAGCATCATCACAGTTTAATGACTGATAGAATCTGTTGATAGACCGGTAACGCCACCATGTTAATAATGGTAAGCATGGGCGATGTTGGAAAAGCGTGATGGCAGATAAGACCGAGGGGAGGCCGGGCATCCGAAGGCAGGATAGGGTAGGCTATGATCTCAGCCTGACTGACCGCCTCGGGGTGATGTTCTCAGCATTCTGGAATTCGCAAGTGCGTGGCAAGGTGCTGTTTCTGGCGACCGTGCTGATCCTCGTCATCCTGGCGACGTCCTACGGCCAGGTCATCCTCAATAAGTGGAATGCTCCCTTCTACGATTCGCTGGAGCGCCGCGACCTCGGCGAATTCTTCCACCAGCTCGAAATCTTCGCGATGATCGCCGGCACGCTGCTGCTGCTCAACGTGCTGCAGGCATGGCTGAATCAGATGACCGCGCTCTATATGCGCGAGGGCCTGTCGCGCGACCTCGTCGACCAGTGGCTGAAGCGCAAGCGGGCGCTGCGGCTCGCCTCCAGCGGCCTGATCGGCGTCAATCCGGACCAGCGCCTGCACGAGGATTCCCGCAATCTCGCCGAAAGCACGACAGGGCTCGTTCTCGGCCTGCTGCAGTCGACCATTCTTCTCGTAAGCTTCATTGGCGTGCTCTGGGAGCTTTCCAGCGGCTTCATCTTCCACATCAGCGGCCACAGCTTCTCCATTCCCGGCTACATGGTCTGGGCGGCGATTTTCTACGCCGCCTCCGCCTCGGTGCTGAGCCAAGTCGTCGGCCGCAAGCTGGTGAAGCTCAATGCGGACCGCTTCTCAAAGGAGGCTGAGCTTCGCTTCACGCTGATGCATGCCAACGAGAACATGCCGGCAATCACCGTTGCCCGCGGCGAGGAGAACGAACGCCGGCGCATCAACACCGACATCAGCTCGGTGCTGAGGGTCGTCAAGCGGCTCGCCATGGCCAATACCAACCTCACCTGGGTTTCGGCCGGCTACGGCTGGCTGGTCATCGTCATTCCGATCATCGTCGCAGCACCCGCCTATTTCTCCGGCGGCCTCACCCTTGGTCAGCTGATGATGTCGGTCGGCGCCTTCAACCAGGTCAACACGGCGCTACGCTGGTATGTCGCCAATTTCGGTCCGATCGCCGAATGGCGCGCCACGCTGATGCGCGTCACCGATTTCCGCCAGGCGCTGCTCGACATGGAAGAGGAATTCGCCCTGAAGGACGGCATCGCCTATGAAAACACCGCGCCCGATACGCTGACATTGAAGGATGTGGTGATCGTCGCCAAGATCGGTGAAGAGATCGACGAATGCGGCGGCTTCCGCCTGCGCGAAACCGATGTCGTGATCAAATCAGGCGAAAAGATCATGATCAACGGCGATCACAGCGTCAACCGCAAGCTGCTCTTCCAGGCGATGGCCGGCCTCTGGCCGTGCGGCAGCGGCACGATGGGCCTGCCGCCAGTCGACGACATGCTGTTCGTCCCACAGATCGCCTATATTCCCGGCGGCACGCTGCGTGAGGCGCTGGCCTTCCCCGAAAGCCCCGATGCCTATGAGAAAGCCGCCGTTGACGCAGCCCTCGACAAGGCCGGCCTGCATTCGCTGATATCAAGGCTCGATACCCGCGCCCGCTGGGACAAACTGCTCGACAGCGACGAACAGAAGGCAATCGGCTTCGCCCGCCTGCTTCTCGCCCGTCCGCGCTGGATCATTTTCGACGAAGTGCTTGAGGGCATGGAGCCGGAATGGCAGGAAACGATGGCCGGGCTGCTCACCTCCATGCCGGAAAGCGGCATGATCTATATCGGCCGTTCCGAGGCCTATCTCGAGGCATTGAAGCCGCGCGTGCTGCATCTGCAGGCGCTGCCGGCAAAATCCGAGGAACCGCAGCAGCAACAGCAGCAAGTCACCCGTACCGGCGCCAGCGCCGCCACGGGTGCCGCCGCCATGCCCGCGCCGGCGCTGTAGAGCGCCGCGCCGACAGACGCTACATCCCTTCGAATTTCACGTATGGTCACATCGGCGGCGTGATTCCGTTGAGGCCGACGGCCACCTGGCTGGCCGAAATGCTGCCGTCCGCCGCTTTCTCGCCGATGACGATGACGCCGGCGCCAGCCTTCAGATCGTCCTTGGTCGCCGGCGCCAAGGTCACGATCGGTGTCGTATCGGCGATGGTGATCGTCTTTTCCTTGCCCTGATAGGCCAGCGTGATCGTATGGCCGTCGACGGATTTGACGGCGTTGCTGACAGTCGCGTTGGTCATCTGGCTGTTCGGCTGCGCATCCCAGGGGCGGTTGCCCTCGCCGGTTCCCTTCATCGACACCGGAAAGATCAGCACCTCGATCGCCCCATCCGGGCCGCTGCCTTTCGGGAGCGAGGCAACACCGACGAAGTCGCCGGGCTTGATATCCTCGACCGACGCTTTTTTGATGCCACCGACTTTCCAGCCGGCTTTCAGCGTGATCGTCGCATCGCCGCCTTCGCGCGTCTTGACGACGAGACTATCGCCGCTGAAGCTTTCAATGGCACCGCGAACGCGAATGCGGTTGCCATCTTGTGCCTGTGCGGCCTGCAAAGCGGCAAGCGCAGCGAGGCCGCCGGCGGCAAGTAGCGTGAAAATTCTGGAATGAGGCTTGCGGGACATATGAGTTTTCCTTGTCGCCATTGCGATCGGCATATCCTCACAGCGCCGCGCGTCTTTTCAGACGCACAACGGAGGCTGCAACACTTGGATTTTCTGCCGGACGGCACCTTATGCCGTGCAACGGCAGACTGGCCAATCAAGGAAAGGTGAGGCGGGTAGTGTTGGAAAGCCTCAGCCTTCCAGCTCTTCCCGCAGCATTTCGAGCTCCAGCCACTCCTCTTCCATCTTGGTGAGGCTGGCCCGCAGCTTCTCCATCTCGCTGGCAAGCCGGTTGAAGGCAGCCGCATCGCGCGTAAAAAGGTTGGGATCAGCCATCGCCTGTTCGCGTTTGGCGATCTCGGCTTCGGCTTTCGCCATCTCCTTCGGCAAATTGTCCAACGCGAATTTCTGCTTGAAGGAGAGCTTGCTCTTCGAGCCTCCGCCGGAAGGTGCCGCCTCCTGGGACTTCGGCTTCTCCGCCGCCTTCTCGGCCCGCTTGCGCTCGTCGATCGCGCCCTTGCGCTGCGCAAGCATGTCGGAATAGCCGCCGGCATATTCGATCCAGCGGCCATCAGGCGCGTCCGGCACGGCGGGTGCAATCGTCGAGGTCACGGTGCGGTCGAGGAAATCGCGGTCGTGGCTGACGAGAATGACGGTGCCGGGAAAACCGGCGACGATCTCCTGCAGCAGATCGAGTGTTTCGATATCGAGATCGTTGGTCGGTTCGTCGAGGATCAACAGGTTCGCCGGGCGCGAGAGAATACGCGCCAGCATCAGCCTCGCGCGCTCGCCGCCCGAGAGGCTTCTGATCGGCGTTCGCGCCTGCTCCGGCTGGAACAGGAATTCCTTCATGTAGCCGGTCACATGGCGCTGCTCGCCGTTGACGAGCAGGTTTTCGCCGCGCCCGTCCGTCAGGTAATTGGCGAGCGTATCCTCGGGATCGAGATCCTCGCGTTTCTGGTCGAGTGTCGCGATCTCCAGATTGGTGCCGAGCTTTATCGTGCCGCTGTCCGGCAAAAGCTGCCCGGTCAGCATCTTCAGCAGCGTTGTCTTGCCGGCGCCGTTCGGCCCGACCAGACCGATGCAATCGCCGCGATGCACGCGGATCGAGAAGGGCGTGACGATCGGCCGGTCGCCGAAGCTCTTGGTGATCTTGTCGGCCTCGATCACCAGCTTGCCGGATTCCTGCGCGTCCGAAGCCGTCGCCTGCACCGTGCCCTGCGGCCCCTTGTGGCCGCGATATTGCGAGCGCATCGTCTGCAACTCGCCGAGACGGCGCATGTTGCGCTTGCGCCGCGCCGTGACGCCGTAACGCAGCCAGTGCTCCTCGCGCTCGATCGCCTTGCCGAGTTTGTGCTGCTCCAGTTCTTCGGCCTCGAGCACCTGGTCGCGCCAGGCCTCGAAATGCGAAAATCCCCTGTCGAGCCGGCGTGAGGTGCCGCGGTCGAGCCAGACGGTTGCCGTCGAAACCTTTTCGAGGAAACGGCGGTCGTGCGAGATCAGCACCAGGGCGCTGCGCGTCTTCTGCAGCTCGCCTTCCAGCCATTCGATTGTGGGAAGGTCGAGATGGTTGGTCGGCTCGTCGAGCAGGAGAATGTCGGGCTCCGGCGCCAGCACGCGGGCAAGTGCTGCGCGGCGCGATTCGCCGCCGGAAAGGGTGCTCGGATCTTCCTCGCCGGTCAGCCCGAGATGGGACAGCAGATAGGTGACGCGATACGGGTCGTCGCCCGGCCCGAGGCCGGCCTCGGCATAGGCCTGGACAGTGTTGAAACCAGCAAAATCGGGCGCCTGTTCGAGATAACGCACCGTCGAGGACGGATGACGGAAGACCTCGCCGGATTGCGCCTCGACCAGGCCGGCGGCGATCTTCAGGAGCGTCGATTTCCCCGAGCCGTTGCGCCCGACGAGACAGATTTTGTCGCCGGGCTCGATCTGCAGGCTGGCGCCGGCCAGAAGCGGCGCGCCGCCGAAGCTCAGAAAGATATCGTCGAGTTTCAGAATGGGAGGGGCCAAAAATCAGACTCCGGAAAGATCATAGGGCCTGGCGAGCACAATCGCCCGGCCGCTGCGGAGCGAAAAGCGAACCGTGCCTTCCGCGACATTGGAAATGGTGCGCGACGAGCCGAAAGGCAGATGGAAATCGGCCAGTGGATAACGCGCATTGTCGATGCAAAGCCCGGTCAGCTCGCTGAACCCGAGCACGGAAAACAGGCTGGCCTTGGGAAGATCCAGCTCGATCATACCGGCAAGCAGCGGCACCGCCTCCTCCTTGCCCGAGGTCAGCAGCAGGTCGAAACCCTGTTCAGCCAGACTGACGGCCGACAGCAGATGCTGAAGCGCGTGGTCCGAGCGTTCGCCGCCAAGCGCACCGGCAAGAATCAGCCGCCGCGCACCCCGCGCGATCGCTTCCGACACGGCGATTTCACCGTCCGTCGCCGCCTTTGCCGCGGGATAGGGCTGTTTCGGCACATCGGGAAAGGCGCCTTCGAGATCGGCCGGGGTCGAATCGAAATCGCCGACCCAGATCTCCGGCGTAATGCCGAGTGCCGCCGCATGCCGCATACCGCCATCGGCCGCGATGAAACGGCTGTCGCCGACGGCAAGGCGCAGGCGCTCCGTCAGGCTGAGTTCGCCGCCAAGGAGAATGGTGAAGGTGGATTGGCTCATGGGCATTGCCCTTAGCGCAAACGAGGGGTCGAGGGGAAGGGGCGCGGCTCGATCGGCTCCATTTGCCGTCGAGCGCCGCGCATCCAACAGGACGCACTTGGGAGCGCCCGCTCATGTGAAAAGGAGCTAGCCCGGCGTGTCCTTGTCGCGCGACTGGAAGACCGCCTCGTAGCCGCCGATGAAACGCTCGAACAATATAGCGAAGCGATCGACATCCTCCTCAGGCCAGTCGGAGACGATCTCGGAGATGATCGCGAGTTTCTGCGCGACGATCTCGGCAAGCAGTTTCTGGCCGACCTCGGTCATGACGACGACAATGCGCCGGGCATCGGCCTGTGAAGCCTCGCGGCGCAGCACGTTGCGCCCAACCATGTCGGCCACCACCCGGCTTGCCCGTGACGGATCGATGCGCAGCATCTCCGCGATCATGCCGACCGTGACTTCGTCGGCAGGCTGCGCCCTGCGCACGGCATCGAGCACATCGAGATGCGAAAGTTCCAGGCCCGGCGCGGCACTCTGGATTGCCAGCCGGCCGATCAACCGCCGCCCGGTCATCAACCGCATGCGCCCCATGCTCCGGCCGATGCGCGGGACGTTTTTCTCATCCGGCGCAGCCGGTTCCGGGGAATTGGTCTTGGTCAGCACGTCATTCATGATCGGACCATATCAGAGCCGTTTCGGATTTTGAATATGCCGATGTCATTAATGTGCCATTGACAAATATATGCTGTCAGCACATAAAAGGCGGCCAACCCGGAATGATGCTCCCATGGACATGCAACTCGCGCCTCAGCCGCTCGTGACGGATCCTCGTCGCCGGCTTATCCTCTTCTTCTTCCTGATGACGGCCATGTTCATGGCGACGCTCGATAATCAGATCGTTTCGACGGCGCTGCCGACGATCGTCGGCGAATTCGGCCATCTCGAGCGTTTCGGCTGGATCGGCTCGGCCTATCTCCTGGCGCTCAGCGCCGTCATGCCGCTCTATGGCAAGCTCGGCGATCTCTTCGGCCGCAAATATGTGATGATGACGGCGATCATGATTTTCACCGTCGGCTCGGCGGTCTGCGGCCTCGCGGTCTCGATGAACACGCTGATCGCCGCCCGCGTGCTGCAGGGTCTCGGCGGCGGCGGCATCATGGTATCGATCTTCGCCGTCAATGCCGATCTGTTCGAGCCGCGCGAGCGGGCGCGTTACCAGAGCTATTCCAGCCTCGTGTTGATGGCGTCGGGCGCGATCGGTCCGGTGCTCGGCGGCACGATGAGCGACCTTTTCGGCTGGCGTTCGATTTTTCTCGTCAACGTGCCGATCGGCCTGATCGCGCTTGCCGGCCTTGCCGTGATGTTGCCCTATCGCAAGCCGCATCGCCGCCCGAGGATCGATTATGCCGGAGCGCTGCTGCTCGCCCTGACGACGACCAGTATCGTGCTTGCCACCGACAGCAGCGAACTGTTCGGCGCATTGGTTTCGCCGCAGAGTATCGCCATCGTCGCCTTCGGCGTCGTCTGCGCGGTCACCTGGGTATTCGTCGAGCGCCGCGCGCCGGAGCCGATCGTGCCGCTGGAGCTCTTTCGTAATTCGACCTTCAACCTGCTTCTGGTGATCTCGATCATGGGCGGCGCCATTGCCATCGGCATGGTCAATTACCTCGCGCTCTTTCTGCAGACCACCACCGGCCTTTCGCCCTCTGCCGCCGGTCTTCTCTTCATCCTTCTGACGGGCGGCCTCGTCTGCGGATCGCTGTCTGCAGGCCGCATTATCTCAAAGACCGGCCGCTACAAGCCCTTCGCTATTGCAAGCCTGACCTGCAGCGCCATCGCCTTCGCACTGATGTCGCAGATCCATGCGGGAACGCCGATCGCTTTCATCGGCGCGATCATGATGCTGCATGGCATCGGCATCGGCCTTGCCCAGCAGGTTCCCGTCATCGGCGTGCAGAATGCAGCGCCGGCCCGCGACGTCGGCGCCGCCACCGGGTCGGTGACCCTGTCGCGCATGGGAGGCGCGTCGATCGCCATCTCCATCTATGGCGCCATCATCGCCTCTCAGCTTAACAAGGTCGGCGTGTCCATTCCCGGTGTCGCCGATATCGAGCAGCTGACGCCGAAGATGATGGCTTCCCTTCCCGAAGCAAGCCGCCAGTCTGTCGCCGATCTCTATGCCGCCGCCTTCTCGCCGCTCTTCCTGACCGCCTGCGCCATTGCGCTGATCGGCCTTGTGGCCGCTCTCATGCTGAAGCCTGTGCAACTGCCCCGCGCCGGCGAGGCGCAGAGACCGCAACCGACGACGGCGGAAGCCGCGGAATAACGAATCGGGCGGATACCTCATTAAAAGGCATTTCTTCTCGGCCGCGACTATCAAAGATTGTAATTTTCTCGCCTGACTGCCGCTGTCCGCTCGATTGCTTCAATCGCGCCGTTCTTTTTCTGCGCAGCCGACGAATCTGCGCTTTCTGACGGAACTTTCGCCATAATTTCATCCGAGCGAAGGGAGGCCTCAACGCCCGAGGCTTGCCAAAATGCAACGCCGCCACATTTAAGCAGAGTCTCGCTATGCAACCGATGCGTAAATCAGCTACAGCAAGGACTTGTATCGGCCGATTGTGCAGCGCGAGATCAGGGGTAGGCACCTGTTGAATTCCCCTTGCCACGGTCGGTGCCAATCTGCGGCGAACCGGCAAAATAGCGACATGATGCGGAGAACCAGACTGGAAAGCTTGACGACGTGGAAATCGCCCGCGCTTTCCAGTGATGCCATCTTCGCGCCCCGGCGCTTTGCGCGTCGCCTGATGCTGCTTTCGGCCGTCGCAATGGCGCTGAATGGCTGTCAAACGCTGATCGAGCAATCCTATCAGCCGAGCGTCTCGCCTTCTTCCAATCCGCAGATCGTCGACGAGGTGCAGAAGAACGACCCGCGCGCGGCGATGGGCGCCCGCGAACATCCGCGCATCGTCGCAAGCTACGGCGGCGAATACAAGGACGCCAAGACCGAGCGCCTCGTCGCCCGCATCGCCGGCGCGCTGACGGCGGTGTCGGAGAATCCGAGCCAGTCCTACCGCATCACCATCCTGAATTCACCGGCGATCAACGCCTTCGCGCTGCCGGGCGGTTATCTCTACGTCACCCGCGGCCTGCTCGCCCTTGCCAACGACGCCTCCGAAGTCGCCGCCGTGCTGTCGCACGAGATGGGCCATGTGACGGCAAACCACGGCATCGAGCGGCAGAAGCGCGAAGAGGCTGAGGTCATCGCCAGCCGCGTCGTCGCCGAGGTCCTTTCCAGCGATATCGCCGGCAAACAGGCACTGGCCCGCGGCAAACTGCGGCTCGCCGCCTTCTCCCGCCAGCAGGAACTACAGGCCGATGTCATCGGCGTACGCATGCTCGGCGAAGCCGGCTACGACCCCTATTCCGCTGCCCGCTTCCTCGATTCCATGGCCGCGTACAGCCGCTTCATGTCGGTCGATCCCGAAGCCGATCAAAGCCTCGACTTCTTGTCGAGCCATCCGAATTCGGCGCAGCGCATCGAGCTTGCCCGCACCCATGCGCGTGCCTTCGGCCAGGAAGGGTCGGTCGGCGACAAGGGCCGCGACTATTATCTCGACGGCATAGACGGCCTGCTCTACGGCGATAGCCCTGAGGAAGGCTATGTGCGCGGACAGACCTTCCTGCATGGAGGCCTCGGCATCCGCTTCGACGTGCCGCCGGACTTCCACATCGACAACAAGGTCGAAGCCGTGATGGCCACCGGCCCGAACGACATCGCCGTCCGCTTCGATGGCGTCGCCGACAATCAGAACCAGAGCCTCACCAACTATATCTCCAGCGGCTGGGTGACCGGCCTCAACCCGTCGACCATCCAGCCGGTCACCATCAACGGCATGGAAGCAGCGACAGCACGAGCAAGCGCGGATCGCTGGGATTTCGATGTTACCGTGATCCGCAACAATTCGCAGATCTTCCGTTTCCTGACCGCCGTGCCGAAAGGCAGCGACGCGCTCGAGCCGACCGCCAATGTCCTGCGCGCAAGTTTCCGTCGCATGACACCGGCCGAGGCAGCCTCGCTGAAGCCCCTGCGCATCCGTGTCGTCACCGTCCGGCCGGGTGAAAACATCTCGACGCTCGCCGCCCGCATGATGGGCACCGATCGCAAACTCGATCTCTTCAAACTCATCAATGCCCTGCCCACGGGTGCAGCCGTTTCACCCGGCGATCGCGTCAAGATCATCGCCGAATAAAAAAACCCGGCTTACGCCGGGCGAGTCAGTGCTGCTGGAGGGGAACGAAGTTACCGCGCCGGGCGTCTTTCGACGCCCACAGGACGCAGCGGAATTTTAAATCTAAGCATAGGCCGCCATATGCGGATCGGCGCTCACCAGCGCGCTGCGGAGCTTCTCCATCGCCCGGCTTTCGATCTGCCGCACGCGCTCCTTGGAAATACCGAGATCGGCGCCGAGTTCTTCGAGCGTGGCGCCGTCTTCCGCCAGACGCCGGGCGCTGATGATTTTCATCTCGCGTTCGTTGAGATGTTTCAGCGCCGAGGCGAGCCAGACGCGGCGGCGCTCGCCGTCGATCATGTTGGAAACCTGCTCGTCCGGCAGGGGATCGTCGCTGACGAGGAAGTCCATCTTCTCCGCACTCTCGGCATCGCCGGAGACCGAAGGCGCCTGCAGCGAGGCGTCGTTGCCGGAAAGCCTGGCATCCATCGTCTGCACATCGGCAAGGCTGACGCCGAGCGCCGCGGCGATTTCCTGGTGAATGGATTGCAGCGTCAGCTGCGTGTCGCCCTTGGCGAGCTTGGCGCGCAGACGACGCAGATTGAAGAACAGCGCCTTTTGCGCCGAGCTCGTGCCGCCGCGCACGATCGACCAGTTGCGCAGAATATAATCCTGGATCGAAGCCCTGATCCACCAGCTGGCATAGGTCGAAAAGCGCACGTCGCGTTCCGGCTCGAAGCGGGCGGCGGCCTCCAGCAGGCCGACATAGCCCTCCTGCACGAGATCGCTCATCGGCAGGCCGAAATTACGGAACTTGCCCGCCATCGATATGACGAGCCGCATATGGGCCATGGCGATCTGGTTGCGCGCGCCTCGGTCGTCGTGATCCTTCCAGCGGATAGCGAGATCATGCTCTTCCTGGCGGGCGAGATAGGGGGCGGCCATCGCGATCTTGATCATGCGCCGGTCTGCAGACATGTTCTTCATTTCGATCTCCTGAAACAGGCCTCTCGCCCTAAATGAACAATAAAACGCACCTTCCGGAACATCGCTGTCCGGACTGAATTGGGGTTCTGAATGCATGAAGGCCTCGCCCCTGGACTTTTCAGGGGGAGGCCCTATTTCTTATCATGTGCCGTTGAGACGGCCGGGCCGGACCTGTTTCTTCACGTTGCCGGATGGGCAATATTGAAAAGGCATGATCCGCTCCTCACCGAACATTGACGGAATAGCAGTTCGCCCGTCGAGGCATATTGCCCGACGAGCAGTCCGCAATTACGTGTGTTAAACGCGGCAGCCGTGAAAAAGTTCCAATAAAAAACCCGGCTTGCGCCGGGTTTTTTGATAGGAAAAAACAGGATCGCCTTAGGCGGCTTCGTCCTGCGAATCGTCTTCTTCAATCGCCTTGCCGCGCTTCGGACCCTTGTTGAGATTGGTCTCGACGAGGCGGACGGCTTCGGTTTCCGACATCTTGTTGACAGCGGCGATTTCGCGCGCCATGCGGTCGAGCGCAGCCTCATAAAGCTGGCGCTCGGAATAGGACTGTTCAGGCTGGTTTTCGGCACGATAGAGATCGCGCACGACTTCAGCGATGGAAATCAGGTCGCCGGAATTGATCTTGGCATCATATTCCTGGGCGCGGCGGGACCACATGGTGCGCTTGACGCGGGCCTTGCCCTGCACGACCTTCAATGCACGCTCGACGAAATCCGTTTCCGAAAGCTTGCGCATGCCGATGCTCATCGCCTTCGCGACCGGAACCTTCAGCCGCATCTTGTCCTTTTCGAAATCGATAACGAAAAGTTCGAGCTTCATGCCGGCAACTTCTTGCTCTTCGATAGCGGTGATGGTACCGACGCCGTGAGCGGGGTAGACGATCGATTCACCGGTCTTGAAGCCATGGCGTGCTGTGGAAGGCTTTTTCTGCTGAGTCGTCATTCTATTCAAAAACTCCCTGTTACGCTTCCGGCGGCGGCCGGAGCCGGGTCAGTCAGGCCCGGGTGAGACGGTAGAATCCGTCGGGTGACTTCACTCTGGTCCCATCGGGCAAAAGCAAAGAACTTCTTGCGCACGATCTTGGGACCCGGCGCTCAAAGCGTTGATATGTCACGGAAACCGCGTACGGATTTGGTTTTGCTTTCGTGATGGTTTTGGGCATGCGTCATGCCACAAATGGAACAGTAGACGAAACCTATCATAAAAATATGAGGAAATCAATAATTTGCTTCGCTTGAGTCATGCGGGCAACACATGTCACCCATATTCCTCACGCAGCTTTTAAAACGTTTTACCCCACGGCCGCCCCAATCCGGCGGCCGATTATGGCCGCCATCTCAATCGCCGGAACCGGGTTTTTCCGAGAAATACTTCTCGAACTTTCCGGTCTCGCCATCCATCTCCTTGGCCTCCGGCAACGGATCCTTCTTCACCGTGATATTCGGCCAGATGGTGGCATATTCGGTGTTGATCTTCAGCCATTTGTCGAGGCCCGGCTCGGTATCCGGCTTGATCGCCTCGGCGGGACATTCAGGTTCGCAGACGCCGCAATCGATGCATTCGTCGGGATGGATGACGAGGAAATTCTCGCCCTCGTAGAAGCAGTCGACGGGGCAGACTTCCACGCAATCGGTGTATTTGCACTTGATGCAATTGTCGGTCACGACATAGGTCATGAAGAACTCCAGGATTCCATGCTGATGGGGGCCGGGCAACCTGGAACGTCGCGCCTATCCCCGTGCCGGAGGAAAAGCGTGGGCAGGCTTGGGAGGCAAGCACGCTTCCGGCAGGTTGTCAGTGACGTATCGGCTTTAACGCCGGATTTCAAGGATAAACGATCTGCAAAAGCCGCCGCCGCGGGCAGAGTTTTCTAATCCTCGTCCGACATCAGCCTGTCGATTGCGCGTCGTTCCTTTTTGGTCGGACGGCCGGTGCCGGTCGCCCGGATCGCCTGCTCGAAGGGGGTGAGGCGTTTTGCCTCATCGGGCGGCGGCGACAGGTCCTCGTAGAGCAGCCGGGCCTCCTCATAAGGCCCCCGCCGCTCGCCGACGAGGCGGATGACGAGAACGACGTCGCGCCGCTCCAGCGTCAGCTCGATGCGGTCACCCGGCTTGACCATCTGGCTTGGATGATTGCAGCGCTCGCCGTTGACGCGCACATGGCCCGATTGGACATGGCTCTGCGCCAGCGAGCGTGACTTCACCATGCGCGCGAAGAACAGCCACTTGTCGATGCGCTGGCGCGAACCGCTTGTCGGCTGTGTCTCCCCGCTCATGATTACTTCTTCATCTGCTCCTTGAGAGCCGCGAGCTTGGCGAAAGGTGAATCCGGATCGATCGGCTTCTCCTTGCGCGGCGGCTTGGCCTCGAAGCGCAGCGGCTGCGAACCGCCGCGGTTGTTGTTGCGATCGTTGCGGTCATTGCGCTCGCCGCGATCCTTGCGGTCCTGCCGGTCGCCGCGCGGCTGGTCGCCTCGCGGCTGGTTGTTGCGGTCGCCTCTTGCCTGCTGCGGCCGGCCGCCATCGCGGCTGCCGCCGTCCTTGCCGCGGTTTTGGCGATTATTGTCGCGGCCTTCGCCGCCGCGATTGCCTTCGCCGCCTTCACCGCCGCCCGGCCGGCGATTGCGGTCGCCGCGTTCCTGGTTCTGACCGCGCTCCTGGCCCTGGCCGCCACGGCGTTCGCCATGCCCGCCGCGCGCCTGGCGCTGATTGTCGTTGCGGCCGCCGAGACGCCACAGAAGAACCGGCTTCGGTTCCACCGGCTCGCCGGCCTCCTCGGAAGCCGACACCGCTTCCTCAGCGGATGCTGCTTCCTCAGGCGCAGACGCCGCTTCAATGGGAGCAGAAGCTTCATCAGGAGCAGATGTCTCGACCGCTTCATCAGGAGCGGCGGTTTCCACCGCTTCCGCCACCGGCGTGTCGACATCAGCCGAAGCCGCCTCGGTCGCAGATGGCTCGGCGGCAGTGTCTTCCGTCGCGCCGTCGGCATCGTCGTGATCGGCTTTTTCGGCCGTCTCGTCGGCAGGCGTTTCCGTCGTCGTTGCCGGCACTGAGGCCGCATCCTGCGTCGCAAGATGTGCAGATGCCTCTTCCGCCTTCACGGCATCGGCGCGATAGCCGAGGCCCTTGAGGATTTCTTCCATGTCCTCGAGCGTCGCCCCGAGGATCGACAGCATCGCCGTCGTCGTCGTGAAGCGGCGGCCGTCATAGGCGCCCTCCGGGCGGTTGCTCTGACCGGGCTTCCATTGCAGCAGCGGCCGGATGATATCGGCAAGCCGTTCGAGGATGTCGATGCGCACGGCACGCTTGCCGAGGAATCGGAAGCCGGCGAGCTTGTAGAACATTCGCTCGAAACTCGGGTCGGTGACGACCGAGGTGCGGCCGGCGGCAAGCACCGGAATGAGATCGCCGTAGCCCGGCTTGTCCAAACCGTCGTTCTTCAGCACCCAGAGCAGCGTGATGAGCTCGGCCGGCGCCGGCTTCAGAAGTGCCGGAACGAAAATATGGTAAGCGCCGAAACGCACGCCGTAGCGGCGCATCGAGGCGCGGGCCTCCTGGTCGAGCGACTTGACCTCCTCGGTCACGTCGCGGCGGAACAGCACGCCGAGATTCTCGACGAGCTGGAAGGCCAGCCCCTTGGCCAGTCCCTGCAGATCCTCGGCGCGCGACAGATCATCGAGCGGCTTCAGCACCGTGCTGATATGATGATTGACGAAGCGTTCGACACGGGCGGCGACATGATCGCGGGCATTGCCCGTCAACTGTTCGTCGGCCAGCAGAATCACCCGCGGACGCATGATGTGATCGCTGCCCGAAAGCCGCGCCACCGGGTCGCCGATCCAACGGATCAACCCATCCGAACCGATCGCCAGGTCGCTGTTGCCAGCGGCATGGATTCGCGCCGCACGGGCCTCGAATTCGAGCGCGAGCGCTTTTTGCGACGCAGCCTGAACCGCCTTGGCATCCGGTCCGTCCGTTCCCGCCACCGGCGTGAAACGGAATCCGCTCAATTGCCCTACATGATGTCCTTCAACGAAGACATCGCCATTCACACTGATTTCAGCTTCCAGCATCGCATTCTCTCTCAGGCGCTTCATGAGCACAGATGTCCTGCGATCAACAAAGCGTTTCGTCAACCTTTCATGTAACGCGTCGGACAATCGATCTTCGATTTCCCGCGTCTTTTCCTGCCAGTGTGTCGGATCGGCAAGCCAACCAGGCCGATTCGAAACATAGGTCCAGGTTCTTATCTGCGCGATTCGCGCCGAAAGCGTGTCAATTTCCCCATCTGTCCGATCAGAGCGATGAACCTGTTCCGCGAGAAACTGCTCGTTCACCGTGCCATAGCGCACGAGATCGGAAAAGAGGGTCGAGATAAGATCGGCATGTTGTGCCGGGGTGATACGCCGATAGTCGGGAAGGGCGCAAGCCTCCCAGAGTTTTTCGACCCGGGCCGGCCTGTCGGCAAGGTTGATCACCTCGGGATAACGCGAAAGCTGTTCCAGCGCCTGCTGGTCGACCGCAGGCAGCGCCCGCGTCAACCCCGCCACGCGCGGTCCCGCCTCGAGGCTGGCGCGCAGCGATTGGATCGAGGAGAAGTCCATCTCGGTGGTGCGCCACTGCAAAACCTTGACGTTGTCGAATTGGTGGCTCTCGATGCGCTGCACCAGTTCCTCGTCGAAGGGCGAAACCTGCCCGGTGACGCCGAAGGTACCGTCGCGGACGTGCCGCCCGGCGCGCCCGGCGATCTGGCCGAGTTCGCCCGGATTGAGATTGCGGAACTGGTAGCCGTCGAATTTCCGGTCCTGGGCGAAGGCGACGTGGTCGACATCGAGGTTGAGGCCCATGCCGATCGCATCGGTCGCCACCAGATATTCGACATCGCCCGCCTGATAAAGCGCCACCTGCGCATTGCGGGTGCGCGGGCTGAGCGCACCGAGCACGACAGCCGCGCCGCCGCGCTGCCGGCGGATGAGCTCGGCGATGGCATAGACCTCGTCGGCCGAGAAGGCGACGATGGCCGAGCGCTGCGGCAGCCGGGTGATCTTCTTCTGCCCGGCATAGAAAAGATGCGAAAGCCGCGGCCGCTCGACGATCGTGATGCCGGGCAGGAGCTGCTGCAGGATCGGCTGCATCGTCGCCGCTCCGAGCAGCAGCGTTTCCTCGCGGCCGCGAAGATGCAGGATGCGGTCGGTGAAGATATGGCCGCGCTCGAGATCGCCGGCGAGCTGCACCTCGTCGATTGCGACGAAGGCGGCCTTGGTCTCACGCGGCATCGCCTCGACGGTGCAGACCGAAAAACGCGCATTGGGCGGCGAAATCTTTTCCTCGCCGGTGACCAGCGCCACATTCTGCGCGCCGACCTTCTCCACCACCCGCGTATAGACCTCGCGCGCCAGCAGCCTGAGCGGCAGGCCGATCACGCCGGTCCCGTGCGCGACCATGCGCTCGATGGCATAATGGGTCTTACCGGTATTGGTCGGCCCGAGCACCGCGGTCACACCGCGCCCGCTCAGAATCATCGGCTGCGAAGTCAGAGTCATGGTCCATGCAAATGAGGCGGGCAGCCCCCGGGAAAACAGTGCTTCCGCGACGGAAGCCAGAGAACACATGGACAGCCGCCGCCGCAAACGCAAGGGCAGATTTCAAAATGCTGCCGGGATTACGACCTTTGCGAGTCACGCGGAACGCCCGCATCTGCGATTCGGAACAGCGTGAGAACGAATCAGCGACGAATCGCTGACTCCCGATGATTCAGCTTTTGTTCACGGCTAAGTATTGATTTTGAATCACTTTTTCCCACTAGATGCTGAATCGTCAGACTCCCTCCGCTTGGCATTTTCGTCGCCGCCATCTGCGAATCCGGCAAGCGACGCACAATCGAAAATTGCGCCCGAAATTAACCTCTCGACCAAAGCCGGAACGAATCGGCGACGAATCGCTGACCGCATCGTTTTCGCCTTTCGTTCACGGCCACATCTGGTGGCGAAATTCGGTCCATGCGCTAAATGCGGATCGCCTCCCGTCTTGCCCGTTCCGCCTTGCCGCATCGGCATTAATCTTTCGGAAGCCGGATTCATATCCCGTTAAGCCGGGATGGTCACTGGCGGCGCGCCGATCAAATACGGAACGAATCGCTGACGAATCGGCGACATCGGGACCTTCTCGCTTTGTTCACCGCAACATATTGTATTTAAACGACTTTTTAACCATACGGGCAGGTTTCCGATAGGGCGGGGGTCCGGGCGCGTCACATTTCCTGGCTTAACCGGGAACAAAAATCGCCAATGCGTGTTTCTGGTCCATTCAAATTGCGGATGAAATGAAGGAAACACACCATGCTTGGCACAATACTTCTTGTTATCCTCATTCTGCTCTTGATCGGAGCCTTGCCGAATTGGGGTTATAGCCGTGGCTGGGGCTATGGACCTTCTGGCGGTTTGGGGCTAGTTCTCGTGATTATCATTATCCTTGTACTCATGGGCCGCATCTAAAGGCCAACAAACCTGGGGAGTTACGACATGATGAAGAAGATTGTTCTTATTGGTGCGCTCGTCGGCGCTCTGGCATCCTGCACAGCGACCGAGCAAGGCACGGCGATCGGCGCCGGCACCGGTGCGGTCATCGGCGGTGTGGTCACCAACAGCTGGGGTGGTGCCGCCGTCGGCGCCGTTGCCGGCGGTCTGACCGGCGCTCTCATCGGTCAGTCGGTCGAGCGCCGCGGCTACTGCGTCTATCGCGACCGCTACGGCCGCCGCTACGAGGCTCGTTGCCGCTAATCGGCAAGAAGCATATCGGACTTCCCAACGGGCGCTTCGGCGCCCGTTTTTCTTTGATGCCCCGGCTCCGTCAACGCGGCGTTGACGATCGGTCGCCAAAGCCAAACCTACCAGCCTTCATCAGGCAGGCGCATATTTCCTTCATGAGCGCAGTGGGTAGGCGAAGCCGCCCGGCGCATCTGAAAGGAACGCTTCCATGGGTCAGATTTTCCTGAATTCCGCCGTCGCCATTCTCATCGGCCTGGCTTTCCTGACAACCGCGATCTCAGCGCTTCGCGGCGAGGATCGCTCGCCGCAGCGCGTGCCGGTCAAGATTCCGCCACGGCGTCACCAAAAGGCCGGCGACCGTTCCTGATGCCCGCACGGAGAGCATCCATACAAAAAGCGATAGCGCGTCCCGCGGGACGCGCTATCGCTTTCAAGTCGATTCCGATTATCGGGCAGGTTAGACGAAGAACTGCCCGCCATTGGCGGTCAGCGTGGAACCGGTGATGAAGCCGGCATCGTCGGAGGCGAGGAAGGTAACGCAGCGCGCGATTTCCTCAGGCTCGCCGAGACGCCCGACGGGAATCTGCGGAATGATACGTTCGTTCAGCACCTTCTCCGGCACGGCAAGCACCATCTCGGTTCCGATGTAACCGGGGCAGATGGCGTTGACGGTGATGTTCTTGGCCGCCCCTTCCTGGGCCAGCGCCTTAGTGAAGCCCAGATCGCCGGCCTTGGCCGCCGAATAGTTCGCCTGACCCATCTGGCCCTTCTGGCCGTTGATCGACGAGATATTGACGATGCGGCCGAAGCTGCGGTCGCGCATGCCGGTCCAGACCTGATGCGTCATGTTGAACAGGCCGGTGAGGTTGGTATTGATCACCTCGTGCCATTGCTGCGGCGTCATCTTGTGGAACATCGCGTCGCGGGTGATGCCGGCATTGTTGACGAGCACTTCGACCGGCCCGATCTCACTCTCGATCCGGGCGATCCCCTCGCCGCAGGCGGCGTAATCCGAAACATCCCATTTGAATACCGGCACGCCGGTGGCGTCGTGGAAGGCTTTGGCCTTCTCGTCGTTGCCGGCATAATTGGCGGCAACCCTGTAACCGGCGGTTTTCAGCGCCACGGATATGGCCGCACCAATGCCGCGCGTACCCCCGGTAACCACAGCCACTCTGCTCATGTTCCGCTCCCCTTTTGTTTTCGCCCGCCGTGGCGGGATTTTTCAATCAATGACGGATCGTATGCTGTTTAAAGTGCTTCGAAGCACATGGCGACACCCATGCCACCACCGATGCAAAGCGTAGCCAGGCCCTTCTTGGCGCCGCGGCGCTTCATTTCGAACAACAGCGTGTTGAGGACGCGCGCGCCGGAAGCGCCGATCGGATGGCCGATTGCGATCGCCCCGCCGTTGACGTTGACGATCGCCGGATCCCAACCGAGATCCTTGGTGACGGCGCAGGCCTGCGCCGCAAAAGCCTCGTTGGCTTCGACGAGATCGAGATCGCCGACCGACCAGCCGGCCCTTTCGAGCGCCTTGCGGGATGCCGGGATCGGGCCGGTCCCCATGATCTGCGGATCGACGCCCGCCGTTGCCCAGGAAGCGATTCGGGCGAGCGGCTGGATGCCGCGCCGGACGGCCTCTGCTTCGCTCATCAGCACCGCGGCGGCGGCGCCGTCGTTGAGGCCTGAAGCATTCGCGGCCGTCACCGTGCCCTCCTTATCGAAGGCCGGGCGCAGCTTGCCCATCGCCTCCAGCGTGGCGCCATGGCGGATATATTCGTCGGCATCGACCGTAACGTCGCCCTTACGCGTCTGGATGATGTAGGGGATGATCTCGTCGGCAAAGCGGCCGGCCTTCTGCGCAGCCTCGGCCTTGTTCTGCGAGGCGACGGCGAACTGATCCTGCTCGTCGCGCGAAAGCTGCCACTGACGGGCGATATTCTCGGCGGTGATGCCCATGTGGTAGCCATGGAAGGCATCGGTCAGGCCGTCCTTGATCATCGTGTCGACCATCTTGGCATCGCCCATCTTGACGCCGCCGCGCAAATGCATGGCATGCGGCGCCATCGACATGGATTCCTGGCCGCCGGCAACGATGATCTTGGCGTCGCCGGTAGCGATCTGCTGCATGCCGAGCGCGACGGCGCGCAGACCGGAACCGCAGAGCTGGTTGACGCCCCAGGCCGTCGCCTCCTTCGGAATGCCGGCTTTTATCGCCGCCTGGCGCGCCGGGTTCTGGCCCTCGCCGGCAGAGAGCACCTGACCGAGGATCACCTCATCCACTTCGCCGGCATCGACGCCGGCGCGCGCGAGCGCACCCTTGATGACGGCCGCGCCGAGCTCATGCGCGGGAACCGTTGCGAAAGCGCCGTTGAACGAGCCGACGGCCGTTCGACCTGCACTGGCGATGACGATGGATGAACTGCTCATGGTGACGCTCCTCGTTTTCGTCTCACTTACATAAGAGGAAACTGGCAAAGCTTGGAGCGCAAGTCAAACGCGAAGACCGGTCACGGTCATTTTTCGGCACGAACGCGAAAGCCCGAATTCATCTGCTCTGTGAAAGGTTTGCCGCATCGCACAAAGAGATTGTCACCGGCCTTCTTTTGCGTTTACAGTCTGAAGTGGAGGAATATCCATAATTCAGACGGGGGTCCAGGAGACTGATATGGCGAAGCATGAGGGTCAGATAGTCATCAAGAAATACGCCAATCGCCGGCTATACAATACGGGCACCAGCACCTACGTCACGCTGGAAGACCTGGCGGAGATGGTGAAGAAGGGCGAGGAATTTACCGTCCAGGATGCAAAAAGCGGAGATGACATCACTCATTCGGTGCTGACCCAGATCATCTTCGAGCAGGAATCGAAGACCGGCAACACGCTTCTCCCGATCTCCTTCCTGCGCCAGCTCATCACCTATTACGGCGACCAGATGCAGATGGTCGTGCCGAGCTTTCTCGAACATTCGATGCGCGCCTTCAGCGAACAGCAGTCCCAGATGCGCGAGCAGGTGAACCGCGCCTTCGGCGAAACACCGCTCGGTAAGAACCTGCAACTGCCGATGCAGATGGTCGAGGACCAGGTTCGCCGCAACACCGAGCTGTTTCAGCAGGCGATGCAGATGTTCTCGCCCTTCATGACGCCGCCGGCCAAGGAAAGCCGCAAGGCCGAGGCCAAGGATATCGATGAGTTGAAGGAACAGCTCCGCGCCCTTCAGAACAAACTCGACAACCTATAATCCGATCGAGACATCCCGCCCGGCGCTCCGGATCGACACGGCAAACCCGCCGATCACATCGATCAGAGCGATCGTCATCAAAATGAAGAAGACCTGCGTCGCAGCATCCCGGACGAGCAGAAACTCGACCAGGAAGGCGATGAAAACCAGCATCGACAATATGTGGTTGATGAGGTTGCCGGGACCCGTTCTGGTCGCTTTCAGGATTTCGAAGAACAGCACGACAAGCGCTATGACGATGAAGAGATCGCCGAGCGCCATGCTCCAGATGGCGCCTGATATCATCGACAATACGATGACGTCATGCTGCAGCGCCGGAATACCGCCCTCGCCCATCAGGCCGAGCATCGCCAGATTGTAGAGAACGAACGGGATAATCATCAGCGGCATTGCGGCTATCATCGGCAATCTCCTTAGAGCATGATGCCGAAAAGTGTGCGCGGTTTTCGGGCGACATCATGCTCTAACTCTTTAATTGAGAACAGGATTCAGATTTTAGGCCAACCGGGCCTAAAATCATCCTGTTCTAGCGACTGGAAGAATACTGCCGCAAAGCATTGCCCCACCGCAAGACATTGCAAATATTATATCGCCGAATATGAAAAGGCCGGCGTGACGCCGGCCTTAAAACTTTCGATCGGACAAGCCGAATCGGAAATTATGCGCTTTCCTTCGGCGTCAGAACCTGGCGGCCGCGATACATGCCAGTCTTCAGGTCGATGTGATGCGGGCGGCGCAGTTCGCCGGAGTTCTTGTCTTCGACATAGGTCGGAGCCTTCAGCGCATCAGCCGAACGGCGCATGCCGCGCTTGGACGGGCTTGTTTTTCTCTTCGGTACAGCCATTTCTCTTACTCCACTTGCGGGCAAAACATTCCCACGGCCAGACTGGCGGCCGAAACGGACATGTCGCGATTTCGGAAATTTTGCGCGCTTATACATGCAAGGGGCGGGCTTGACCAGTCCCCATGCATATTTTTTGACACGCCGACGATTCCCGCCTCGGACTTCGTCTTCCGGCACGACCCAAGGCTCGGCGCGCGCCGCCTCTTCCCATTTGCGCCAGGCCGGATGCGCCTTCATGGTCTGCATATAGGCGAGCGTATCGCTTCGGTCGACCAGATCATAGATCTCGAACCGGTTGACGACGGGCGCAAACATCGCATCCGCGGCCCCGAACGCGCCGAAGAGAAACGGCCCGCCGGATTGCTGCAGGAGATCCCGCCAGATCGTCTCGATGCGGCTGATATCGGTATCGACACCATCCGGCAGCGCGATCCTTGCCTTCGGCCGGCGGATATTCATCGGGCAAGCGCTGCGCAGAGCCCGGAAGCTCGAGAGCATTTCCATCGAAACCGAGCGGGCGAGCGCCCTGTGGGCGCGATCGGCAGGCAGAAGACCGGCGTCCGGATAAAGCTCGGCGGCATATTCGATGATCGCCAGCGATTCCCAGATCTTCAACGCGCCATGCTGCAGAAGCGGCACCCGCCCGGTCGGAGATACGGCCTTGATATTGGGATTGCCGGCCGCGTCGTCGAAGGGGATCAGGACCTCCTCGAAATCGATGCCGACGCCCGTCAGCGCCATCCAGGGCCGGAAAGACCAGGAGGAATAGTTTTTGTTGGCGATATAGAGCGTCAGCCTATCCATGGGCTTCTCCCGTTCAGGTGTCGAAATGGAAAATCAGCACTTCGTGGAAATGGTTCATGTCCTCGAAGACGCAGAATGCCGGTGGCGTCAGCTCGAAAACAGGGGCCTTGCGGCGGATATCCTCGGCAACGTGATCAAGCATCGCCTGCCAGCGCGGCAAGGCTTCGTCCTCCAGCCGCTCGATCGCATAGGCAAAGGTCATGTGAAACTTGTAGTCGTCATGGTTCGGCTGGCGGTAGCCGAGGAGATCGGCAAAGGCGTCGCGCCAGGCGCGCATGACCTTACGGTCGTTCTCCGTCGCCCCGTCGAGGAGCAGGCCTGACGGGCGCGCTTCGACCACGGCGACATGGAAGGGGTCAGCCATCGAAAAACCTTCGAGCCGCGCCGCCATCAGTTCGGTCATGTCGCCGATCGGCGTCTCGATCGGAAGATCGCCCGGCCAGCAATCTTGCCGGCGCCTGGTCTCGATGACGCCTTCGAAAAGCGTCATGTGAAGGCTTGATATCGGCGTGAAGAGGAACTGCTGGACCTCCGGCATCGCCAGATATTTCTCCCGTGCCTCGATCAGCACCGTCTGCGTCCGCGATCCCTTCTCGGCATGGCAGACGATGGTGTTGCCGGCCTCGGGCAAAAAGCCGCCAACCTTGTGATAACGGCTGCCGAGATGGGTGGGCGGGTTCGGATTGTGCGTCTTCGAATAGAGGAGAAGCTCGGGAGAAAACATCGTAGCGGTCATGGGCGACTCGAGGGTTCTGATTGGACTGCACCGCCCATATGGCAGAACCAAGAATGTCAGATGACGCCTGGTCCTTCTAACGAGAAGTTCTGATCTCACTCATAGATGCATTTGATGTAATCGCCGGAACCCTGTGCCCGTCTCTCGATTACGCCGGCAAGCCGGCGAAGGCCGCGGCCTGGTTTGCCGGCATTGCGGTCGATCGGGTTCGGCAGCGACACAGAAAGCAGCGATGCCTGGCGCCGCGTCAGCTTCGAGGCCGGCACCTTGAAATGATGCTGCGCCGCCGCCTCGATGCCGTAAATGCCCGGACCCCATTCGGCGATGTTGAGATAGATTTCCATCAGCCGTCGTTTCGACAGGACGAAATCCGTGGAGACGGCCAGCGGAAGCTCCATCGCCTTGCGCACGAAGGAACGGCTGTTCCAGAGAAAGAGGTTCTTCGCCGTCTGCATCGGGATGGTGCTGCCGCCGCGCGTTGCCTGGCCCTTCAGTGTATCTTCGACCAGCATGCGCATTTCCGCCCAGTCGACACCGCCGTGAAAGCAATATTGCCCGTCTTCGGACATCATCACCGACTGCACCAGAACCGGGGCGATCTCGTCAAGCGACACCCATCTGCGGTCATAGCCGCGCAGCAGTACGAGATCGCGCAGCATCAGCGTCGAGACCGGGTGAATGAAAGGCAGCACGTACAAAAAGATCAGCGCGTAAGGAAGGATCACCAGCGCCAGCACGGCAAGCACGATGCGTTTCAACACGCGCCGGTCTCCGAACCATTGCCGACGAGCCGGCATGTCGGCGATGTCCTCTCTCTCCGGCGCTATATCCAATGTCCCCAACCCGATTTCGCTCCTGTCGTTCTCATAACGCCTGTAGGCCGCTTATGCCAGAGTGCGTGGCGAATCTTGCCGCGCCATCGACAATTCCGTTGCAAGCCCGGGGGCGCTCATGCCAAACAGCGCCCATGGATGCGAACCGGGACACTTTCGAGACGAGGCTGAAGAACAACGCCGGCGAGATCGAGGCGCTGCTCGATGCATTGCTTTTACCGAACGCCCTTTCCGACGAAATCGCCAGGCCCGAGACGCTGCGTAGCGCCATGCACTATGCCGTGCTGAACGGCGGCAAGCGGCTGCGCCCGTTCCTGGTGGTCGAAAGCGCCGCCCTTCTCGGCGGCGATGACGAGGCCGCACGCCGCGTCGGCGCCGCACTCGAATGCGTCCACTGTTATTCGCTCGTCCATGACGATCTGCCCGCCATGGACGATGATGATCTCCGCCGCGGCAAACCGACGGTTCATATCAAGTTCGATGAAGCCACCGCGATCCTCGCAGGCGACAGCCTGCTGACCTACGCCTTCGACATCATCGCCGCGCCGGAAACGGCGCTTGCTGATACCAGCAAGGCCCCGCTGGTGCTGGCGCTTGCCCGCGCCGCCGGTCTCGGCGGCATGGCCGGCGGCCAGGCGCTCGATCTCGCGGCGGAAAAACAGGCGCCGGACGAGGCCGGTATTATCCGCCTGCAGGCGATGAAAACCGGCGCGCTGATCCGCTTCGCCTGCGAAGCCGGCGCCCTCATCGCGGCAAGCCCGCCGGAAGATCGGCGCCGCCTGCGCGCCTTCGGCGAAAAGATCGGCCTTGCCTTCCAGCTCGCCGACGACATTCTCGACCTGACCTCGGATGCCGCGACCATGGGCAAGGCGACCGGCAAGGATGCGGCCCGCGGCAAGGGAACGCTCGTGGCGCTGCATGGCATCGAATGGGCCGAGGAGCAGCTCCGCCAGCATGTCCGCGATGCCGAGGCGCTGCTTGCCCCCTACGGCGCCCGCGCCTCGACCCTGATCGCCGCAGCGCATTTCATCGCCGACCGGAAGAGCTGAAGCGTCACTCAGGCTGCCAGTATTTCCTTGAGAGCGGAAACCAGACGGGTGCACTCCTCGTTCGTGCCGATGCTGATGCGCAGGAAATCCGAAATACGCGGCTTGGCGAAATGCCGAACGAGAACACCTCGCTCCCGCAGAGCGGCTTGCAGGGCGGCACCCGACCGGCTTTCATGCCGTGCGAAAACGAAATTCGCCTGAGACGGCAGCACTTCGAATTCCAGCGCTTCGAGGTCCCGGACGAGACCGTCTCGGCTGGCGATGAGCTTCGTCCGGCATGCCTCGAACCACGCCTCGTCCTTGATCGCCGCCGTTGCGGCAACCTGCGCCAGGCGATCGAGCGGATAGGAATTGAAGCTGTCCTTGACGCGCACCAGCGCCTCGATCAGCTCCCGCTGCCCGAGCGCGAAGCCGACGCGCAGGCCGGCGAAGGAGCGGGATTTCGACAGGGTCTGAACGACAAGCAGGTTGGGATATTTGGAAATGAGCGGGATGGCACTGTCACCGCCGAAATCGACATAGGCCTCGTCGATCACCACGACCGCGTCCGGATGGGCGGCGACAAGCGCCTCTATGTCGGCAAGCGGCAGGCCGATGCCGGTCGGCGCATTCGGATTGGGGATGATGATCGCCCCGCACGGCCTGTCGTAATCCGCCAGCCGGATCTGGAACGTATCATCGACCGGCACTTCGATCGCTTCGATGTCGTATAGCAGGCTATAAGTCGGATAGAAGCTGTAGCTTATGTCGGGATAGAGAAGCGGCAGCTCATGTTTCAGCAGCGCCTGAAACGCATGGGCGAGGACCTCGTCTGAGCCGTTGCCGACGAAGACTTCATCCGCCGTCAGGCCGTGACGGGCAGCGATCGTCTCGCGCAATTCCGTCGCCGCCGGATCGGGATAGAGCCGCAGACGATCATCCGCCGCTTGGCCGATCGCTTCCAGCGCCGCTGGAGACGGGCCGTAGGGGTTCTCGTTGGTGTTGAGCTTGACCAGACCGGGGATACGGGGTTGCTCCCCGGCGACATAGGGTCGGAGCTTGCTGACGATATCAGACCAGTAGCGGCTCATGCGAATTCGCCGACCTTCATTCCGCCGCCGTCCGCTGGCCGAAACGCTTCTCGATATAGTCGACGACGAGCGCCTCGAAGTCGGCAGCGATATTGGGACCGCGCAATGTCAGCGCCTTCTTCCCGTCGATGAAGACCGGGGCTGCCGGCGTCTCGCCGGTGCCGGGAAGCGAAATGCCGATATCGGCATGTTTGCTTTCGCCCGGCCCGTTGACGATGCAGCCCATGACGGCAACGTTCAGCGCCTCGACGCCCGGATATTTCTCGCGCCAGACCGGCATGTTCTTGCGGATGTCGTTCTGGATGTTCTGCGCAAGCTCCTGGAACACCGTCGACGTCGTGCGTCCGCAGCCGGGACAGGCGGCAACGACAGGAATGAACTGGCGGAAGCCCATGACCTGCAGGATTTCCTGCGCTACCTGAACTTCGCGCGTGCGGTCGCCGTTCGGCTCCGGCGTCAGCGATACACGGATCGTATCGCCGATGCCGTGCTGCAGCACGAAGCCCATCGCCGCCGACGAGGCGACGATGCCCTTGGTGCCCATGCCGGCTTCGGTCAAGCCGAGATGCAGCGCGTGATTGGAACGCTCGGCGAGCATGGAATTGACGGCGATCAGGTCCTGGACCTGGCTGACCTTGGCCGACAGGATGATGCGGTTGCGCGGCAAGCCGATCTCTTCGGCCAGGGCCGCCGAAAGCAGCGCCGATTGCACGATCGCCTCGCGCGTCACCTGCCGGGCCGAAAGCGGCGAGCCGGCGCTAGCATTCTCATCCATCAGCGCCGTCAACAGATCCTGATCGAGCGAACCCCAGTTAACGCCGATGCGCACCGGCTTGTCATAGCGGATCGCCATCTCGATGATCTCGGCGAACTGCTTGTCCTTCTTGTCCTTGAAGCCGACATTGCCGGGGTTGATGCGGTATTTCGCCAGCGCTGCGGCACAGTCAGGGTGATCGGCAAGCAGTTTGTGGCCGATATAATGGAAATCGCCGATCAATGGCACGTCCATGCCGAGCCGCAACAGCCTCTCGCGGATCTTCGGCACGGCGGCCGCACTCTCGTCACGGTCGACGGTGATGCGCACCAATTCCGAGCCCGCCCGGTGGAGAGCGGCGACCTGAGCCACGGTCGAATCGATATCGGCCGTATCGGTATTCGTCATCGATTGCACGACGACCGGCGCCCCGCCGCCAACGATGACGCCGCCAACATCGACGGCAACAGACGCGCGGCGCGGTTTCGGATCAAAATCGGCAGTTGGAGACATTAAGAGTTCCTGCACCCCTGAAAACAGTGCCTTTCAGGTGGATCATGACTGCTTTCTTGTCAACCGTTCCTGATATCACTTTTGTCGGGAGGCGGCTTAGTGGCCGCCGCCGGAGACTCCATCGGCATAACGGGCCAGTTTGGAGAATAGCAGAACGACGAGCAGCAGCGCCGGCAGCGCCATGAAGACCGCCGCAAAGCCGACATGCTCGGCGACGAAGCCGATCAGCGACGGCGCAACCAGCATGCCGGAATAGCCCATGGTCGTCACGACCGAGATGCCGATGCCGGGCTTGAGGCCGGGAATGTTGCCCGCCGCCGAGAAGGCGATCGGCACCATGTTGGAAATGCCGATGCCGCAAAGGGCAAAGCCCAGAATGGCGATCTCGGCATTGGGCGCCAGACCTGCAAGCAGCATGCCGACGATGGCAAACACCGTGCAGATCCGCAGCGTTTTGACGCCGCCCAGACGATCGCGCACCACGTCGCCGGCAAAACGCATGATGGCCATCGTCGCCGAAAAGGCTGCAAAACCAAGGCCGGAGAGCGCCACGGAGGCATCCATTTCCTGGCGGAGATAGAGTGCGCCCCAATCCAGAACCGCGCCTTCCGGCACCATGGAGAACAAGGCCATCAATCCGAGCAGCCACGGCAGCGGCACCATCGGCAGCCTGGTCTTTTCCTTCTTGGCATCGGGATGCGGCGGATCGGCCAGGATCATCGGCCAGGCGATCGCGAGGAAGATCGCCGCCAGCACCGTCGCCAGTTCGGCATGACCGAGAATGCCGAGCTTGGAGATCACGATGCCGCCGAGACCAGAGCCGATCAGTCCGCCAAGACTCCAGAAAGCATGGCAGGACGACATGATGGAGCGGCGCATGGATTTTTCGACCGACACTGCATTGGCATTCATCGCCACATCCATGGCGCCGATGAAACCGCCGAACAGGAAGAGCGAGATTGCCCCGGTGATCACATTCGGCGCGAGCGTCAATGCCAAGAGCAGCGGCAACACGCAGACAGCCAGCAACTGGACGACGATACGCGAGCCGTGTTTGGCAATCTGCGCCCCGGCGATCGGCATCATCACCAGCGAGCCGACGCCGAAGACCAGGATCATCAGCCCAAGCTCGAACTTGGAGAGCGCCAGCCGCTCGGCAAAATCCGGGATCTTCGGTGCCCAGCAGCCGACGACGAAGCCGTTCATGAGAAAGAGCAGGGAAACCGCCGCCCTGCTTCTGGTGATGAAGCCGCTTCGAGCTGCCGGCGGCGCATTCACATGACTATCCATTTCTCGGTCTTTCCTCATTGCCGGGCTTGCACGCCTGGTTTCCCTAAACTCGATGACGAGAGTCTCAGTTCGTTTTCTCGGCGACGACAGTCCTGCATCCGCGCGCGCGGTAATCGGCGAGAATGGCCGGATCGGCATCGTGCTCGACGACCAGGCATTCGCAATGGGCAACCGGCAGAATGCTATGGGGGGCTGCAGTGCCGAATTTCTCCGAGGTTGCCGCCACCAATACCTTTTTGCTTCGCGACGCCGCATAGCGCTTGAACTCGGCATCTTCGAAACCGAATACGGTGATGCCGGCCTCAAGATCGACGCCGCAGGCGCCGAGAATGCAAAGATCGGGCGAAATCTGCTCCATATCCCGCAAGGCTTTGGCACCGAGCGAGCCGCCCGTCTGCCGGTCCACCATTCCGCCGATCAGGATGACGTTGACGGACGGCTTGTCGATCAGCGCTGCGGCGATCGCCGGCGCATTCGTCGCAGCCGTCAGCGCAAGTTCATCCGGCAGTGCATTGGCAATCGCCAGATTGGTGCTGCCAGCATCGAAGAATACGGTCGAACCGGCGGCAATCTGCTGTGTTGCAGCGCGCGCCAGCGCCTGTTTCCGGTCCACGGCAAAACCGATCCGCTGCGTCAGGCTTCCACGCGCCGGCGAGATCGGCAATGCGCCGCCGTAAACCCGCTCGCAGAGCCCTGCCGCGGCCATCTCGCGCAGATCGCGCCGCACCGTATCTTCGGAGACGCCGAATTCGAGCGCAAGTTCCGTCGCCAGCACGCGGCCATTCAGCCGCAGCCTGTCGGAAATCACACCCTGGCGCTCGCGCAACAAGAAATCCTGCATGTTTTTACCGGATTGAAAACCTTAGAAACTAGAAACGTGCATAAACGCTTATGATCCGGCGCACAATATGCACAAACACACATTTCCTGACGCTGTGAAACAAAGCTCCACAAATCAGAGCGAAAGATCGCCTATTGACCGGTCAAGAGGCCGGGAATATCGATCGACCATTCCCCACTTCCCCGCCGGCTTTCTGCCAACTGGTGCGCTCCCGTGAAAAACTCCGTCAGCTTGGGCATCCTGCTCACGAGCCTCGCCTATATGGCGTTCACCTTCCATGATGCGATCATCAAGATCCTGACCTCAAGCATTCCGGTCTGGCAGATCCTGTTTTTCCGCAGTCTCACCATCCTTACCGGCTGTCTCGCCTTTGGCCGCGGCAAGCTCGTCCGCCAGACGATGCGATCGCCGATCATCAAGCCGATGATCGCCCGCAGCATCCTTCTTCTCTGTGCCTGGCTTTCCTATTATTCCGCCGCAAGCCGCCTGCAGCTGGCCGAAGTGACGACGCTCTATTACGCAGCACCGATCGTCGGCACCGTGCTTGCATGGCTCATCCTGAAGGAAGAGGTCACGCCTGCGCGCTGGCTTGCCGTCGGCGTCGGCTTCGTCGGCGTGCTGATTGCCTGCAACCCCATCGGCCTCACCATTTCTTGGCCGGTCTACCTGGCACTGCAGGCAGCCGTTCTCTGGGCCTCAGCCATGGTGCTGCTGCGCAAGACCTCGCTGCACGAGAAGACCATCATCCAGCTTACCGTCTCCAACGTCTTTTTCCTTGTGATGACCGGCATTGCCGTTCTCTACACCTGGAAGACCCCCGATATGACGCAGCTGTTGCTTCTCATTGCCACCGGCGTCGTCGCCGGCGGCGCGCAGTTCGCGCTCTTCGAGGGCATGCGGCAGGCGCCGGTCTCCGTGCTTGCGCCATTCGAATATACATCCCTCGTCTGGGCCTTCCTCCTGGGTTATCTGATATGGGCCGATATCCCCACGCCCAATGTCGTCTTCGGCGCGGCCATGATCCTCGCCGCCGGACTGATTATCATCGTCAGCGAAAAGCTGCGCCGCCGCATCGCGGCGTGATGCCTGTTTCTGCAGGATTCACGGCTGAGACGGCCGCTTGAGAAAAATATTTGCAGTTGCTGCTTTTATTCGCAGTTTTTTACGCTTCCGGCGCCCTAAATTTCTGCGAACTATCCCTCATCCGATGACAACCTCCCAAGGATGGATAAAACAATGAACTGGTTGAAAACCGTCGCCGCTGCCGCCCTCATTCAGGCTGCTGCCCTCCTGCCCGCCCATGCCGGCGAAAACCTCGCCGCCATCAAATCGGCCGGCGTCTTCAAGATCGGCACCGAAGGCACCTATGCGCCCTTCACCTATCATGACGAAAGCGGCAAGCTCGTCGGCTTCGACGTCGAGATCGGCGAAGCGATCGCTGCCAAGCTCGGCGTCAAGGCCGAGTTCGTCGAAGGCAAGTGGGATGGCCTGATCGCCGGCCTCGACGCCAAGCGCTACGACACCGTCATCAACCAGGTCGGCATCACCGAGGCCCGCAAGCAGAAATATGATTTCTCCGAACCCTATATCGCCTCCAAGGCCGTGCTGATCGTCCGCGACGGCGACGACAGCATCAAGACCTTCGCCGACTTGAAGGGCAAGAAATCCGCCCAGTCGCTGACCAGCAACTTCGGCAAGATCGCAACCGAAGCCGGCGCCGAACTCGTCGGCACCGACGGTTTCGACCAGTCGATCCAGCTTGTGCTGACCAAGCGCGCCGACGCGACGATCAACGACAGCCTCTCCTTCCTCGATTTCAAGAAGCACAAGCCGGACGCGCCGGTGAAGATCGCCGCCGAGCAGGAAAATGCCGATTATTCCGGCGTCATCATCCGCAAGAACGAACCGGAGCTTCTTGCCGAAATCAACAAGGCGCTCGCCGACATCAAGGCCGACGGCACCTACAAGAAGATCGCCGACAAGTATTTCGGCCAGGACGTCTCGAAGTAAGCTCCACTCGGGAAAAAGTCCCCTCCCCAACCCCTCCCCACAAGGGGGAGGGGCTTTGGCCGGGGCACCGCCTCATCTCAAAATAGACGTTTCGACTTGCAGTTCGGTCGCTCGTTCATGCCACGCGGGAGCCGGATTAAGTCCCTCCCCCTTGTGGGGAGGGGTTGGGGAGGGGTATTCCGAAGTATCACTGCTCAATCCATGAGAGGGAAGACCCTTGCCGCACTGGCTTCAACTGATGGCGGAATCGCTCCCCTCGCTTCTCTGGGCGGGACTGATCTTCACCATCCCCCTCACGCTGCTGTCCTTCGCCTTCGGCCTGATCCTCGGGCTGATCACCGCGATTGCCCGCCTGTTCGGTCCGGGGCCAGTCGCGGCTATCGCTCGTTTCTATGTCTGGGTCATCCGCGGCACGCCGCTGCTCGTCCAGCTCTTCGTGATTTTCTACGGCCTGCCGAGCATCGGTATCCTGCTCGATGCCTTTCCCGCCGCCCTCATCGGTTTCACCCTGAATATCGGCGCCTACAGCTCCGAGATCATCCGCGCCGTCATCTCCTCGGTGCCCAAGGGCCAGTGGGAGGCCGCCTATTCGATCGGCATGAGCTGGCGCCAGGCGATGAGCCGCACCATCCTGCCGCAGGCCGCCCGCGTCGCCGTGCCGCCGCTGTCGAACACCTTCATCTCGCTGGTCAAGGATACCTCGCTTGCCGCCGCCATCACCGTGCCGGAACTCTTCCAGGCGGCGCAGCGCATCGTCGCCACCACCTATGAGCCGCTGATCCTCTATATCGAGGCGGCGCTGCTCTATCTCGTGCTGAGCTCCGTCCTCTCGCAGCTGCAGGTGCGGCTGGAACGCCGTTTCGCGCGTTATGGCGGCATGCTGGAGGCCAATGCATGATCGAGCTTTCCAACATCGAAAAGCGCTTCGGCGACGCCGTCATCCTGAAGGATATCAGCATCCGCATTCCCGAAGGCAGCGTCACCGCGCTGGTCGGCCCCTCAGGCGGCGGCAAGAGCACGCTGCTGCGCTGTATCAACCTGCTCGAAATCCCGACGGCCGGGGCGATCCGCCTCGGAGAGGAAACACTGTCCTTTGCACCGGGCAAACGAACGAGCTGGCAGGCGATCCAGAAGATCCGCCGCCAGACCGGCATGGTCTTCCAGAATTTTCAGCTTTTCCCGCATCAGACCGCGATCGAGAATGTCATGGAGGGCCTGGTGACGGTGCTGAAATGGCCGCGGGAAAAGGCGCGTGAACGCGCCATGGAGCTGTTGACCAAGGTCGGCATGACCCACAAGGCCGACGCCTGGCCGTCGACGCTCTCAGGCGGCCAGCAGCAGCGTGTGGCGATCGCTCGCGCCTTGGCGCCGTCGCCGCGCGTGCTTCTCTGCGACGAGCCGACTTCGGCGCTCGATCCGGAACTTTCGGCCGAAGTGGTCGATGTGCTCGGTCGTCTCGCCAAAGAAGGCACGACAATGGTGATGGCGACCCACGATCTTCGACTCGCCTCGAAGATCGCCAATGACGTCGTCTTCCTGGAAGCCGGCAGCGTTGTGGAAACGGGCAGCGCCAGGGCGATCTTCACGGCACCGGAGCGCGAACGCACCAAGCGCTTCATCTCGACGATCAACGCCGCCCATACTTACGATATCTGAAGCAATGCCGGGATGCGGGCACCCCGGCATTGCTGGAACGCCAATCAGGAGGCCGTGACGACGGAGCGCGCAGCCTTCAGCGCATTGCCCCACCAGGTGATCTGATCGAGCAGGTTCTTGGCAGCCTCGTTGAGATGGGCGTAATCGCCAAGGCTCTTGCCCTCCTTGAGAACGGCAAGATATTCGCTGAATGCGATATGGACGCCTGTTTTGACGGAAGCAGCGCTCATTTCCACGAAGATCAGACGCAGCTGCTCGACCGCACGGGCGCCGCCAACGCCGCCGTAACCGACGAAACCGACCGGCTTCTGGATGAATTCGCCGAGATCGATCGCGTTCTTCAGAACGGCCGTCGGCGCATGATTGTATTCGGCGACGGTGAAGATGAAGCCGTCGAATTCACGCAGCTTCTTCTTCCAACGCTCGGCGGCATCGCTTTCGGCCGTCGTGGCGCGGGCTTCGCCGAAGAAATGCATGGGATAGTCGAGAAGATCGAGAACCTCGACTTCCAGATCGGGGCGCTGGCCGGTGAGATCGGCGATCCACTTGGCCGGATGTTCGGCAAAACGGCCAATACGCGTGCTGCCGACAATGACGGCAATCTTCAGCTTGCTCATGGGGATGATTTCCTGATTGGTCTTGGGGGGCGGATGGCGGGAGCGCAAGTCTATGAGAAAGCCTCCTCGCCGGGCAAGGCGAGGAGGCGGCTAATTCTTCAAAAAAATCAGCTTTTGGGCAGCCCGATCATACACAATCGGGTGATTGGCTACAGACCGCCGGTAGCAGAACAGCCGCCCATTGCTTAACCGCCATAGACGACGAGCAGGTCCTTGGCGTCGATCTGATCGCCCGCCTTGACCAGCACTTCGGCGATGGTGCCGTCCTTCTCCGCATGCAGCGCCGTTTCCATCTTCATCGCCTCGATCGAAACGAGCACGTCGCCGGCACTGACCGCTTGGCCAGAAGAGACGAAGACGCGTGAGATGACGCCCGGCATCGGCGCACCGACATGGACGGCATTGCCCGGTTCGGCCTTGCGGCGGACCGCCGCCCCCGTCGCCCCATGGGCCCGGTCCGGCACCTTGATACGGCGCGGCTGGCCGTTGAGTTCGAAGAAGATGGTGACCATGCCCTGGCTGTCGGTGGCGCTCATCGCCTGGTTGACGATGACAAGCGTCTTGCCGCGTTCGATATCGGCAAACAGCTCTTCGCCATCCCCAAGCCCGTAGAAATAGGCAGGCGTCGGCAGCACCGAAACCGGGCCGTAGGTATCGGAGGCGAGCGCGAAGTCGGTAAAGACCTTCGGATACATCAGATAGGAGGCGAACTCGAAATCGCTGACCTCGCGCTCCAGCTTCGTCTCGATGACCTTACGTTCGGCATCGAGATCGGCTTCCTTCAGCAGCGAGCCGGGACGCACCGTGTAGGGCTTGTCGCCCTTCAGCGCCTTCTTCTGCAGCGCTTCCGGCCATCCCGACGGCGGCTGGCCGAGATCGCCCTTCAGCATCGACACCACCGATTCCGGGAAGGAGACTTCGCGCTCGGGGCTGACGACGTCGGCGACCGTCAGGTCCTGGCTCACCATCATCAGCGCCATGTCGCCGACCACCTTGGAGGACGGCGTCACCTTGACGATGTCGCCGAACATCTGGTTGGCGTCGGCATAAGCCTGCGCCACCCGATGCCAGCGGGTCTCCAGACCCAGCGAGCGGGCCTGTTCCTTGAGGTTGGTGAACTGACCGCCCGGCATTTCATGCAGATAGACTTCCGATGCCGGCCCCTTCAGATCGCTTTCGAAGGCGGCATATTGGTTGCGCACCGCTTCCCAATAGAAGGAGACGCGGCGGATCCATTCCGGATCGAGACCCGGATCGCGCTCCGTACCGCGCAGCGCCTCGACGATCGAGCCGAGACAGGGCTGCGACGTATTGCCGGACAGCGCATCCATGGCCGCATCGACGGCATCGACGCCGGCGTCGACCGCGGCAAGAACGGTCGCCGCGGCAATGCCCGATGTGTCATGCGTGTGGAAATGGATCGGCAGGCTGGTCGCCTCGCGCAGCGCCTTGAACAGAACCTTCGCCGCCGCAGGCTTGAGCAGGCCCGCCATGTCCTTGAGCGCGATGATATGGGCGCCGGCCTTTTCCAGCTCGACCGCAAGGTCGGTATAATATTTCAGGTCATATTTCGGGCGGGCCGAATTGAGAATATCGCCGGTATAGCAGATCGCCGCCTCGCAGAGCTTGTTCTCTTCGGCGATGGCATCCATCGAGACGCGCATGTTCTCGACCCAGTTCAGGCAGTCGAAGACGCGGAAGAGATCGATGCCGCCGCGGGCCGCCTGGCGGACGAAGTATTTGACGACATTGTCGGGATAGTTGGTGTAGCCGACACCGTTGGCGCCGCGCAGCAGCATCTGCAGCAGCAGGTTCGGCGCGCCCTCGCGGATCAGCGCCAGGCGCTCCCACGGATCTTCCGTCAGGAAGCGCATCGAGACGTCGAAAGTGGCGCCGCCCCAACATTCCAGCGAGAGCAGGTTCGGCAGCGCATGCGCATAGGTGCCGGCGATGCGGGCGATGTCATAGGTACGCATGCGGGTGGCGAGCAGCGACTGGTGGCCGTCGCGCATCGTCGTGTCGGTCAGAAGCACACGCTTTTCGTTGCGCATCCATTCGCCGAATTTCTTCGGGCCGAGGGTGTCGAGAAGCTGCTTGGTGCCGTCCTTGACGCCATTGCCGTTGCCATAGGGCACCACCGGCTGGGCGGCGTTATCAAGCGGCCTTGGCCTATCCTTGGCTTCCGGATGACCGTTGACGGTGACGTCGGCGAGATAGGTCAGCAGCTTCGTCGCGCGGTCCTGGCGCTTAACCTGCTGGAAGAGTTCCGGCGTCGTGTCGATGAAGCGCGTGGTGTAGCTGTTGTCGCGGAATTTCGGATGGCCGATGATCGCTTCGAGGAAGGTCAGGTTGGTGGCGACGCCGCGAATACGGAATTCGCGCAGCGCCCGGTCCATGCGGGAAATCGCTTCGGAGGGGTTCGGCGCCCAGGCCGTGACCTTGACGAGCAGCGGATCGTAAAAGCGGGTGATGATGGCACCGGAATAGGAGGTGCCGCCGTCGAGGCGGATGCCGAAACCGGAAGCCGAGCGATAGGCGGTGATGCGGCCGTAATCCGGAATGAAGTTGTGTTCCGGATCCTCGGTGGTGATGCGGCACTGCAGCGCATGGCCGTTGAGACGGATATCGGCTTGAGCGGGAACGCCGGATTCCGGCGTGCCGATCGCGGCGCCGTCAAGGATGTGGATCTGCGCCTTGACGATGTCGATGCCGGTAACGACTTCGGTCACCGTGTGCTCGACCTGGATGCGCGGATTGACCTCGATGAAGTAGAATTTGCCGGTATCGGCATCCATCAGATATTCGACGGTGCCGGCGCCGACATAATTGGTCGCCGCTGCGATCTTCAGCGAATAGGCGGCGAGCTCCTGGCGCTGCGCCTCGGAAAGATAGGGGGCCGGCGCCCGCTCGACGACCTTCTGGTTGCGGCGCTGGATGGAGCAGTCACGCTCGAACAGATGCACGACATTGCCGTGCGTATCGCCGAGAACCTGGCTTTCGACGTGGCGGGCGCGTTCGACCAGCTTTTCCAGATAGACCTCGTCCTTGCCGAAGGCGGCCATCGCCTCGCGCTTGGCCTCGGTCACCTCACGGGCGAGATCCTTCGGGTCGCGGATGGCGCGCATGCCGCGCCCGCCGCCGCCCCAGGAGGCCTTCAGCATGACGGGATAACCGATCTCTTTCGCCATCTTCGCCACCACGGCCATATCGTCGGGCAGCGGCTCGGTCGCCGGCACGACAGGCACGCCGACCGAGATCGCCAGATTGCGGGCCGCGACCTTGTTGCCGAGCTGGCGCATCGTATCGGCCCTCGGGCCGATGAAGATGATACCGGCCTTGTTGCAGGCATCGACGAATTCGGGGCTTTCCGACAGCAGGCCGTAACCCGGGTGAATGGCGTCGGCGCCCGAGAGCTTGGCGACGCGGATCACCTCGTCGATCGACAGATAGCTTTCGATCGGTCCGAGATCACGCGCAAGATGCGGACCGCGGCCGACCTGGTAGCTTTCGTCCGCCTTGAAGCGATGCAGCGCCAGCTTGTCCTCTTCTGCCCAGATCGCCACGGTTTTTATTCCAAGCTCGTTGGCCGCGCGGAACACGCGAATGGCAATTTCGGAGCGATTGGCAACGAGAATCTTGGAAATGGGCAAAACGGTCTCCTCAGACGTTCAGACGCGGGCATGCTGCACCCGCGAAGGAAATTCTTAACTTCTTGTCACAGGAAGTTCAATTTCTCTTGCGACTGCGAAATGCAATTTCTCGCCATTCTGGATACGAATAATGCCAGATCGGCTCGACCTGGATCAGAATCCTTATCGAAATCAAAGAGGTATTATAGAAATCGCTTATGTTGCCAGCATGATGCTTTAGCTTATCAGCCGGTGACGGAAGGCAAGCGCCACCGCCTGTTGCCGGTTTTTCGCCTTCAGCTTGTTCTGCAAGCCGTTCATATACCAGTCGACGGTGTGGTTTGAGATCTTCAGCACCTTGCCGATTTCCATCGAGGTCATGCCTTCGGCGAGATAATGCAGGATCTCCATTTCACGTCGCGTCAGGGGCGTGTCGGCCGGCAGCACGGTTTCCAGCGCCTGCGCCTCGTCCTTCAGTTCGAGCATTCGCCAGAAGCTCTTGCGTGCCACCGCCTCAAACAGGGCGATCTCCACCGGCGACAGCTCGACAGGTTTGCCGGCGAGACTCAGGCTGCCGAGAATGCCGTTCCGTCCGTGGACGGGAAAGATATAACCGTCTTCCAGTCCGTGACCGAAGGCATCGACCATCATCTGCTCCATGCGGCGGCGCTGCGCATCCTTGCCGAAGGCCGCCAGGCTTTCCCGCCAGCGGAAAGGCCGCTGCGCATGGGCGAGATAGCGCACCATCGGATCGATCATGACATATTTTTTCGCGGAATAGATTTGCGGCCATTGTTCCGGCCAGCGATCGGCAAGCGCCGCCGCCCGGGGTTCTGGATGGCGCTGCGCCGGATTTTGCGGCAAATGGCGCAGCAGGCCGTAATATTCGAAGCCGCAATCGTCGATCACCCGTTCGAACTCGGTCACCAATGCCCGAGCGTTCGGCGATTCTTCCAGAACTATAAGCAATTGAATTAACAAATTAATATTCACACAATGCCCCTTGCCCGGACGTGACGCCCGCATCCGAGGCCGTCGGCGGCTTGTCAAATGGGTCGCGAAACGGTCTTCTCAAAAAATGCAGTCTCTAATTTTAATGCTGCGCTAAAAATTTATTAAAATGCAAGCGCAAATTGTTGCGCGGATATAGCCGAGTAACAATTTCAGCGCCATAGCCTATCTCGTCGCATCCTGCGATAGTACGATCGGGTGAATCGTCGCCTGGATTGAACCCTGAATACTCCGTTAATCGCCGGTTCAGGTAGCCTTTTGTAGCATGGCATCATCCCGTTTTCGCAGATGCACAAGAGGTTCGACGTGACGCTATTCAAGGTCTATGCAAGAGCTCTGCGCTATCTTGGCGCCTACAAGCTGCGCGTATCCCTGGTCGTGGTGGCAAACATCGTTCTGGCGACGATTACCATCGCGGAGCCGATCCTGTTCGGTCGCATTATCGATGCGATTTCCGGCAAGGGTGAGGTCAAGCCCATCCTTTTCATGTGGGCGACTTTCGCGGTCTTCAACACTGTCGCCTTCGTCCTGGTCGCCCGCGAGGCTGACCGGCTGGCCCATGGCCGGCGAGCGACGCTGCTGACGGAAGCCTTCGGCCGGATCATTTCCATGCCGCTTGGCTGGCACCATCAGCGCGGCACCTCCAACGCGCTGCATACATTGCTGCGCGCCTGTGAAACGCTGTTCGGCCTCTGGCTGGAATTCATGCGCAATCACCTGTCGACGGTCATCGCGCTTGCCCTTCTGATCCCGACCGCAATGGCGATGGACCTGCGCCTTTCCGCCGTACTGATGGTGCTCGCCGTCGCCTACTGGCTGATCGGCCGCGTCGTCATGAGCCGCACCAAGGACGGTCAGGCTTCGGTCGAAAACCATTATCACACCGTCTTCTCGCACGTCAGCGACTCGATCAGCAACGTTTCGGTCCTGCACAGCTACAACCGCATCGAGGCTGAAACCCGGGCGCTGAAATCCTTTGCCGACCGTCTGCTCGAAGCCCAGTATCCGGTGCTCGACTGGTGGGCGATCGCCAGCGCGCTGAACCGCATGGCCTCGACCATTGCAATGATGGTGGTTCTGATCATCGGCACCATGCTCGTACAGGCCGGCCAGCTGCGCGTCGGCGACGTCATCGCCTTCATCGGCTTTGCCAACCTGCTGATCGGTCGCCTCGACCTGATGCGCCAGTTCGCCACCCAGATTTTCGAAGCCCGTTCCAAGCTCGAGGAATTCTATGCTCTCGAAGACTCGGTGCGTGAACGCGAAGAACCGGCCGGCAATGGCGAGATCAAGGACGTCAAGGGTGAGGTCGAATTCCGCGACGTCTCCTTCGGCTTCGGCAACAGCTCGCAGGGCCTGCACAATGTCTCCTTCTCGGTGAAGGCAGGCCAGACGGTTGCGATCGTCGGCCCGACCGGCGCCGGCAAGACGACGCTCGTCAACCTGCTGCAGCGCGTCTACGACGCCCAGGGCGGCCAGATCCTCGTCGACGGCACCGACATCACCAAGGTGACCCGCAAGTCGCTGCGTCGCCACATCGCCACGGTCTTCCAGGACGCAGGCCTGCTGAACCGCTCGATCAGCGAGAATATCCGGCTCGGCCGCGAGGGTGCGAGCGAAGAGGAAATGCGCCGTGCGGCCGAAGCCGCAGCTGCCGCCGACTTCATCGAGACCCGTGAGGATCGCTACGATACGCATGTCGGTGAACGCGGCAACAAGCTCTCCGGCGGCGAGCGCCAGCGCATCGCGATTGCCCGCGCCATCCTCAAGGACGCGCCGATCCTGGTGCTCGACGAGGCGACCTCGGCGCTCGATGTCGAAACCGAAAACCGCGTCAAGGCGGCGATCGACAATCTGCGTGAGAATCGCACCACCTTCATCATCGCCCACCGCCTCTCGACGGTCCGCGAAGCCGATATGGTGCTCTTCCTGGATGACGGCCGCGTCGTCGAACAGGGCAGCTTCGACGAACTCAGCCACAGCAACGGCCGCTTCGCCGCCCTGCTGCGCGCCAGCGGTATCCTGACGGACGAAGAGGTCCGCAAGGCCCACGCCACCGAAGCCGCCTGATCGCTTCGGGTTTCAAGACAAAGGCCGGAAGGGTAGCTCCCTTCCGGCCTTTTTGTTTGGGCTGGCTTAAGCGGCTGCATCGAATGCTGCCAGCGCCGCCGCGGGCGACATGTATTGGGCAGTATCCGAGTGGCGCCCCCCTCTGCCCTGCCGGGCATCTCCCCCACAAGGAGGGAGATCGGCAAGAAGCTGGATCGTCCGTCCCTCTCCGCCGTATCGGCAGCTAAAGCAGGTCGCGCAAATGCGCGCAGCGGTTTACGACAAGCGTAAAAGCCTAAAAGCGCGAGGAGCTCATCTGAAGATCGTGACGCGCCCAATGCGGAGTTGCTTGGGGAAACCATCGCGCCCAGCCGATCTCCCTCCTTGTGGGGGAGATGCCCGGCAGGGCAGAGGGGGGTGCCACAGGCCGCCGCGTCGCCATTCCAAGCCAAACCCCGATTGACCACCCTGCCGATCTTCCTACCTTCCGCCTTGTCACGAGAGCATGTCGCGCAAAACTGTGCAGCGGTTTTGCCAGGCAAAGCGCTAAGCGCTTTTGCCGCGAACGACATGCGTAAAAACAAAGAGCTGAAGTGCGTCGCATGAATCAAATTTGACGCGATGCGCTTTAGGTATCGAAGGGAAAGCCCATGACCGTCCTGCGCATCGTCGCCAATATCCAGGCACCTGACATCACGCTTGCCCGGCGCTTCTATCAGGACATCCTCGGTCTCGACGTCGTCATGGATCACGGCTGGATCACGACCTTCGGCGCCGCGAGGCCGATGAACGTTCAGCTGAGCATCGCCAGCGAGGGCGGTTCCGGAACGCCCGTGCCAGATCTTTCGATCGAAGTTGATAATCTCGATGCCGTGTTCGAGGCGATGTCGGCTGCCGGTTTTGCGATCGAGTATGGGCCGGCCGACGAGCCCTGGGGCGTCAGGCGCTTTTATGTGCGCGATCCCTTGGGCAAGCTGGTGAACATTCTCGTCCATAAAAATTGAGCCGGCGGCCATCGGCCACCGGCTCCTTCATCTCACAGACGCGTCGGAAACTTATTTCCGATCGTTGCGGCGGTAGGCGTTTGCCGTTCCGCCGATGCGCACCGGCACCGGGATGCTGGCGGGCTGGGTGACGAGTTTCCCCTTGACCTTGCCCTGCTGGCGCTTGCGTTCGAGATAATAGGCATAGGCGAATTGCGTCGCGATGCCGGCGACCACGAAGAGCGGACCGACCAGCGGGTCCTTGTTGGTGATATAGAGCACCACCTGGCCGATCATGGCGAGGATCGTGCCGGCAACGAAGATGTTCAGCGAATGACGGCCGAGAATGGTCAGCGGATGGTCCGCAGGCCGGCGCAGAATGCGCGAGAACGCCGGAATGCTGATGACGAGATAGGTCAGCGCCAGCACATGCAGCAGCCGCGGCAGCGACAGGAAGGTCTTGTCGAAACCCGTGATGACAGGCGGCAGACCAAGGGCTGCCAGCGAATTGCCGAAGGCCCAGAGATGACCGGTCACCCAGACGAAGGAAAGCGCGACGTAACTGGCAGCGACCGCAAACAGCAGTGGATGCCGCGGGATCGTGCCGCCCCGCTTGATATGCAGCATCGAAACGATGCCGATCGTAAACAGGAACTGCCAGGAAAGCGGATTGAGGAACCAGTAGCTCTCGATCAGCATATTGTGCGGCGCCACCTGATAGATGCCCGCAAGCAGCCAGACCGTGCCGGAGACGCCGAGCGCCAGCAACGGGCTGCGCGCATTCAAGAGCAGGATGATCGGCACCATCAGCATCAGCGCGCCGTACATCGGCAGAATATTGTTGTAGCCGATCTGATGGCCGAGCAGCAGCAGCGCCGGAATACCTTCCTTCAGGTTCATCAGCACCGCCAGGATGTTGATTTCAACAAGCAAGCCCGGCCGGTGAAACAGCCACGCGCCTGAGATGAACAGCGCCAGCGTCATGAAGGTGGTGATCATATGAGCGAGATAAAGCGTGAAGGCGCGCTTCGCCGCCTTGATCGCCATCTTGAGCCGGTTGCCCGGCCGGAATCCGGATCCATAGGCAAGGCCGACGGCGATGCCCGAGATCAGCACGAAGGCCTCGGCAGCATCGGAGAAGCCGAAATTCTTCGTCGTCACATATTCGAAAATCTGTCCGGGAACATGATTGATGAAGATCATGATCAGCGCCACGCCGCGCAAGACGTCCAGCCTGGTGTCACGCATTGGTGCAGCTGTGGATAGGGGACTGCGCCCGGTGACGATGGCTTCGGTCGGCGTGCTTGCCATGGGTCTCTCCTTGTCATCCGATTTGCAAACGCGACGACGGCCAAAAGGGTTCCCTTTTGGCCGTCGCGAATCGCCGTGTTTTTCAGCGTGGAGAACGCTGTTATCCGAGCGGATATCCCTCTTCGGGATCGGTGACTTCGCAACCGTTGATAGACAGAGTGTAGCCGCTGTCATTGGACGCTTTTGAGACCGAAATGCGGTATTTGTCGCCGCCCTGTTCCACCTCTGCCGCAAAACCGTCCCATTCCGACGGGAGCGACGGCCGCACATAAAGCTTCCCACCCTTCAGCCGGATGCCGAGGATGCCCTCGACGGCGGCGCGGTAGAGCCAGCCGGCGGAGCCGGTATACCAGGTCCAGCCGCCGCGCGACGTGTAGGGCTCATGACCGTAGACGTCGGCCGCCACGACATAGGGTTCGACGCGGTATTGCTCCGCCGAGGCCTTGTCGAGTGCATGGGTGATCGGGTTGAGGATCTGGAAGCAGCGCAACGCGTCATCGCCCCGCTTCAGCTCCGCCAGCGCCATCACCACCCAGGTCGCGGCATGGGTATATTGCCCGCCGTTTTCGCGCACCCCCGGGGGGTAGGCCTTGATATAGCCGGGATCCCTGGCGGAATTGACGAAAGGCGGCGTGAAAAGCCGGATGATGCGGGCATCCTCGTCAACCAGCTGGTCGAGCACGGCATCCATCGCCTTTACGGCGCGGGCCGGATCACCCTCGCCGGACAGCACGCTCCATGACTGCGCAATCGAATCGATCCGGCATTCCGGGCTTTCCCTGGAGCCGAGCAGCGCGCCGTCGTCGAACGTGCCGCGGCGATAGTAGCTGCCATCCCAGGCCGCAGTTTCGAGCGCCTTCTTCAGCTCGCTCAGATGCGCCGACCAGCGCTCTGTGCGAGCCTTGTCGCCGCGTTCTTCGGCATAGGGAATGAAGGAGCGCAAGGCGCCTGCCAGGAACCAGCCGAGCCAGACGCTGGTGCCGCGCCCGCCGATGCCGACGCGGTTCATGCCGTCGTTCCAGTCGCCGCCGAGGAACAGCGGCAGGCCGTTTGCTCCCTTGCGGGCGATGGCGAGATCGAGCGCCAGCGCCGCGTGTTCGTAGACGCTCGCCTTGTCCTCGGAAATTTCCGGCCTGTAGAAGGAATCGTGCTGACCTTCGAGCAGAGCCGGTCCTTCCAGGAAGGCGATCTCCTCGTCGAGCACGGTTCTGTCGCTGGTCACCGTGCAATAATGATGGATCGCGTAAGCGAGCCAGACGACGTCGTCCGAGATCAATGTACGCACGCCGGCACCGGTTCCCGGCAGCCACCAATGCTGCACGTCGCCTTCGCGGAATTGGCGCGACGCGGCGTTCAGGATCTGCCCGCGGGCAAGCGAGGGTTCGTGCAGCACGAAGGCCAGCGTGTCCTGCAGCTGATCGCGGAAGCCGAAGGCGCCGCTTGCCTGGTAGAAGGCGGTGCGGGCCATGATGCGGCAGCCGAGGCTCTGATAGGGCAGCCAGGTGTTGACGAGATTGTTCATCCCGCGATCCGGCGTCGATATCTGCAGCCTGCCGGTAAAGTCCCGCCAGAAGGCCCGGTTCGTCTCGACGGCATCGTCGAACGAAACCTTGCGGATATCGGCGATGACACCACGCGCTTCGTCCTCCGTCGGCGTATCGCCGAGGAAGAAGGTGAAGTCGCGCTCCTCGCCGGCGGCAAGCTGGACGTCGATCGCAAGGGCTGCGGCCGGATCCCCGTCGAGGTCGGCCGTGCCGGAAAGCGAGGCGGCAGAGATCACGGCTTGCGGCGCCTGGATCGTTCCCGCCTTGCCGACGAATTCGCGCCGGCTTGCCGAGAAGCTCGAAAGAGCCTCGCTCGCCGCGAAGAAGGCGGTGCGGTTGGAATAATCGATGCTGTAGGGATTGGTGGCAAACAGCGCCCCCGTCTCCTCGTCGTGTTTCGACAGGATGAAGGGCGCGGTGCGTGCCGCATTGCTGCCGAGGATCCACTCGACGTAACCGTAGAGACGCAGCCTGCGGCTGGTCGAACCGGTGTTGCGCAGGCGCAGGCGCTGCAGTTTCACCGGCCTTTCGCGGTCGATCGTCTGCGTCAGCTCCAGCGCGATATCGTGCTGAACGCTGGAGAAAACGGAATAGCCGAGCCCGTGGCGGGCTTCGAAACGGACGTCCGGCCGGCGAGAAAGCGCTGCGAACGGCGTCATCACCGCACCGCTGTCGAGATCGGCGAGATAGAACGCCTCACCCGAACGGTTGATCACCGCATCGTTCGACCAGGAGGTCAGCTGATAGTCGCGCGAATTGGCGCTCCAGGTGAAGCCCGCGCCCTCCGCCGAGACGTGGAAGCCGAACCTGTCATTGGAGATGACGTTGATCCAGGGCTGCGGCGTCGCGTGGCCTCCGGGCAGGCGAACGACATATTCGCGTCCGTCACGGGCAAAGCCGCCGATGCCGTTCCAGAAGTCGAGATCGCCCTCTTCCTCGATGACGACGGCGGGCACGGCGGGTGGCGGCACCGGCGCGACGCGCTTGACCGGGACCTTATTGCGCTCGGCCCGTTCCATCTCCTGCAGCTCCTCCTTGGAGGGGACAAACAGAGCGACGGCGCGGTTGATCTGGTCGACCACCTTGCCGTTCTTCGTATGCAGCGTGACACGGGAAGCCGCGATCAGCGCGTGATAGGTGCTCTCCTCCATCAGATCCTTGCGAACCGCAAAGATATGCTGGCGCAAGCCGTCGGCCTGGCCCATGCGGCGCACGTTTTCGCACATGGCGTCGAGCGCGTGCTGCATGTCCTGCGCATAGGAAGAGGCGCGTTCGTTCATGATGACGAGATCGGCGGTGACGCCGCGCGAGCGCAGATATTCCTGCGCCAGCAGCGCCTCGCGGGCGATTTCGAGATCCATGTCGTCGTTGATGCGCAATGTGAAGATCGGGAAGTCGCCGGAGATCGCTAGCGGCCACAGCGCCGATTGCGACTGCAGGCCGGCCTCGACGGTCGCCTCGTCCTTGCGCAGCTGCATGTCGGGATAGACGAGGTAGCGGCCGAGATGCTGGAAGGCCGCCGCCTGCTGCGAGGTGACGCCGACGTGACGCATCTGCACCTGCGTGCGTGTCCAGGCCTGGACCAGCTCGTGGGTGAAGGCGTCGGGATGACGGTAGCGATTGACCGCCTTGTCGACTTCGTCGCGGCTCGGCGCTGCGATCGTCCAGAAGATCACGCTGACTTTCTTGCCGACCGGCACGCGGACGGTGCGGCGCAGCGACATTACCGCGTCGAGCATGAAGCCGTCGCTACCGGAAAGCGTCGCCCCCGGATCGAAAGCCGCCGCATCGGCAAGGCTGCGGCCACGGCCGATGAACTTGCGCCGGTCGGTCTCGAATTCCGTGTGGCGGGTGTCGCCGGCATTGTCGACGATCAGATGGGCGATGCTGATGTTCGGCTCGTTCGGATCGCGCTTGTTGCGTTCGGCGCGGATGACGTCACCGCGTTTGCCGATCTCGGTCTTGACGAACATGCGGGCGAAGGCCGGATGCGCATTGTCGGTATCGTCGGAGGTGATCACCGGTTCGAGATAGGAGGTGACTTCGATGAACCGATCTTCCGTACCCATGTTGAGCAGGGTGACGCGGCGGGCCTCGGCATCATGCTCGGTGGCGATGATGCATTCCACCTCGCTCGTCAGGTCGCCGACCGTCTTGGTGAACTGCGCCTTCTCGTCGGCGAATTCCACCTTGATCGTTTCGCCTTCGACACCCTTCGGCTCCGATGTCGTCGACCACCATTCGTTAGTGGCGGTATCGCGCAGGAAGATGAAGCTGCCCCAGCGGTCTTCGGTCGGATCGGCTTTCCAGCGGGAAACGGAAAGACCGTTCCAGCGGGAATAACCGGCGCCTGTCGCCGTCAGCATCAGCGAATAATGACCGTTGGACAGGAATACCAGTTCGCGGTCGCGCGACGCCGGATCGCTGATCTTCCTGATCTCCGGCCGCAGCAGATCTTCCTGGATGCTGGCCGGTGTGTCGGATTCATGCTTGCCGCTCATCACCGGAATGTCGCGCGGCGCCTTTTCCTGCAGCAGAAGCTCGGCTGCCTCGATGACCGGATCGGCATGGAAGAGTTCGCGCAGATGGCCGTTGAAGGCGACGTTGGCGACGGCTGCGATCGACATGCCGTGATGGTGGGCATAATAATTGTAGACCACCGCGCATTTCTTGCCTTCCGGCACGCGCGTCGGCGTGAAGTCGACGGCATCGTGGAAGCCGAACTTGCCGAGCGCACCGACCTTGCGCAGCCTCTGCAGATTTTCGAGCGCGCCCGGCGGGTCGTACTGGCTGGCGAGCAGCGAGGCATAAGGCGCGATGACGGCATTGTGGCCGAGGCCGCGCTTCAGGCCGAGCGTCGGCACGCCGAAATTCGTGTACTGATAGTTGAGGTTATGGTCGCGGGCATTGAAGGCCGCTTCCGAAATGCCCCACGGAATGCCGAGCTTGCGGGCGTAATTCATCTGTTCGACGACAACCAGATTGTTGGTCTGGTTGAGAATGCCCCCGCCGCGCTCCTGCATGACGAGCGGCGGCATCAGATATTCGAACATCGAGCCGGACCAGGAGACCAGCGCGCCGCGCGATCCCACAGGCACGACCTGGCGGCCGAGACGGTACCAGTGCTCCGTCGGCAGATCGCCCTTGGCGATGCCGAACAGGCTGGTCAGGCGGCATTCCGACGCGAGAAGGTCGTAGCAGGCCTGGTCGAGTTCACCGCTTTCGACGCGGTATCCGATCGACAGCAGGCGCCGCTCCGGCCGGAACAGGAAGCCGAAATCCATCGAGAAAGCCAGATCGCGGGCCTTGTCGCGCAGCGCCACCAGTCGCGGCCTCAGCGCATCGACCTTGGAAAGGTCGAAGGTGCTGTCTGAAATATGCGCCTCGCAGACCTTCACCAGGGACGCCGCCCATTGGGTGACCTCTTCGCTCTGCTTCGACTTGACCTCATGGTCGAGATTGGCGGCGAGCTTCTCGATGTCGCGGGCGAGAACGGCAAGGTTGATGATGCGGATCGAGGCGAATTCATGCTCGCGTTTGACGGCGGCAAGCGCGTTCTGGAAACCGACGATGCGTTCCTCCAGGCGCCGGCGCAGCGGCCGCACGGTCTTGCGGTCATCGGGCAGGTCCGCCAGCACTTCACCGAGAATGCCGGCCGTGTCGCCGACGCCGTCGAGATTGCCCTGCATATGGGCGGACGGCGCCTCGGCCCAGTTGCGGCAGGCCGACGAAATGGCGATCAGATGGCCGGCGAGATTGCCGCTGTCGACCGCCGAGACATAACGCGGCCCGAGCGTCTGCAGCGTATCGGTGTGATACCAGTTGAACAGATGGCCGCGGAATTTCTCCATTCTGTCGATCGTCGAAATCGTCTGCTCCAGCCGATCGAGCGTCTCCTCGAAGGAGAACCAGCCGAACTGCCGGCCGGAGACGACGGAGAGCAGATAGACGCCGATATTGGTCGGCGAGGTGCGCGCCGCGACGATCACATGCGGCGTTTCCTGGACATTATCAGGCGGCAGATAATTCTGCTCCGCCGTGGTGAAGGTCTCGAAATAACGCCAGGTGCGCCGAGCGATCTTGCGCAGTTCGCTCGATACCGAATCGGCGACCTCGAGCCGGTCCTCGGTCTCCGCCGACTGGCTGACATACCAGGCGACCACAGGCGACAGGATCCACAACAGCGCGAAGGGAATGCCGACGACGAAGGCGCTGCCGCCGGGCAGGGCGGCAAAACCAAGGGCCAGCAGCGCCAGCACCGGCGCATGCCACATCGCCTTGTAATAGGCGATCAGCGTCCCCTGGCCGCCGGCCTGAACGCTGGCGGCGGTCCGCCACTGCAGCATCAGCTTGCGGCTGACGAACAGGCGGTAGAGCGACCGGCCGATCGCATCGGCCATCATCGCGGCGGAATCGGCGATGAAGACGATCCGCAGGGCAACCTGGGCATTGGCGGCCGTGATATCGGACCAGACGGTATAGAGATGGGCGCGGGCGACGATATCGCTGGTGCGCGGAATGATGCCGTTGATCAGCGACAGCGTCGGCGCGACGAAGAGGCAGAAGATCAGCAGGATCTGCCAGATCAGCGCGCCGAGCGGACCCATGAAATACCAGCCGAGCACGGAGGCGAAGAACCAGGCGATCGGCGTCAGCGAGCGGCGCAGATTGTCGAACATCTTCCAGCGGCCGAGTGCCGTGACGCCGTATTTCGGATTGAACATATACGGCAGCAGCTGCCAGTCGCCACGCGCCCAGCGATGCTGGCGTGAGGTTTCGACCTCGTAGCGGATCGGGAAATCCTCCACCAGCTCGAGATCGGTGACCAGCGCGCAGCGCGCCATCGAGCCTTCGAGAAGATCGTGGCTGAGCACGGAGTTTTCGTCGATCCGGCCCTTCAGCGAAGCTTCGAAGGCATCGACATGATAAAGGCCCTTGCCGGTGAAGGTGCCTTCGCCGGCGAGATCCTGATAGACGTCGGAAACGGTGAAGACGTAAGGGTCGAGGCCGCGGTTGATCGAAAAGACGCGCTGGAAGACCGACGCGTCCTTGCCCGTCGTCAGCGACGGGGTGACGCGCGGCTGCAGTACGCCGTAACCGCTTTCGACACGGCCGGTTTTCGGATTGATGACCGGACGATTGATCGGATGATAGAGCTTGCCGACGAGCTTGGTGACGGCATCGCGCATCAGGCGCGTATCGGCATCGAGCGTCATGACATATTGCACATTGGCCGGCACGGTGTTGGCGCCCGGCAGATAGGTCGTGTCGCGGTCGCCGCGCAAGAGCATGTTCAGCTCGTGCAGCTTGCCGCGTTTACGCTCCCAGCCCATCCACACACCTTCGGAGGGATTGTAGAGGCGGCGGCGATGCAGCAGATAGAACCGCGTCTTGCCGTCATAGGCATAGCGGGCGGAGAGATTGGCGATCTCGCGCCTGGCATAGTCGAGAACCTCGAGATCGGCGGGCGATTCCTCGGCCTCGCTGTCCGGCCAATCGCTGAGCAGCGCGAAATAGAGCTCGCCGCGCGGATTGGCGAGATAATGAACCTCGAGATTGCGCACGTGGTCGTCGACGCTGTCGCGGTTCGAGATCAGGCAGGGCACGACGAGCAGTGTGCGTGCATCCTCCGGAATGCCTTCCTTGAACTCGTAGCCGACAAGGCGCGCCGGCGTCACGAAGAAGGAAAGCACGGTATTGAAGAGGCCCGTCGCCCCCTCCGACGCCGGCAGTGAGAACATGATCAGCAGCAGGGCGATTTCGATCGGCCCCATGCCGGCATTGGCCATGAACCGGCCGACGATCGCCATGGCGATGACCGTCAAAAGCATGACGGGCACGGCAATTGCCAGCCAGTTGAACCGGCGCACCGCGCGCACGAAATGCTGTGTGATGGTCGGGCGATAGTTCGCCCGCGCCTCGAGCTTCGGCCGCTGGGCGCCGGAGAGGAAACCGCCGACATTCGGTTCATGCGGCTGCGGCTCGTCGGAGGCCTTGGCGGCATCCGTCATGTCGAGCGCCAGCTGGGCGATTTCCATTTCGGTCAGCGGCGAGCGTTTGGCCAGCTTTTCGATCTGTTTGCGGTATTTGTTGCGCGAGCCGGAATCGAGAATGCCGTAATCCGAATGCTCCCAGAGCAACTTGTCGACATGGCTGACCTGCTCGACCCAGACCGACCATTCGGCATCGTCGATCTCGCGCAGGCTGCGGATGATGTTGCCCATCGTCACGTTGCCGGAAGAGAGACGGCTGTGTTCGGCCGTCGTCGCCTCTTCGGTGTTGCGGCCAAGCTCTTCCAGCCGCTCGTCGAGCCAGGTGATCGCCAGGCTCGACGTCTGCGAGCCGTCACGCATGCGATAGAGGAACTGCGTCGAGAAGGTATTGTCCTCGGCAAGCGGTTCCAGCGTCTTCAGATAGGCGGCCGCCGCGGCCGGATCGGTCAGGCGCACCAGTTCGTCGGCCGCCTCGTTGGCGCGGCGGCGCAGTCGGCGGCTGGCTTCGACACGGCTGGAAATGCGGCGAAGGTTTTCGACGAGCACGTAGCGCACAAGCGAAGGCAAGGCCCAGAGTTCGCCGATCCTCAGCGTCTCGCTGGCCTGAAAACCGTCGACCAGCGCCGTCAGGCTTTCCTGCGAGATCGTGCTGTGGGTGTGAGCGACATAGAGCCAGGCAAGCACGAGGGTGCGCGGCACCTCGACACCGCCGACCACCATGGTCGGCAATTCGCGATAGAAACGGCGGGGGAAGTCGCGCCGCACCTCCTGGATCGCCTCTTCGACGATATAATGATTGTCCAGAAGCCATTCCGCCGCCGGCGTGATCGTCTCGCCGGCTTCGACGTCGGTCGCCGTGGTCCGGTAGACGCGCAGAATTTCCTTCTCGTTTTCCTTGTGACGCGCGAAGAAATCGAAGGGGGCGAAAGCCGGCAGCCGGTCGACACCGCCGCGGGCGACCGTATTGCCGATCGCCTTGATGTCCTCGATGGCAAGATAGGTCGAGCGGATCGAATCGTTGTGATCGATCTGCTTGGTCTCAGGTTCGCGCGGAAGGCTCGGAGAAAGATTTGAAATAGACATGGGTTCGGTTCTGGATCCAAACGAAGTTATGGCTGTTTTGCTCAGCCTTTTGCACTGCTTATCATGACTGCTACATGAACGGAGCCCGTTTCTTCGAAGATCGATGAAGCCGGGATAAATGACGCTTGGGCCAAGCGATGCGAACGGGTTAAGCCCCGGTTCGGAGCGTGGCCCGACGGGTGATCAAGACGATCCATACCCTCTCCGCGAAAGCCATGTCGAAAATTGGACACCATCCGGATAATTCAAGTCAAGAGGCATGAGCGGCGCGCCCGGCGAGCTTGGGACGTGCATGAACGCCACAATGCCCGCCCCGGTTCCGGCGATGTAAAGACTCTGCGATTTTGGGAGAAGATGCGCGATCTCGGATGGCATCATTGGTTCGAAAACGCCGACATGCAAACACAGATCGGAAATGCGCCGCACGAGGAAGTTCGATGCGGACGCTCGTGATGACATGAAGACGTATAGAAAAATGAAGCAGGGATCGGATGCCGATCAACCAGGCGAAAAACGCCGCAACGCCGGCACTTGCCGGCGTCTAACACTCGCCGATCAGCCGACGACGCCGCAAACCATGGCTACGACGAACAGGAATGCCGCCGTGAAGATTGCTCCATGGAGCACAGTTTGAAGCCTGTGGCGTGTGGTCAGCGGCTTCTTGGTCCCTACGGAACCGTACTGGTTCACGTGAGCATGCGAAATACCCAGATCTGCCATATGTCGCCTCCGTTGTTTTTAAGCGGCCGGTTGTGCGGCTCGCGTTGATATTCTTATATTCTCTATCAAGTAGGTAGAGATAAATTTCCGTCCAGAGCGAACGAAAGAGAAAATTCAACCAGCCCTTTTAGCGGCTCGCTTTCTTAGCAGCCCACTCTTTAGCAGAGCGTGCGCCATGCCCAGATCCACGAACGCTCGACGCTGTCCTCGGTCTGAGACGGGTTGGCGGGGATCTCGATGAGCCGACGATCCTTTTCCGCGGGAATGGAGGCCGAAACCTGTTCCCGGCGATCGGCTTTAACGGGAGGATCGAGGTAGCCCATGGTCATCCCACCGAGAAAGAACATGCCTCAACCTCCATCGATCACGAAAGCTAACAATCGTTAACAGGATCATGACAGAAGCGGGGCAGCTGTCAATAGTCTAGTTGAATGGTCGTCTTTTAGGGAAATCTTATCCTTAACGCCGCTGCTGGTCTTTGCTTTTCAACGGGTTGAAAAGATTGGCTTTCAGGCTTTGACGAAGCCCTTGCTGGCGATCATCAAATTTCTCGTGTAGTCCTCATGAACCGCACCCTCCGCCAGTTCCCGGGAGCTCAGCCGCTCGACGACGGCGCCGTTGCGCATCACCGCCAGCCTTTCGCACATGTGGGTGACGACGCCGAGGTCATGGCTCACCATCACGAAGGTAAGCTTGCGATCGCGCCGGATCTGCTCCAGCAGGTTCAGCACCTCGGCCTGCACCGAGGCGTCGAGCGCCGAGGTCGGCTCGTCGAGCAGCAGGATCGACGGCTCGACGATCAATGCCCGGGCGATCGCCACACGCTGCCGCTGGCCGCCGGAGAGTTGGTGCGGATAGCGGAAACGGAAACCATTGCCGAGGCCGACCTCGTCGAGCGCGCGTTCGATGCGCCTCTCGCTGTCGTCAATATCATGGATTGCCAGCGGCTCGAGCAGAAGCCGGTCGATGGTCTGGCGCGGATGTAGCGAACCATAGGGATCCTGAAAGACCATCTGCACGCGGCGATAGAAGATTTTGCTGCGCTTCGAACCCTTCAGCGCTTCGCCATCGATGCGGATCGCCCCGCTGCTGATCGGCGCAAGGCCGGCGACAGCCCGCAGCAAGGTCGATTTTCCCGAGCCGGATTCACCGACGAGACCAAAGGATTCGCCGCGTTCGACGGCAAGGCTGACATCCTTCAGCGCATGAAATTCATCGTAGACGACGCTGAGATTGTCGATCTCGAGAGCTGCGCTCATGCCGCCCACTCCGGCTTGCGGTCGAGCACCGGCAGCGGATGACGGTTCGAGCCGATCTCGGGCATGCAGTTCAGCAGCCCTTGGGTATAGGGATGTTGCGCATGTTTGAGATCGGCGGCCGCGAGCTCCTCGACGATCTTTCCGGCATACATGACGATCACCCGGTCGCAGAACGAGGAAACCAGCCTGAGATCATGGGAGACGAAGATCAGCCCCATGCCGCGGTCGGCCACCAGCCTGTCCATGATTCTGAGCACATCGAGCTGCACCGTCACGTCGAGCGCCGAGGTCGGCTCGTCGGCGATCAGCAGTTCGGGCCCGGCAATTAGCATCATGGCGATCATCGCGCGCTGCCCCATGCCGCCCGAAACCTCATGCGGATGCAGGTCGAAGACACGTTTCGGGTCGCGGATCTGCACCGCCTCCAGCATGGCGAGCGCCCGCTCGCGCGCCTCCGCCTTGCCGACTTTTTCATGCGTGCGCAGCGTTTCGCAGATCTGTCGCCCGATCGTCATCACCGGATCGAGCGAATATTTCGGATCCTGCAGGATCATGGCGATACGCTTGCCGCGCAGCCTTCGCCTTTCGCCGGCGGAAGCCTTGAGCAGGTCGATGCCGTTGAAATTCAGCCTGTCGGCGGTGACGATGCCATGTTTCGGCGTCAGCCCCATGATCGCTCGGCCGGTCTGCGACTTGCCGGAACCGGATTCGCCGACGATGCCGAGCCTTTCCTTGCCGAGCGTGAAGGAGACGCCGCGCACGGCCTCGATCACGCCGGTGCGGGTGGGATAGCTGACCTTGAGATTGTCGACTGTCAGAAGTGTCGTCACTGGCCGGCCTCCTTTGGATCGAGCGCGTCGCGCAGTCCGTCGCCAAGCAGGTTGAAGCCAAGGCTGACGATGAGGATGGCGATGCCGGGCATCGCCGCCACCCACCATTGATCGAGGATGAAGCGCCGTCCCGAGGCGATCATCGCACCCCATTCCGGCAGCGGCGGCTGCGCCCCGAGACCGAGAAAGCCGAGACCGGCGGCCGTCAGGATGATGCCCGCCATGTCGAGCGTCACGCGCACGATCAGCGAGGAAATGCAGAGCGGCATGACATGGCGCAGGATGATGCGCAGCGGCGAGGCGCCCATCAGCTTCACCGCCGAGATATAGTCGGAGCGCCGGACCGTCAGCGTCTCGGCGCGGGCGATGCGGGCATAGGGCGGCCATGAGGTGATGGCGATGGCAATGATGGCGTTCTGGATGCCGGGACCGAGGGCCGCGACGAAGGCGAGCGCCAGCACCAGCTTCGGAAAGGCGAGGAAAATATCGGTGATGCGCATCAGCGTCGCATCGACCCAGCCTCCGGCATATCCGGAGACCGTGCCGACGACCAGCCCGATCGGCGCCGAGATGACGGCGACGAGCACGATGACGAGCAGCGTCAAACGTGATCCGTAGATCAGCCGCGAAAAGATATCGCGGCCCTGGTCGTCGGTGCCGAGCAGGTATTCAGCCGTCCCCGGCGGCAGCAGCCGCGCATTGCGCAGATCGCCGACGACGGGATCGTGGGTGGCGATAAGATTGGCGAAGGCGGCGATGAAAAGCAGCGCAATGATGATCAGCAGGCCGACGACGGCAAGCTGGTTGGCCGTGAACTGCCGCCAGGTGACGTAGGCGCGGCCGAGACGGGCCTGCAGGCGCGATTGCGGCCGGTCGGACAGCAGCCATTCGCGGCGGCTCATCGCAGGAGATGGGCTGACAGGAACGGTCATCGGTTTCGCGTCCTCGGGTCGAGCGTCCGGTAGAGAAGATCGGACAGAAGGTTGATGCCGATGAAAACAGTGCCGATGACGATGGTGCCGCCGAGCACGGCGTTCATATCGGCGTTCTGCAGCGAATTGGTGATATAGAGCCCGATGCCCGGCCAGGAAAAGACGGTCTCTGTCAGCACCGATCCTTCGAGCAGGCCGGCATAGGAAAGCGCAATGACGGTGACCAGCGGCACGGCGGCATTGCGCAGCGCATGGCCCCAGATCACCCGCGTTTCCGAAAGCCCCTTGGCGCGCGCGGCAACGATATATTCCTGGGAAAGCTCGTTCAGCATGAAGCTGCGCGTCATGCGGCTGATATAGGCGAGCGAGAAATAGCCGAGCAGCGATGCCGGCAGGATGATGTGGCGGAAGACGTCGTAAAAGACATCCCATTGTCCCTGCCAGGCGCTGTCCAGCAGATACAGGCCGGTGATCGGCGTGAACGTATATTCGAAGACGATGTCGATGCGGCCGGGAAAAGCCACCCAGCGCAGTTGCGCATAGAAGATGACGAGCGAAATCAGCGCCAGCCAGAAGATCGGCACCGAATAGCCCACTAGGCCGACAACGCGCACGACCTGGTCGGCGATACTGCCGCGGCGCACGGCGGCGAGAACGCCGAGCGGCACGCCGACGAAAGCGCCGATCAGCGTTCCGAACGTCGCAAGCTCGATCGTTGCCGGCAGGACACGGCGGATATCGACCATGACGGGATTGGTGGTCAGCACCGAATTGCCGAAATCACCGGACAGGATGCCTTTGATATAGATGAAGAACTGCTGATAGAGCGGTAGGTTGAAGCCCATTTCCTGGCGCACCCGCTCGACGACATGGTTGGGGGCGCGGTCGCCGAGAATGGCGAGCACGGGATCGATCGGCACGACGCGGCCGATGAAGAAGGTGACGGCCAGCAGGCCGAGATAGGTGGTGACGGCAGCAAACAGGAACCGCCCCAGCGCCTTTGCAAAGGCCCTGGCACGGCCCTTTCGGGGCCGCGCCTCTGATGTAGTTTCGACGGTGCTCAAGCGATCGATCCTGCCGGACTATTCCTTGGCGATCGGACCGACGAAATTGGTATCGAAGCTCGGACCCAGCTTGAAGTCCTTGAGGTTCTTGCGGTAACCGGCCACTTCGGTCTGCTGGAAGATGAAGACGAAGGGGCTGTTTGCCAGGTATTTCTTCTGGATATCCTGATATATGGCGGCGCGCTTGGCGGCATCGCGTTCGAGAAGTGCGGCCTTGGCTTCCTTGTCGAGCTCCGGCGCTTCCCAGGTATTACGCCATGCAAGCGTCTTCACCGTGCCGGCATCGGAATTGTCGGGATTGCCGGTAAAGGTATCGGCGTTGGAATTCGGGTCGAAATAGTCCGAGCCCCACTGGCCGATATACATGTCGTGAGTACGGGCGCGGTACTTCGTCAGCGTCTGCTTGCCATCGCCCGGAATGATTTCCATCTTCACGCCGGCCTGCGCCAGCGTCTGCTGCATGGATTCGGCGATACCGGTCACCGGCTGGCTGTTGCGCACGTCCATGGTAATTGAGAAACCATCGGGCACGCCGGCCTTGGCCAGCAGTTCCTTGGCCTTGGCGACATCGAGCTTGTAGGGATTTTCGTCGAGCGCGCCGAGTTGGCCCTTCGGCAGGAAGGTCTGGTGGATTTCGCCGATACCCTTGATCAAGGTCGCGCCGATCGCATCATAGTCGACCAGGTATTTGAAGGCTTCCTGCACCTCGGGCTTCTTCAGGTTCTCGTTCTTGTTGTTGAGGCTGACATAATAGATCGTGCCCTTCGGCGCACTCGTCGTCGCGAGATCGGCATTCTTCGAAACGGCGTCGATGTCGCCAGGCTCGAGGTTGCGGGCGATGTCGATATCCCCGGCTTCGAGCGCCAGCCGCTGGGCCGAGCTTTCCTTCATGTAGCGATAGATGACGCGGTTGAGCTTTGCCTTGTCGCCGTAATAATTGTCGTTGCGTTCCAGAACGACCACTTCATTGGCGCGCCATTCCCGCAGCTTGAAGGCGCCGGAGCCGGCATAGCCGGTCTTCAGCCATTCATTGCCGAAATCATTGTCGTATTTGTGCTCGGCATCTGGTGTTACCGCCTTCACATGATCCATCACCAGTTTCTTGTCGACAACGGAGGCAACCGTCGCCGTCAGGCAGTTGAGAACGAAGCTCGGCGCATAGGCCTTGTCGACGGTGAAGACGAAGGTGCCGGCATCGGCCGCCTTGGCCTTTTCGGTGACGTTGTCGCCGGTCAGGCCGAACTGGGTGAGGATGAAGGCCGGGCTCTTGTCGAGCTTGACGGCGCGCTCGAACGACCAGGCGACATCTTCGGCGGTGATCGGGTTGCCGGAGGCGAATTTCATGCCCGACTTCAGCTTGAACGTATAGGTCAGACCGTCGTCGGAAACGCTCCAGCTGTCGGCCAGATCGCCCTTGACCTTGGACGTGTCGTCCATGTCGAGACGGACAAGCAGGCTGTAGCTGTTGCTGGTGATTTCGGCGGTCGAAAGCTCGAACGCCTCGCCCGGATCCATCGTAATGATGTCGTCGATGGCAAAGCCCTCGACCAGCGTATCCTTGGGTGTCTCGGCGAAGGCGGAGGGTGCGGCCATCATCAGGAGCGAAAGAGCGGCGCCTGCGGAAAGCATGCGGAAATTGCGGCTAAGCTTAGTTATCATCATGGTCAGTTCCCCCTGTTTTGATTGATTACGAAGCGTTTTGTCGGTCCTGCCTTATAAAACTATTGTCCGTTCCTGGCGCGTCCAGAGGGCGCAACGCTTTAGGCGTCGTCCTCCCGCCAGGCTTGTGCGAGGATGCGAAGCCAATTTTCACGGGCAAGTTTCGTGAGATCGGCCTCACCATAACCAACCCCCCTGAGAGCGGCAATCAGCTTCTGATTGCCGCTGGCGTCGCCGATTTCCTCAGGAATTGTGGCCCCGTCGAAGTCCGATCCGAGGCCCACGCAATCGATGCCGATTCGGTTCACCAGATAATCGATATGGCGGATCATGTCGGCAAGCGGCGTATCGCTGTCCGAGCGGCCGTCGGGACGCAGCATGGCGGTGGCATAATTGATGCCGACGAGCCCGCGGCTTTCGCGGATCGCATCGAGCTGCCTGTCGGTCAGATTGCGCGCGACCGGCGTCAGCGCATGGGCATTGGAATGGCTGGAGACCAGCGGCTGGTCCGTCGTCTTCGCCACGTCCCAGAAGCCCTTCTCGGTGATGTGGGCAAGGTCGATCACGATACCGAGGCGATTGCATTCCCTGACCAGCGCGAAACCGGCATCGGTGAGGCCGGGTGCCGTGTCCGGCGACATCGGAAAGGCGAAGGGCACGCCGTAACCGAAGACATTGTGCCGGCTCCAGACCGGCCCGAGCGACCGCAACCCGGCTGCGTAGAAGACTTCGAGCGCCGCAAGATCGGCGCCGATCGCCTCGCAGCCTTCCATATGCAGGACGGCGGCAAAAATATCGTCCGCCATGGCGCCGCGAATATCCATCACCGTCCGGCAGAGGCGCCAGGCGCCGGCCTGGTCGAGCCGCAACGCGATCGCCGCCATTTCAGTGGCGATGGCAAGGGACGGCAGCGGATCGAGAGGCGCCGCCATCGGCGTGATATAACGGCCATCGGCATCCGGATCGGCAAAGACTAGATCGCCGGAGGGAATGTAGATGGCGCAAAGACCGCCCGAAAGGCCGCCCTCCCTGGCCCGGCGCGCATCGATATGCCCGACCGTCGTGCCGTCTGCAAATTCCGCGATCGGATCGCTGCCGTCTTTTGAATGTGTCCAGAGTCGAAGGAGAACGTCGTTGTGACCGTCAAATACGAATTGCATCTGTCTTCCTGCGCTGCCCGAGCGGGAAGACCAGAATAGAAAAGCTGACGGAATTCGCCACCTCTTTTTTAGAAATCCGTCATCGTCAAAATGAAACGGGGGCCGAAGCCCCCGCCAAAATCATCGGATGACAAAGATCAGTGCTTGCGGCGCTTCTTCTGGCGGTAGACGTCGATGACCACAGCCGCGACGATGATCAGACCTTTGACGATCTCCTGGTAATAGGCGTCGATCCTGAGGAAGGTGAAGCCCGAGGTCATGACGCCGAGGATGATGGTGCCGATGACGGTGCCGGTGATGCGCCCGACGCCGCCGGTGAGCGAAGTGCCGCCGATGACGGTCGCGGCGATCGCATCGAGTTCATATCCGACGCCCATGCTGGCCTGCGCGGTTTCCGCACGTGCGGCCGTGACGATCCCGGCAAGGCCGGCGAGCAATCCGGCGATCACATAGACCTTGACGAGATGCGCCTCGATGTTGATGCCGGAAACGCGGGCGGCCTGCGGATTGGCGCCGATGGCGTAGGTGAACTTGCCATAACGGGTGTAGCGCAGCGCAATATGAAAGATCAGCGCAACGACCAGGAAGACGACGACCGGCCAGGCTTTGGTTCCGATGAAATGAAACTGCTCGGTGATCCCGGAAACCGGCTGTCCCTTCGTATACCACTTCGCCACACCGCGGGCCGAAACGAACATGCCGAGCGTTGCGATGAATGGCGGGATTTTCGTGTAAGCGATAAGCGCACCGTTCGCGAGACCAGCCGCCGCCCCGATCAGCAGGCCGACCATGATCGGCACGACAGCCGGCAGGTCGGTCAGCGAGGGAAAGACCGCCCGTCCCCAGGTCGACGACTGGGCGAAGCTTGTCGCGATCATCGCCGTCATGCCGACGACCGAGCCCGAGGAAAGATCGATGCCGCCGGTGATGATGACCTGGGTGACGCCGACGGCGATGATGCCGATGACGGAAACCTGCAGGATCATGATCGTCAGGCGCTGCGAATTCATCAGGAAGCTTTGGCCGATGAACATCCAGCCGAGCACTTCATAGATGAGCGCGATGCCGACGAGCACGAGGAAAATGCTGAGCTCGGTCGGTAAACGCCGCCGCCTTTGCCGGGTTGCGAGCGGAGCCGCGCCCTCTGCTGCCTTGGTACTCATGTCAAACCTCCCTTGGGCGATCGCCGACGGCGCATCACTGCGCAGCCAGCTCCATCACCTTGATCTGCGTTGCTTCATCGCGATTGAGGAAACCGGTCACGCGCCCCTCATGCATGACCATGATGCGGTCGCTCATCCCGAGCACCTCGGGCATCTCGGACGAGATCATGATCACAGCCACGCCGTTTCGCGCCATGTCGGTGACCAGCCGGTGGATTTCCGCCTTGGCGCCGACATCGATGCCGCGCGTCGGCTCGTCGAGGATGAGGATCCGCGGATTGGTGAGCAGCCAGCGCCCGATCAGCACCTTCTGCTGATTGCCGCCGGAAAGATTTTCCACCCGCTCGTAGAGATTGGGCGTCTTCACCCGCAGCTTTTTTGCCATGTCTTCGCAGGTCGCCTCGATGGCGCCCTGCTGCACGAAGCCGCCCTTGACATATCTGTCCTGCAGAACGGCGATCTGCATGTTCTCGAGAATATCGAGGATCAGCAGACAGCCGGTGTCCTTGCGGTCCTCGGTTAGGAAGGCCATTTGATGGCGGATGGCCTCGGTCGGCGAAGAAATCGTCACCGGCTTGCCGTAAAGCTCGATCGAGCCGGAGCTTGCCGGCGTCACGCCGAAAAGCGTCTCGGCAACGTTCGAGCGCCCGGACCCCACAAGGCCGGCCACGCCGAGGATCTCGCCCGCCCTTACCTCGAAGGAGACGTCCTTGAAGACGCCGTTGAGACAGAGATCCTTGACCGAGAGCATCACCTCGCCGATCGGCACTTCTTCTTTCGGAAACATCTGGGTGATCTCGCGCCCGACCATCATGCGGATGATGTCGTCGCGGGTCACCTCGGTTGAGGCATGCGTGCCGATATAACGGCCGTCGCGGAAGACCGAGAACTCGTCGGCGATTTCGAACAGCTCGTTCATCTTGTGGGTGATGTAGACGATGCCGATGCCCTGGGCCCTCAGGTCGCGGATGATGCGGAAGAGGTGCTCGACCTCGCGCTCCGTCAGCGCCGAAGTCGGCTCGTCCATGATCAGCACGTCGGAATTATAGGAAACCGCCTTGGCGATCTCGACCATCTGCCGGTTGGCGACCGACAGGTACCGAACCTCGATATCGGGATCGATGTCGATATTCAGCCGGGCAAACAGCTCTTCGGTCATGCGATGCATCACGCCGTGATCGACGAAGCCGAAGCGGTTCTTCGGTTCGCGGCGGATCCAGATATTTTCGGCGACCGTCATGAACGGCATCAGGTTCAGTTCCTGATGGATCATGGCAATGCCGTTCTCCAGCGCGTCGAGCGGAGATTTCAGCTGGATCTCGATGCCTTTCAGGCGGATATCGCCTTTGTCGGGTATATAGATGCCGGCGAGGATCTTCATCAGCGTCGATTTGCCGGCGCCGTTTTCGCCCATCAGCGCATGCACCGAGGCGCGCTTCAGCCGGAACTGCACGTCGTCGAGGGCGACGACACCGGGAAATTCCTTGCGAACGCCTTCGGCGCTCAACAGATATTCCGCATTCGGGACTGCACCGCTCGCACGCACGGCGGCCATGGTTGTCGGGCTGACGGCCATATCATCTCCTCCGGACAGGCGAAAAGGATGCGGGCAATAGCCCGCATCCGGTTTGATGTTCGCCTCAGTTCTTGGTGACGAAGTCCTTGACGTTTTCAGGCGTAACGAGCTGGAAGGGAATATAGACCTTCTTCTCGACCTTTTCGCCCTTGGCGATTTTCAGCGCCGTATCGAGCGAGCCCTTGCCCTGGCCAGCGGCATCCTGGAACACGGTAACGTCGAGATCGCCGGCCTGCATGGCGGCAAGCGCGTCCTGCGTGGCGTCAACACCGCCGACGACGACCTTGGTCATATCCTTGCCGGCTGCCTTCAGCGCCTGGATGGCGCCGATCGCCATTTCGTCGTTGTTGGAGATCACGGCGTCGAATTCGATGCCGCTGGAGAGCCAGTTGGTCATCAGGTCGGCGCCCTGGGTGCGATCCCAGTTGGCGGTCTGCTCTTCGACGATCTGCAGGCCCTTGCATTCATCGGTCTTGACGACGTCATGGACGTCCTGGGTGCGCATGCGCGCAGCCTGGTTGGACAGCTCGCCCATGATGACGACGGCCTTGCCCTTGCCGCCGAGAATGCGGCAAATTTCCTTGGTTTCCAGCGTGCCGGATTCCTGCTCGTTGGATGCGACGAAGGCCTGCTTGTCCGGCAGCGTGTCGACGTTGACCGGCTGGCGGTTGACGTAAACCAGCGGAATGCCGGCATCGGCGGCGAGCTTCGACATTGCCGTGGTCGCATCGGTATCGACAGGGTTGACGATGATCGCATCGACCTTCGAGGCGATGAAATTCTGGATCTGGCTCTGCTGCTTGGAAACGTCGTTCTGCGCGTCTTCGACCTGCAGCGTCACGCCGCTCAGCGTCTTGGCATAATCGGTCATGCCGTTGCGCAGAACGGTCAGAAAGTTGTCGTCGAATTTCGCCATCGAAACGCCGACGGTTTCTGCGTGAGCGGCCGTCGACATGACGAGCGCCATCGCAGTGCCCAGGATAAACTTTTTCATTTTCACTTCCTCCACAGATGGTGCCCGGCTGCACCCTCCTCACGCCGGAGCTCCAGGCATTTGCCCTGAAGCCGCAATTTTCTCGCCGCCTCTCCTGCGGCGCTCCGTGCAAAACGGAACAAACAAACCGTAAAATTTGTTCTTCGGAATATTCATTCCATTTTCTGGGAACGACGTCAAGCCTCTTTAGCGGCGACGAGATAGCGATAAAGGCGCAATGCCGCTAAGGTCACGACCGGCGCCCGCATTGCCTCTGTTGTGAAAGACCAAGGCCGCCTCCATCTATGGAGGGCTCGAAGACAAAGCCGCGGCCGCAGGCGTCTTCGATATCCTCGACGCGGCCGGTCATTTAAAGATTTTGGAGACAGGACAGATGTCCATTTCGATCTATCGCCTCACCGTTCCGATGTTCCAGCGCGGCCTCGCCAGCCTGAAAACCTACCTCGACAAGGCGGAAGCCTATGCGAAGGAAAAGAATATCGATCCCGCGGTCTTGGTCGCTGCGCGCCTTGCGCCCGATATGCTGCCGCTCTCCGGCCAGTATCAGCGCGCCAGCGACAGCGCCAAATTCACCCTCTCCAGGCTGACCGCCACCGACGCCCCGAAGTTCGAGGACAACGAAAAAACGTTCGACGAGCTGCGCGAGCGTCTGGCAAAAACCGAAGCCTATCTCGCTGGCTTTTCCCAGGAAGCGCTGGAGGGCACGGAAACGCGTGAAATCACCCTGCCGGGCAAGAGCGGCATCGTGCTTCCGGGCGCCGACTATGTCACCACCTTCGCCCTGCCGAACTTCTATTTCCACGTCACGACAGCTCACGCCATCCTGCGCAACCAGGGTGCGCCGATCGGCAAGCGCGATTATCTCGGCTGATCGAATTATGAGGGCCGGCGCGTCACCGGCCCTTTTTCCGTCAGCTCGGTATAGGCAAGCGTCTGATCCAGATGCCGCGCCCTCAGCGACAGCAGTCTTTCGGCATAGCCGAGCCGGATCGCCGCATAGGCGGGATCGCCTGCGATATTGTCGAGCTCCATCGGATCGTCGCTGAGATTGAAGAGCAGCGGCGGCAAGGCGGCAAAATGCACATATTTGAACTGCGCATCGCGGAGCACCGCGAGATTGCATTTGTTGGACTTGAGCCCGAAATACCGCTCCGTCTCGCCCCCGGCGATATCGCGGAAATCGAACTCCCAGAATGCCGCATCCCGCCAATCCGGCCTGCTCCGGCCATTGACGAATGGCATCAGCGACCGGCCGTCGAGCCCGTTCTCCGCCTCGATGTCGAGCCTTTCGCAAAGGGTCGGAAAAATATCCGCAGCACTGGTGAAACCATCGACAATCCCGCCGGCGGCACCGCTTGCCGGATCGCGAATGACAAGCGGAATATGGTAGCTGCCGTCGAAAAAGCCGCCCTTCCCCAGCGTCCAGTGATCGCCGGCCATCTCGGCGTGGTCCGAAGTGAAGACAATAAGCGTATTGTCCCAGGCGCCGGCATCCTTCAGGGCCTGCCAGATCCGGCCGAGCTGGGCATCGACCTCTGCGATCATGCCGTAATAGATCGCCCGGATCGCGGCGAAATCCTCGCCGTTCCAGTCGCCGAGCGGCCCCGTCGCGCCATGGATGAAGGCGCCCTTGCCGGTGCGCGGCATGGCAAAAGCGAGATAGGGGTGACTTGCCTCTTCCGCTTCCCGGTTCGCCGCACGCGCAAAAGCTGGCCCCTCACCCGGCCTGAACATCCGGTTGAACGGCTCCGGCACGGAAAAGGGTGGGTGCGGACGCAGGAACGAGACATGCGCGAACCAAGGCCTGTCCTGTTCGCCCAGCCAGCGGATGAACTCGCCGGCCAGGAAAGCCGTCTGGGTCTCATCGCTGGAATAGGCCGGCGCCGCGTCGGAAATGTCGCCGGCTTCAGCGCCGACGGGAATATGGATGTCGCGGCTGACGGCATCTGCATGACCGCGGGACCTGAGCCAGGAGAGCCATTGTTTTTCATGCTCGGGCAGAAGCTGGCGTGCGGTAAAGCCCGGCAGCACGCCTTCATAGGTCGTCAGATGTGGATCATTGGCATCCATGCCGCGCGGATCGGGGGCCGTGTCGGTATAGCCGAACAGCGTCGGATCGTATCCTGCCCGCCGGGCGGCCAGCGCCAGATTGTCGAAGCGGGCATCGAGCGGCGAACCGTTGCGGCAGACGCGGTGGTTCATCTGATAGAGGCCGGTATAGAGCGTGGCCCGCGCCGGCGAGCAGGGGGCCGCCCCGGCATAGTGCCGCCGAAAGAGCGTTCCCTGGCGCGCCAAGGCATCGACATTCGGTGTTTTCACGCAAGCATGACCGGCAGAAGACAGGCAATCACCGCGCCACTGATCCGCCGTGATCAGCAGGATGTTCGGCCGGCGGCCCTTCTCAATTCTGGGCTCAATGCTGGTTGGATTTTGCATGCCAGTCCCAGGCGGAGCGGATGATCTGGGAGAGATCATACTGCGGCACCCAGCCGAGCACATCGCGCGCCTTGTCGTTATTGGCGACGAGCGTATGCGAATCGCCTTCGCGCCGGCCGATATATTCGACCGGGAAAGGCCGGTTCGACACATCCTCGATCGCCCTGAGCAATTCCTTGACCGTCGTGCCGGTGCCGGTACCGAGGTTGAGCGCGACGGAATCGCCGCCCTTCAACAGATATTCGACGGCGCGCACATGCGCATCGGCAAGATCCAGCACATGGATATAGTCGCGCACGCAGGTGCCGTCGCGGGTCTCGTAATCGCTGCCGAACACCTTGAAGCCCTGGCGGCGGCCGAGTGCCGCGTCGATCGCCAGCGGGATCGCATGCGTTTCCGGCTGGTGCCATTCGCCGATCCGGCCTTCGAAATCGGCACCCGCCGCATTGAAATAACGCAGCACCACCGAGCGCAGGCTCCTGTACTGGTCGTAATCGGCGAGCGCCTGTTCGACGATATATTTCGTCCGCCCATAGGGGTTGATCGGCACCTGCCGGTGCGTCTCGTCGAGCGGCACGCTCTGCGGCAGCCCGTAGGTGGCGCAGGTGGAGGAGAAGACGAAGGCGTTGATGCCGGCCGCCTGCGCCGCCGACAGCAGCGTCAACGTGCCGATGACATTGTTCTCATAGAAGGAAACCGGATCCTTGACCGATTCGCCGACCTCGATCAGCGCCGCGAAATGCAGGATCGCCGCCGGCTTGTGTTTGGCCAGCACCTCGTCCAGCCGAGCGCGGTCGCGAATATCGCCTTCCTCGGCCGGTCCCCATTTGACGAACTCGCGATGGCCGTTCGAAAAATTGTCGAAGACGACAGGCTTGTAGCCCTTGTTCGCCAGGTCGAGACACGTATGCGAGCCGATATAACCAGCGCCGCCGACGACAAGAACCGTTTCACCTGCCATGCACCACCCTTATTATTAGCGAGAGATGAAAGAAACCTAGACGAGATACACGTCAATAAAAAGAAGGAATTGCGATAGGCGCGAACGGTCAATACGTCAAACGCCGAACTGCTCCGGCCGCGTGCGAATTGTGCCGGATCGGCGATCGGTGAATTATTCGCGTGATTTGCATAACCGCCCGTTTTAAGGGGCTTTACCACCATGTGGCAGCCAGGGAGCGCGCGAATGAGGAAGGCTTTGGTCGTTTGGGGCGGCTGGCAAGGCCATGAGCCGGAGCAATGCGCTCATATCGTCGCCGACCTCCTGCGCGAGGACGGTTTTACGGTCGAGATCACCGGCGATCTCGGCATATTCGGATCGCCGACGCTCGCGAAAGCCGACTTGCTGGTGCCGATCATCACCGGCGAAACGCTGGAAAAACCCCATGCGAGCGCCTTGGTCGAAGCGGTGCGCGGCGGGCTGGGGCTTGCCGGCCATCACGGCGCGCTCGCCACCTCCTTCAAGGAAAGCGCGCCTTTCCGCTATGTCTCTGGCGTCACCTGGGTTGCTCATCCCGGCAACATCATCGACTTCCGCGTCGCCGTCACCCGCCAGGACGATCCCGTCATGGAGGGCATTCCCGACTTCGACTACCGGTCGGAGCAATATTATCTGCATTATGACCCGACTGTCGAAATCCTGGCGACCACGACCTTTACCGGCGCTTACGATCCTGCTGCCCGCAATGTCGTGATGCCGGTCGTCTTCAAGCGCCATTTCGGCGCCGGCCGCATCTTCTATTCCGCGCTCGGCCATGTCGCCGCCGAATTCGACCATCCCTACATGCCGCTCATCCTGCGCCGTGGCCTCAGCTGGGCCGCCCGCCAGTAGATTTGGGAAGGGCCGTAAAAAGCGGCCGCTTGCCGACCGACCGCCCGCACCATAATTTGCCGGCATGCAGGACCGTTTCTCATTCGTCCCCGCCACAGCCGATCGCCTGGCCGATATCGAAGCGGTTTTCGATGATTGCGCCGACGCCCGCAATTGCCGCTGCGCCTACTGGTATCCTCCGAATGCCGACTACAAGGCCGGATGGGGCGAAGGAAATCGCAGCTGGTTTCGAGGCCTTGTCGCCCAGCCGCGCCCGCCGGGCATTCTCGCCATTCACGAGAACGAGCCGGCCGGATGGTGCGGCGTGGCGCCGCGCATCGTCTTCGACCGGCTGCACCGCTCGAAACCCTTTGCCCCGGTCGACGACAGGCCCGTCTGGTCGATCAATTGCTTCGTCGTCCGCAAACCGTTTCGGCGGCAGGGCCTGTCGCGCCTTCTCCTGAAACATGCCGTCGAATATGCAAGGGCAAACGGCGCCGAATGTCTCGAGGCATACCCCGTCGACCAGATTCGCCCATCAAGAGTGGGCGGCCTCTACCCGGGAACGCTCGCCATATTTCTTGATGAGGGTTTCGTCGAAGTGGCAAGACGCCTGCCCACAAGACGGATCGTCCGCCTGGAATGCCGCTGAATATTCGGGGAGCGGCCGGCGCCTAACGGGCCGCCTTTAATTGCCGGTCGTCGTCGACGCCGGGAGCCGCCTCGTCATAGACCCGCATCAGCCGCCCGGCCGCCTTCAGCTTCGCGATGAGATCGTTTCCATCGGGCGAGGCCTTCGTCAGCTCCAACTGCTCGAACTCCCTCAGCGCCTGCGCCCAATGGCTTTCCCCGCGCCCATCCGGCCTGCCTTCCGATTCCCATAGCGAATAGGCGCGCTGGCTGACCCAGGCGTCTTTATTATGACTCATGACAAACCCCAGCGGAAAAATTTGGAAGCAAATATCGATAGGCAACAAGGTGCCAAAGCGGGCTTTAGGAGTCGTTACGAGGCAGCGTTATTTTTTAGCTAACGTCCATGATTCGGCGAGACTAACCGCCGATAAAGTCATACGAATTCGCGGTAGAAGCGCTGCTTTACCGCCGCCGCGCTTAGCATCTTGGATTGACGTGAGCACCGAGATACTGTCGGTCTGAAACGATAGCGACGGTCCATGGCAGCAAAGACAACTCTCAACGCGAAAAACCTGGAAACCCTCGGCGCGCAGCGTCTCGCCGAACTGCTGATCGAGATCAGCACGGGCAGCGCTGCCCACAAACGGCGGCTTCGCATGGAGCTGGCCGGCGATCAAGGCAGTGCGGAAGTGGCTCGTGAGATCCGCAAGCGTCTCGCCAGCATCGCGCGGGCACGAACCGTCATCGAATGGCACAAGGTGAAGAAGATCAACGCGGACCTCGAAACGCAGCGATCCGCGATCGTCACCGTCGTGGCCGCCGATGATCCGAAGGAAGCGTTCGATCTCATCTGGCAATTCCTTACCGTTGCCGATTCGATATTCCACCGATCCAACAGCAACGACATCGCCTTCACCGAGACGTTCCATCAGGCATGCGCCGATGCCGCCGTCATCGCCAGGTCGGCGGGGATCGATATCGATGTCCTTGCCGACAAGGTTTTCACAGCGTTGCAGGATAACGACCACGGCCAATATGACCCGCTGATCGCCGAGATGGTTCCGGTGCTTGGTAAGGACGGCCTGGAACGTTTGAAGGGTCTCCTGGTGCAATGGTTGAACGAAGAGGAGAAGGAGTCTGCCGACGCCGACCGGGAAACTCTCGACTGGGGCGGCGGCGGAACGACCTACCTGGACGAGATCTATGCCAGGCATCGGCAACAAAGGGCGCGCATCGCTCTGCAGGACATTGCCGATGCCCAGGATGATGCTGATGCCTTCATCGCCCAGCAGCCGGAAGAGACCTTAAGGATGCCGATGGTCGCGATCGCGATTTCCGACCGCTTGCTCCTGGCTGGACGCGCCGAGGAAGCATTGAGGATTTTGGACGGCGTTGATCACCGGTTCGAAATGCCTTTTGAATGGCAGGAAGCCCGCGTCGAAGTGCTCGAAGCGCTCGGACGGGGGGAGGAAGCGCAGGCCTATCAATGGCAATGTTTCGAGCAGTCGCTGAACGGGGAGCACCTTCGCGCTTTCCTGCGAAAACTCGCCGACTTCGACGACATCGAAGCCGAGGAAAAAGCATTCGCCTTCGCGCACGGCTTTCCGGATGTTCATCGAGCCCTTGCCTTTTTCCTTGCCTGGCCCTTATCGGCCGAAGCCGCGAAACTCATCTTCAAGCGCCAGGCGGAACTGGACGGCAATCTCTACGAACTGATGACGTCGGGCGCCGAAATGCTGCAGGAGAAACACCCGCTCGCGGCAACAATCTTGTTACGCTCGATGATCGGCTTCGCCCTCGATTACGGCCGATCCAGCCGTTACAGGCATGCCGCGCGCCACCTGGCGGAATGCGCATCGCTCGCGCCTCATATCGACGATTTCGGCAGCGCCCGGCCTCACGACGCCTATGTTGCCGAGCTGAAGCGCCAACATGGAAATAAGCATGGCTTCTGGAGCCTGCTGCGTTAGGCAGAACAGCCCCCAACGAAAAGGACATCACCATGACCGGAACTTCCTGGCACGCCGATCCGCTGACTTGGGGCAACGGCCCGCGCATCTTCGAGGCCTTCCTCGAGCCGACCTGCCCTTACTCGGTCAGGGCGTTCGGCAAGCTCGACGCCCTTCTCGATCAAACAGGCAGAGACAAGATCACCATAAAGATCCGTCTGCAGTCACAGCCCTGGCACATGTATTCCGGCGTCCTCGTCCGCTGCATCATCGCGGCCTCGACGCTGGCAGGCGGCAAGGAGACGGCAAAGAAGGTCATGGCCGCCATCGCCGCGCATCGGGAGGAGTTCGAGTTCGAGCACCATGCCGGCGGGCCGAACATGGATGTGACGCCGAACCAGATCATCGAGCGCCTGGAAGGCTATAGCGGTGTGTCGCTGAAGGACGCCTTCGCTATCCCGGATCTCGACCGGGAGATCAAATGGCACTGCAAATATGCCCGGCAAAACGGCATCCACGTCTCGCCGACCTTTATGATCGACGGGCTGGTGCAATCGGATATGGGCAGCGGCGATGAGGTTGCGGCCTGGGTGAAGAAGGTGCTGGGGCACTGACGCCGGCTATGTTGACGGGCTAAAATCGCAATCGCTGGCGCCCCGGAAGCTTATGGCGGAGAGGGTGGGATTTGAACCCACGATACCCTTGCAGGTATGCCGCATTTCGAGTGCGGTGCATTCGACCACTCTGCCACCTCTCCGCGGTCTGGTCGGCGCTTGTTCGGCGCGGGCGTTCTCATAACGGGCCTATGACAGGTTGGCAAGCCGAAAAGTCGAAGCATTCCATCCTTTTGCCTTGACACTTTTTTGTCACTCGCGTATCTCGGCTGCGCACTAGGTTCGGAGTAATCCGTGCCTTAGCCGTCCCGCGCTCGCGCGGGGCTTCACCGGCAGGACGAATTCGAGGATTAGCCTCTGAAATCCCTGCTTAACTTCGACTGATAAAAAGACGGCCGCCCTGCTGAAGCAGCGGGGAGAGCTGGAACGAACATGAAAGGATAAAAAATGTTCGCAGTCATCAAGACCGGCGGTAAACAGTACCGTGTGGCAGCCAACGACGTGCTGACCATCGAAAAGCTGGAAGCCACCGCTGGCGATTCCATTGAATTCACCGAAGTGCTCGTGATCGGCGAAGGCGCCGACGCTGCGATCGGTGCGCCCTTCGTCACCGGCGCCTCTGTCAAGGCAGAAGTCGTCGAACAGAACCGCGGCAAGAAGGTCATCGCCTTCAAGAAGCGCCGCCGTCAGAATTCGAAGCGTTCGCGCGGCCATCGTCAGCATCACACGGTCGTCCGTATCACGGACATCGTGGCTGCCAAGTAAGATCAACGGGACAGGGTTTAAAGGAGAACTCCAATGGCACACAAAAAAGCTGGCGGTTCATCGCGCAACGGTCGCGATTCTCAGTCCAAGCGCCTTGGCGTGAAGAAGTTCGGCGGCGAAGCCGTCATCGCAGGCAACATCATCGTGCGTCAGCGCGGCACTGAGTGGCATCCGGGTTCCAACGTCGGCCTCGGCAAGGATCACACGATTTTTGCGCTTACCGCCGGCAATGTGAACTACCGAACGAAGGCCAACGGTCGCGTCTACGTGTCTGTCATGCCGAAAGCGGAAGCAGCGGAATAAGCCGGTAGCGCTCAAAAACAGCCGGCGTCTCATCGACCCGGCTGTCCGTATCAGGTTCAGTCCAGAAAACAGGGGAGATGGGGCGCCATCTCCCCTTTTTCTTTGTCCAAACAGGAGGACTGAACATGCAAGGCGAATTGTTAAGGGTTGACCAATCACGGTCGCCCCGGGAAGGCCAGGTGTCTTCCGAAGAACGGCTGAGGCCGGAGCGGTTAAGGACCGATTGCCCTGTCTTGTTATCGGAAAGGCTCGTCATGCGCGCGCCTCACGAAGAAGACATCGACGCCCTTGCCCATCTCGCCAATAACGCCAAAGTCGCCACCATGGTATCGCGTATGCCGCACCCTTATACCGCCGATGATGCTGCCGACTTCGTGCTTCGCACGAAAAAAGGCGAGATTGGCAAGTGCGTCTATGCGATCACCAAAGCCGAAAACGGCGCCTTTATCGGCTGCTGCGGTGTGGAGCCGCATGCCGACGGCAGGACCGTCGAGATCGGTTACTGGCTGGGCGAACCCTATTGGAACAAGGGTTATACCACCGAGGCCTGCCATGCCCTGGTCGATATGGTGTTCAGGACCCGCCAGGACGTCGATCAGATCGACGCCCGTTGCCGGGTGATGAACGTCGCCTCGCGCCGCGTCATCCAGAAGTGCGGTTTCCAGTTCCAGGGATCGGGGCTCGCCGCCTCGCTGGCGCTCGGCAGCAACGTGCCGGTGGAATGGTACAGGCTCGACCGCAAGACCTGGATGTCGCTCAGAAGCTGGGGGAACATCGCATGAGCACGACCGCGCTGCAAAGGCCGGAAACCAAGGCGATGATTCCAGGCCCCGCGCCGGTCATCTCGACCGCCCGGCTGACGCTCCGCCCCCACAGGCTGAGCGATGCGCCTGACATTGCGGAATCGCTTTCCGATTTCGCCGTCACGCGCATGCTGTCCCGCGTGCCCTCGCCGTTCGACCGGCAGGATGCGCTGGACTGGCTGGTCCCGGTCACCTCGGGCGCCCTGCCGGACTGGCCCTTAGCGATCACCGGTAAGGACGATGTCCATATCGGCAACGTCTCGATCGAGCTCCGCCACGGCCGCTGGCACCTCGGCTACTGGCTGAACCGCTACTACTGGCGTCGCGGCTATATGAGCGAGGCGGTGGCTGGAATTATCGAGCGCTTTTCGCGCCGCATGCCGGAGACGCCGATCCATTCCGGCGTCTTCGCCGACAATCCGGCATCGCTCAGATTGCAGGAGAAGCTCGGTTTCCGCATGGTGGGCTGCGGCGAAATCTATTGTTTCGCCCGCAACACCATGGTCTCGCACATCGAAACCGTGCTGCAGCCGGGCATGCTGCAGCCGCGCAAGGTGGCGTAACAGAGCATGATGCCGAAAAGTGTGAGCGGTTTTCGGATAACATCATGCTCATACCAAGAAAGGAGATGCCGCCGCCCGCGGCGGCGTCTCCGTCAATTGCCGATCTCCACCCATAGCGGGAAATGATCGGAGCCGACGGATTGCGTATCGATCCGGGCGGATTGCAACCGGCTCACAAGGCCGCAACTGACGAAGCAATAATCGAGATGCATGCGTTCGCCGTGATCGTCGGGATTCATCCAGCTGTAGCTGCCCGGGCCATAGGCTTCGAGCGCCGCAAAGGCGTCGACCGGCGTGCCGATCCTGGCGACCCGGCCGTAATATCCGCCGCCGGCACCGGCAAGCGCGCAATATTCCGGCGATTCCGGCTCCATGTTGAAATCCCCCAGGATGACGTAATCCTCCGGCAGCGGCGGCTCGGGCAGATCGAATTCGCTACCCCCCGTCAGCGACCCGCCCTCCTGGACGAAAGCATTGATATGCGCGTTCAAAAATTGCAGCTGGCGGATGCGTTCGTCGGGAGAGACGTGGTCGAGATGAACGGAATAGACGCGGATCGCCCCGCCCGGCACCGCGATCACCGCCTCGGTTGCGCCGCGCTGCAGGTTGATCTTGCCGATCGTGCGGCTGCGCGGCAGAAGCAGCGTCCGGGTCGAAAGGATCGGCCAGCGCGACAGCACCATATTGCCGAACTGGAAGCGGGTGCCCCGCAGCGGCTGACGGCCGCCGCCATCAGCCTCGACATGGATATCGCAGGCCGGCCCATACACCCAGAAATAGTCGGGAAAGAAGGCTGCGAGCTCGGCCGCCATGTCGGCAAAACCGTTGCGCGAGAAGCCGCGGGTCACCTCCTGCAGCGCGATGACATCGGCGCCCTCGAGGCTCCGCGCAATGCGCGCGAGATCGTATCTGCCGTCGAGACCGAAGCCGTACTGTATGTTATAGCTCGCTAAATTCACGATAATCTTTGACCTCCGTCGGAACCGCCTATATCGAATGGGCCAAGACGGGCCGTCCAACTGCCACCGGATACTGGAAGTAAAATGAAATTTCTCGACGAAGCAAAGGTCTATATCCGATCCGGAGACGGCGGCGGGGGCAGCGTTTCCTTCCGACGCGAGAAATTCATCGAGTTCGGCGGCCCCGACGGCGGTGATGGCGGACGTGGCGGCGACGTCTGGGTCGAGACCGTCAACGGCCTCAATACGCTGATCGATTTCCGTTTTCAGCAGCATTTCAAGGCGACGATCGGCACCCATGGCATGGGCAGGAACCGGACCGGCGCCAATGGCAGCGACGTGACGCTGAAGGTTCCCGTGGGAACCCAGATCTTCGAGGAAGATCGGGAAACGCTGATCTGCGATCTCACCGTCGAAGGCCAGCGTTATTGCCTCGCCCATGGCGGCAATGGCGGCTTCGGCAACGCCCATTTCAAGACCTCGACCAACCAGGCGCCGGATTGGGCCAATCCCGGCCTGCCCGGCGAAGAAAAGACCCTCTGGCTGCGGCTCAAGCTGATTGCCGATGCCGGCCTCGTCGGCATGCCCAATGCCGGCAAGTCGACCTTCCTGGCATCGGTCACCCGCGCCCGGCCGAAGATCGCCAACTATCCCTTCACCACGCTGCATCCCAATCTCGGCGTCGCCACCATCGACGAACGGGAATTCATCCTGGCCGACATTCCGGGCCTGATCGAAGGCGCCCATGAGGGCGTCGGCATCGGCGACCGTTTCCTCGGCCATGTCGAGCGCACCCGCGTGCTGCTGCACCTCGTCTCCGCCCAGGAGGAAAAGGTCGGCAAAGCCTATAAGACGGTCAAACACGAGCTCGAAGCCTATGGCAACGAGCTGACTGATAAGCCGGAGATCGTGGCGCTGTCGCAGATCGACGTGCTCGATGAGGCCGAACTGAAGAAGAAGACCAAGGAATTGGCCAAGGCCTGCGGCAAGACGCCGTTCCAGATTTCGGCCGTCACCGGCAAGGGCATGACCGAGGTGCTGCGCGCGCTGCGCGACATCATCGTCGAGGAAAATGCCGAGGAAAAGCCGGCTAAGGTGCCGAAGCAGCGCCACCGCGACATTGTTGTCGCCGACGAGGGCGAGGACGTTGGCGAGGATGGGGCCGATGACCAGCCGTAAGCCGCTTGGACGCTACCGCCGCATCGTCATCAAGATCGGCTCGGCGCTGCTGGTCGACCGCAAGGCCGGCTTGAAGAAGGCCTGGCTCAACGCCATGTGCGCCGATATTGCGGGCCTGAAAGCCAAAGGCATCGATGTGCTCGTCGTGTCCTCCGGCGCCATCGCGCTCGGCCGCTCGGTGCTCGACCTGGCTTCCGGTGCGCTGAAGCTGGAAGAAAGCCAGGCGGCTGCCGCCGTCGGCCAGATCGCGCTGGCGCGCGCATGGTCGGAAAGCCTGTCGCGCGGCGAGATCGTCGCCGGCCAGATCCTGCTGACGCTGGGGGATACCGAGGAGCGCCGCCGCTATCTCAATGCGCGCGCCACCATCAATCAGCTTCTGAAAATCGGCGCCGTGCCGATCATCAACGAGAACGACACGGTCGCCACCAGCGAAATCCGCTATGGCGACAATGATCGCCTGGCCGCCCGGGTCGCGACGATGACCGGCGCTGACCTCCTCGTCCTGCTCTCCGATATCGACGGGCTCTACACCGCGCCGCCGCATCTCGACCCGAACGCAACATTCCTGGAGACGATTTCCGAAATTACCCCCGAGATCGAGGCGATGGCAGGAGGCGCGGCCTCCGAGTTGTCGCGCGGCGGCATGCGCACCAAGATCGATGCCGGCAAGATCGCGACGACATCCGGCTGCGCGATGATCATCGCCTCCGGCAAGACCGACAGCCCGCTGTCGGCGATCGAAAACGGCGCGCGTTCCTCCTGGTTCGCCCCGTCGGGCACACCGGTCACCGCCCGCAAGACCTGGATCGCCGGACAGCTGCAGCCGGCCGGCGGACTGCATGTCGATGACGGCGCCGTCACGGCCCTCGGCGCCGGCAAGAGCCTGCTTCCGGCCGGCGTACGCAGCATTTCCGGCCTCTTCGGCCGCGGCGATACGGTGGCGATCATCGGTCCCGCCGGCCGCGAGATCGCCCGTGGCCTTGTCAGCTATGATGCCGAGGACGCCCGCCGGATCGCCGGTCGCAAGTCGGCGGAGATCGAGGCGATTCTCGGTTATCCCGGCCGCGCCGCCATGGTCCATCGCGACGACATGGTGATGACCGCGCAGATCGGATCGAAATCGGAAAGGCAGAAGAAGGACGCGGCCCATGCTTGATACCGTTGCGCTAAGCCCCGAGATTGACGCGCTGATGAACGACATCGGCCGCAAGGCAAAGGCTGCCGCACGACCGCTGAGCTTTGCGTCCACCGAGGTCAAAAACAGGGCGTTGAACGCCATGGCCGATGCGATCCTGGCGAACAAGGCTGAGATTCTTGCCGAGAATGCCAAGGACCTGAAAGACACCGAAGGCAGCGAGATGCTCGCCTCCTTTGTCGACCGGCTAACATTGAACGACAAGCGCGTCGCCGAGATGGCCGAGGGAATCCGCGCCATCGCCGCCCTTGCCGACCCGGTCGGCGAAGTCATCGCCGCTTGGGACCGGCCGAACGGCTTGAAGATCGAGCGCGTCCGCACGCCGCTCGGCGTGATCGGCGTCATCTTCGAAAGCCGACCGAACGTCACGGCCGACGCCGGCGCCCTCTGCCTCAAGGCGGGCAATGCCGTCATCCTGCGCTGCGGCTCGGATTCGCGCCGTTCATCGCAAGCGATCCATGCCTGCCTTGTCGAAGGTCTGAAGGCGGCAGGACTTCCAGAGCATGCTATCCAGCTCGTCCCGGTCACCGACCGCGCCGCGGTCGGCGCCATGCTGCGCGGCCTGGATGGAGCGGTCGACGTCATCGTGCCGCGTGGCGGCAAGAGCCTGGTCGCCCGCGTGCAGAGCGAGGCCCGCGTGCCGGTCTTTGCCCATCTCGAAGGCCTTTGCCATATCTATGTCGATGGCTCGGCCGATATCGAGATGGCGAAGCAGATCGTCGTCAATGCCAAGATGCGCCGTACCGGTATCTGCGGCGCGGCTGAAACCCTGCTCGTCGATGGCGCCGCGATCGGCACGCATCTGACGCCGTTGCTCGAGGTGCTCACCAGCGCCGGCTGCGAGGTCCGCGCTTCGCCAACGGTGCTGAAGGTCGCACCCGGCCTGAAGCCCGCGACCGAAGACGATTGGTCGACCGAATATCTCGACGCGATCATTTCTGTCGCCATCGTCGACGGCATATCGGGCGCGATCGCCCATATCCAGAAATATTCCTCGAACCATACCGAGGCCGTGATCGCCGAGGATCCCGACGTCGTCGCGCGGTTCTTCACCGAGGTCGATTCAGCGATCCTGCTGCACAATGCCTCGACGCAGTTCGCCGATGGCGGCGAGTTCGGCATGGGCGCGGAAATCGGCATTGCCACCGGCAAGATGCATGCCCGCGGCCCGGTCGGCGTCGAACAGCTCACCTCCTTCAAATATCGGGTGCACGGCGCCGGACAGACGCGGCCCTGACGTGACGGCGGAGAGTGTGGACCGGCATTATCTCCGCATGCCGCACAGCGAGCGCGGCATGGTCGTCGGCCTGTTCGGCGGTTCGTTCAATCCGCCGCACCAGGGCCACGCACTCGTCGCCGAGATCGCCATCAAGCGGCTCGGCCTCGACCAGCTCTGGTGGATGGTCACCCCCGGCAATCCGCTGAAGAGCCGCAACCAGCTGGCACCGCTTGCCGAGCGCATTGCCGAAAGCGAGCGTGTCGCCGCCGATCCGCGCGTCAAGGTCACCGCCTTCGAACAGTCGCTCGGCGTCAGCTACACCGCCAATACGCTCGCCTGGGTCAAGGCCCGCAATCCGCATGTGCATTTCATCTGGATCATGGGCGCCGACGGCCTGCAGACCTTCCACAAATGGCAGAAATGGCAGGAAATCGTCCGCACCTTTCCGATCGCCGTGATCGACCGGCCGGGCGCAACGCTCTCCTACCTCTCCTCGAAAATGACGAGGACCTTCGATTTCGCCCGTGTCGACGAGGACGACGCGCGCATTCTCTGGAAGAAACCCGCGCCGGCCTGGACCTTCATCCACGGCCCGCGCTCCGGCCTGAGCTCGACGGCAATCCGCAACGGTTCGGTGCCGGACAGCGCCGAATAGGCAAATTCTTAGGGAAATCCCAGAAACGAGAAAGCCCGACGGGGGAGGATCCGTCGGGCTTATAAACTCGATCGACAACTGGGAGGAGGAGTGTTGTCGACCCTGTCGAACGGCTTATGGGAGGAGGAGAAAGCCGTTTCGACGAGTATGTTTTATCATATTCCGCAGGAAGGTGAATATCGTTTTGTGCAATGCAGCAATGCGAGCGATGCAATCCTGTCGAAGACAAACCGCGGAACGATGCCATTTTTATCGGCAGGACCAGCCAGACACCCTTTGTCCGGGGAGGCCCATAGCATGTCATCGTATATCCCCGGGCCAGTTTCGCTCCCGCGGATCTGTTTTCTCCGAAACCCATGCGCTTTCTGAATACGTGAATGTCAGGTGCCCGGCCGATACGGTTATATTTTGTTGGATATATCCCTAGCCAAGCCATGAGCATCGTTATATTCGTCGCAATATTTCGAACCCTGGGGAGTAAATCATGCAGAACCGCCGCCAATGGATGAAACTGGCAACCGCCGCAATATCAGCCCTGTGGCTTGGCGCAGCAGCGCTTCCGACGCCTGCCGCAGCCGCCGAGAAGCTCACCGTCTTTGCCGCGGCAAGCCTCAAGGATGCGCTCGATGCCGCCAATGCCGCCTGGGCCAAGGAAAGCGGCAAGGAAGCCGTCGCCTCCTATGCGGCGAGCGGAGCACTGGCCAAGCAGATCGAAAACGCCGCACCCGCCGATGTCTTCATCTCGGCCGACCTTGCCTGGATGGATTACGTCGCCGAGAAGAACCTCATCAAGGCCGATACCCGTTCGAACCTGCTTGGAAACCGAATCGTGCTCGTTGCCGAGAAGGCCAAGGCAAAGCCGGTCGAGATCAAGCAGGGCTTCGATCTCGCAGGACTTCTGGGTGACGGCAAGCTGGCCATGGGTGAGCCGAAATCGGTTCCGGCCGGCAAATACGGCATGGCCGCACTCGACAAACTTGGCGTCTGGAAATCGGTGGAAACCAAGGTCGCCGGCGCCGAAAGCGTCCGTGCCGCCCTGGCCCTCGTCTCCCGCGGCGAAGCGCCCTACGGCATCGTCTACCAGACCGACGCCGCCGCCGATAAGGGTGTGGCCGTCGTCGGCACCTTCCCGGCCGATTCCCATCCACCGATCATCTATCCGGTCGCAATTCTTGCCGAGAGCAAGAACCCGGATGCGGCAGCCTATCTCGACTTCCTGAAGTCCGACAAGGCAGCCGCCTTTTTCACGGCGCAGGGTTTCACTATTCTCAAGTGATGGCCTGAATTGATTGCGGAATCGGCGACGACAGCTTAGCGTGAAGGCTCACCTAGGCGCGCCTCCTGTTCGGTTCGAGCCGATGGCCGCCCCTCACCCTAACCCTCTCCCCGTAAACGGGGCGAGGGGACGTGCCCAGCGAGAAGTTGGAGGGGACGGAGAGGTCGCAGCATATCCCCTTCGCCCCGTTTACGGGGAGAAGGTGCCGGCAGGCGGATGAGGGGCAGGCACCGGGTGACACCTAATTTCCGGGGGAGATAGCCGCGTTTGGACATATTGGGCCTGAGTAACGAGGAATGGACGGCGATCCTGCTCAGCCTGCGCGTTTCCTTTGTCGCCATGCTGGCGAGCCTGCCCCTCGGCATCCTCGTCGCCTTGCTGCTTGCCCGCGGCCGCTTCTGGGGCAAGTCGGTGCTGAACGGCATCGTTCACCTGCCGCTGATCCTGCCGCCCGTCGTCACCGGCTTCCTCCTTCTCATCCTGTTCGGCCGCCGCGGTCCGGTCGGCAGCCTGCTCGACCAGTATTTCGGCATCGTCTTTTCCTTCCGCTGGACGGGCGCAGCGCTCGCCTGCGCCGTCATGGCCTTTCCGCTGATGGTGCGCAGCATCCGCCTGTCGATCGAGGCGGTCGACCGCAAGCTGGAGGAGGCGGCCGGAACCCTTGGCGCCGGTCCCGCCTGGGTCTTCCTGACGATCACCCTGCCGCTGACGCTGCCCGGCATCATCACCGGCATGATCCTTTCCTTCGCCAAGGCGATGGGTGAATTCGGCGCGACGATCACCTTCGTTTCCAACATTCCCGGCGAAACCCAGACGCTGTCCGCCGCAATCTACACCTTCACCCAGGTGCCGGGCGGCGATGCCGGCGCGCTGCGCCTGACGCTCGTCGCCATCGTCATTTCCATGGCCGCACTGCTCGCCTCCGAATTCCTCGCCCGCCTCGCCGGCCAAAGGATCGATCCGGAATGACGCTGATCGTCGAAGCAAAACAGAAGCTCGGCGGCTTTTTGCTCGACGCCGCTTTCACCTCCGAGCGTGGCGTCACCGCGCTGTTCGGCCGCTCCGGCTCCGGCAAGACCTCGATGATCCGCATCATCGCCGGCCTCGCCCGCCCGGACGAAGGCCGCGTCGTCCTTGACGGCGAGATCCTGACCGAGACCAAAACCGGCACCTTCGTCCCGAAACATCGCCGCCGCTTCGGTTATGTCTTCCAGGAGGCCCGGCTGTTTCCGCATCTCAGCGTCCGCGCCAATCTTTCCTACGGCCGCTGGTTCACGGCGAAAACCCTACGCGGTGAAAGTTTCGATCGCATCGTCGACCTGCTCGGCATCGAGCCGCTGCTGGAGCGCAGCCCGGCAAAACTTTCCGGCGGCGAGAAGCAGCGCGTCGCAATCGGCCGCGCCCTTCTCTCCGCGCCCCGCCTGCTGTTGATGGACGAGCCGCTGGCGGCCCTCGACGAGGCGCGCAAGGCCGAGATCCTGCCATATCTGGAGCGATTGCGCGATCAGACCGAAATTCCGATCATCTATGTCAGCCATTCGATCGCGGAGGTGGCGCGGCTGGCAAACCAGGTGGTCGTCCTCAGCGACGGCAAGGTGGAAGCGACCGGCCCGGCCGTCGACATCTTGAGCCGTCCCTCTGCGGCGGCCGACCGGAAAGAGGCGGGCGCGCTGATCGAAGGCACCGTCGAAAGCTTCGATGCGCGTCACCGCCTGTCGACTGTCGCCTTGAAATCATCGCAGCTGCATATTCCGAGTGCGGCACTCGCTTCCGGCAGACCAGTGCGCATCCGCATTCCGTCGCGCGACGTCATGCTGGCGACCGCCAGGCCCGAGGGCCTCAGCGCGTTGAACATTCTCGAAGGCAGGATCGAAGCCATATCGTCGGACGAGGACGGAACGGTCGAAATCCGGATCGACTGCGGCGGCGACACCATTCTTTCCCGCATCACCGCGCTGTCCTGCGAGCGCCTCGATCTTCGCCCCGGCAAGACCGTCTTCGCCGTCATCAAGACGGTTGCTCTGGAGGCCTGAGGTTCCTTACAGACTACGTTTTGCTTCGAGCCAGGCAAGATCCTCGGCGAGGCTTTCGCGCATCGTCTTCTCCATTCGGCGGAAACGGTCCAGCAATTCCTCACCGAACGGCGTCAGCGCCGCGCCGCCGCCCTTCTGGCCGCCGCGCTGCGGCTCGACCACCTGTTCGCAAAACATCCGGTTCATCTCGCTGACCAGCAGCCATGCGCGGCGATAGGACATGTCCATTGCCCGCCCCGCCGCCGAGATCGACCCGGTCGCGCGGATATGCTCCAAGAGCTCCATCTTGCCGTGACCGAGCCGATCCTCATCCGGGAAGCTGATTCGCAGGACGGGCACGAGTGTTTTGGCGGCTGGATCGGTCATCGAATCGTGAAATCGTGAAATTTGCCGCACTTTACGCCGCGGTACGGAAACTGTACACCGCCCCCACAAGCAGCCCGCGCGGCAATATTCTTCAATTCGGACGCCAGATCGGATTTTCGACCGTTCTGTATCTTAGCACGTCTTGAAACATTAATGGTTTGATGCCTATCTTAACCATGATCCGGTCTCGATCGGATCTCGTGTTGTGCATGGTTTGTCATTCCAGGAAAGGGAAAGCACTGACAACAGTACACGCCAAGGGAAAAACGTTCGCCGTTATCCCGAAGAGTGCGGAACGTGGCGCCGATGCCGCCGCCCGTGCCCTAGAAACCGTCCTCGCCAGCCTCGAGGACTCCAAAGCTGAAGATATCGTCACCATCGACATTGCCGGAAAATCGGCGCTGGGAGACTACATGATCGTCGTCTCCGGCCGCTCGAACAGGCATGTCATGGCGATCTCGGATCACCTGCTCACCGACCTGAAGGACGACGGCCTCGGCACGGCCCGCGTCGAAGGTCAGGAGGGCGGCGATTGGGTGCTGATCGACACCGGTGACATTATCGTGCATGTGTTCCGTCCTGAAATCCGCGAGTTCTACAACATCGAAAAGATGTGGGCGGCTCCGGATATGGATGAAGAAACACGGCACTGACAGGCGGGCCGGCATTTTGTCCGGCGCCTGAACGTGGCATTGGCTGGCCGGACGACATGAAAACCGGCCGGCGGCGCCTTGTGCGCAAAATGTGCCGCATCAGCGGGAGCGGATGAATGCGAATTGGTCTTTTTGCGGTGGGACGGCTGAAATCCGGCCCCGAAAAGGATCTTGCGGCCCGTTACTTCGACCGTTTCGCCAAGGCCGGCCCTGCCGTCGGCCTCGAACTTGCCCGTGTTGCCGAAGTGGCCGAAAGCCGCGCCTCCAATGCGGAAACCCGCAAGCGCGAGGAAGCGGCGATGCTTCTGAAATCGCTTGCCGATGGCAGCATCCTCATTCTTCTCGACGAACGCGGCAAGGCGCTCGACAGCGAAGCCTTCTCCAGCCTGCTCGGCTCCTATCGCGACCAGGGCAAACGTGACCTGACCATCGCCATCGGCGGCGCCGACGGCCTCGATCCTTCCCTCTACGACCGTGCCGACGCCACGCTTTGCCTGGGCGAGATGACCTGGCCGCATCAGCTCGTGCGCATACTGATTGCCGAACAGCTCTATCGCGCCGTGACCATCCTGTCCGGCCACCCCTATCACCGCGTCTGATGCCCCACCGCTCGGCAATTCGCATGGTCACGCAGCCGTGTTCTGCCTGCCGGCCTTTGCCCGTCAAACTTTCTGGCAAAGCGCGCCAAATCAGCTTAGTCTCCGCGCGATTTGAGAAAGTGCCCTAACACGCATGACGAGAGAAGCAACCAGGCGACACCGCATGATCCTGCCGGCTATCGCGGCCGGTGTCGGTGTGGCGGTGATTGCCGTGTCGGCAGATCCCTTCATCGTCCGGGCGCAGGATGCCGCACCTGAAGCGGCACAATCCGCGTCGCAGCCGGCCGCCGAGCCGCCGCGACCCGATCCGGCCGCCGAACTGGCCGCCAAACGGGATAAGACCCGTGCCGAACTGGAAACCCTGTCGAAAACGATCAGTCTTTCCAGCGACAAGGTGAGCGCGCTTCAACAGAGCATCGCCGATCTGGACAAGAGCACGCAGAGCATCCGCCAGGCGCTGATCGAGTCCGCCGCCCGCCGCAAGGCGCTCGACAAGCAGATCCTCGCAAGCGAGAAGAAGCTTGCCGATCTCGGCGTCAAGGAGGATGGCATCCGCCGTTCCCTGCACGAGCGCCGCGGCCTTTTGGCCGAGGTGCTGGCAGCCCTCCAGCGCATGGGCCGCAACCCGCCGCCCGCTTTGCTCGTCACCCCCGATGACGCGCTCGCCTCGGTGCGCAGCGCCATCCTGCTCGGCGCCGTGGTGCCAGGCATCCGCAAGGAGACCGACAAGCTTGCCGGAGACCTTGCAAGCCTCGCCGCTTTGCAGACCGCAAGTGCGGCCGAGAAGGCCGGCCTGACCGCAACAATGACGGACAGTATCGAGGAAGAACGGCGCATGGACCTGCTGCTTGCCGAAAACGACAAGCTCAGCCGCAGCAATGCCGCCGAACTCGAGGCCGAGAGGAAACGCTCCGAGGAACTGGCAGGTAAGGCGACCAGCCTTGAGGGCCTCGTCGCCTCGATGGAATCCGAGATCGCTTCGGTGCGCGACGCGGCCGCCGCCGCCCGCCAGGCCGAGGAGAATCGCAGGCTGATGAGCGACGAGCAGCGCGCTCAGGCCAAGGCATTGGCCGACAGCGGTGTGCCCGATAAAAACCGCATTGCGCCCGCATATCCCTTCGGAGAATTGAAGGCGAAATTGGAGGTGCCCGTTGCGGGCGATATCCTGCGCCAGTTCGGCGATGCCGACGGCACCGGGCACGAGGCAATGGGAATGACGGTCGCCACCAATCCGGAGACGGTGGTGACGGCGCCTGCCGATGGCCTGGTGGTTTTCGCCGGCGCTTTCCGCAGTTACGGCCAGATGATCATCCTCGACACCGGCGATGGCTACCACTTGGTTCTCTCGGGAATGGAGACGATCAATACCCGTCAGGGAAAATTCGTTTTCGCCGGCGAGCCGCTCGCCGTGATGGGCGCGAAAAGAGTCGCAAGCGCAACTGCATTGGCGCTGGAAACGGACCGGCCAACGCTTTACATTGAATTTCGAAAGGACGGTAAACCGGTCGATTCCCGACCGTGGTGGACCGCCAAAGACACTGGAAAGGCACGCAATGATTCGTAGGGCTTCTCTTGTTCTGGTCGGCGCATTGATGGGTGCGACCGCCATGAGCGTCATTTACTCGGCGGGTGTGCCGGCAGAAGCGGCCGGATCGTCCACGTACAAGGAACTCTCGGTGTTCGGCGATGTCTTCGAGCGTGTGCGCGCCCAGTACGTGACGCCGCCGGCCGAGGACAAGCTGATCGAAAACGCCATCAACGGCATGCTCTCCTCGCTGGATCCGCATTCGAGCTACATGAATGCGAAGGACGCCGAGGATATGCGCACCCAGACCAAGGGTGAGTTCGGCGGCCTCGGCATCGAAGTCACCATGGAAGACGAACTAGTCAAGGTCATCACCCCGATCGACGATACGCCCGCCGCCAAGGCCGGCGTTCTCGCCGGCGATTATATCTCCGAGATCGACGGCCAGTCCGTGCGCGGCCTGAAGCTTGAGGACGCCGTCGAGAAGATGCGCGGCGCCGTCAACACCCCGATCAAGCTGACGCTGATCCGCAAGGGCGCCGACAAGCCGATCGAGCTGACGATCGTCCGTGACGTCGTCGCCGTCCAGGCCGTCAAGTCGCGTGTCGAGGACGATGTCGGTTATCTCCGCATCATCTCCTTCACCGAGAAGACCTATCCCGACATGGAAAAGGCGATCAAGAAGATCAAGGACACCGTGCCGGCCGACAAGCTGAAGGGTTACGTCCTCGACCTGCGCCTCAATCCGGGCGGCCTGCTCGACCAAGCGATCAACGTCTCCGACGCCCTCTTGCAGCGCGGCGAGGTCGTTTCCACCCGCGGCCGCAATCCCGATGAAACCCGCCGCTTCAATGCCGGCCCGGGCGACCTGACGGATGGCAAGCCGGTTATCGTGCTGATCAACGGCGGTTCGGCTTCCGCATCGGAAATCGTCGCCGGCGCGCTTCAGGATCTGCGCCGCGCCACCGTTCTCGGCACCCGCTCCTTCGGCAAGGGTTCCGTCCAGACGATCATCCCGCTCGGCGAAAATGGCGCGCTGCGCCTGACCACCGCGCTCTATTACACGCCGTCGGGCCGCTCGATCCAGGGCACCGGCATCACCCCCGACATCAAGGTCGAGGAGCCGCTGCCGGAAGAACTGCAGGGCAAGATGGTGACCGAAGGCGAATCCAGCCTGCGCGGCCATATCAAGGGCCAGAGCGAGACCGATGAGGGTTCGGGCTCGGTTGCCTATGTGCCCCCGGATCCGAAGGACGACGTTCAGTTGAACTACGCGCTCGATCTGCTGCGCGGCAAGAAGACCGATCCGGCCTTCCCGCCGAACCCTGATAAGGCCGTCGTCGCCAAGTAATGATCACCTCAAGGCCGGGCACTGCCCGGCCTTGACCCTTTCTGCTGTTTCCCGGTTTTGGAGCGGGTGAAAAATTGGGAACGGACCTGCATGCGCCTTTGGGCCGCAACCGCAAAGCCGGCAGCCGGCGCCCGGGTGTTCTGCGCCTCGGCCGCATCGCCGCCAGTCTTTGTCTTTTCGCGATAGGCGGCTTTTCCCTCTATACGGCGTTTCGCGGCGATGGGCTCGAACGCACCAAACCGCCGGCCGAACAAGCCGCAACGCCCCCCTCCGATACCCTTCAACCACCGACGACGACCGCCAACCAGCCGGCGGACGGCATGCCGCGCGCCGAACCGCGCTCGGGCGCAAATGTCGAACAGATGGTCACCGGCGACGGCTCCGTCGTCACCAAATACAGCCCCCGCCCGCGCGACGGCAGCGGGCCGGTGCTGGTCGACGCCATGCAGATCGGCCAGGATCCACGCATGGCGGCCCAGCCGAATGAAGCGCTGCTCGAAGACACCCCTTTCGGCAGGCTGCCGATCGTCGGCCCCGATGGCCGACGGCCGATGGATCAATATGCCCGTCCCTCGTCCAGCGCGCGTGGCGTCCGTATCGCCATTGTCGTCAGCGGTCTCGGGCTCAGCCAGACCGGGACGCAGCGCGCCATCGCCGAATTGCCAGAGGAAATCACCTTCGCCTTTGCCGCAAGCGGCAACAGCCTGCAGCGCTGGATGCAGGAAGCCCGCCGCGGCGGCCACGAGATTCTGCTGCAGGTGCCGCTCGAGCCTTTCGATTACCCGGCGAATGATCCCGGCCCGGAGACGCTGCTGACCACAAAACCCGTGGCCCGCAATATCGAGAACCTGCACAAGGCGATGGGCGAGATCACCAATTACACCGGCGTCATGAATTATCTCGGCGGTCGTTTCCTGTCCGATTCCACCGCCATGGAACCGGTCATGCGCGATATCGGCAAGCGCGGCCTGCTGTTCCTCGACGACGGCACCTCGGCGCAGTCGAAGACGGCTGATGTCGCCAAGGGAACCGAACTGCCCTATGCCTTCGCCGACCTGCAGCTCGACGGCCAGCTCGATATCAACGCCGTCCTGAAGAAACTCGACGAGCTCGAGCGCATCGCCCGCACGAACGGCCAGGCGATCGGCGTCGCCTCGGCTTTCGATGAAAGCGTCGACGCCATCGCCAAATGGAGCGAGGAGGCCGCGATGCGCGGCATCGAGATCGTCGGCGTCGCCGCCCTTTCCACCGATCCCCGTAACCCGTGAAAATAATTCCCGAGAATATTCCCGAACGGAGAAAAAGATGAGCCAGGCGACCGTGAAAGCCGAGGATCTGCCCTATCGCCCCTGCGTCGGCGTGATGATCCTGAACCGCGCTGGCCTGGTCTGGGCCGGGCGACGCATTCCCGACGGCAATTCGGAATATGACGGCTCGCCGCAGCTCTGGCAGATGCCTCAGGGGGGCATCGACAAGGGCGAGGATCCATTGGACGCCGCCTACCGCGAACTCTACGAGGAGACCGGCATCAAGACGGTGACCTTGCTTGCCGAAGCGAAAGACTGGATCAACTATGATCTGCCGCCGGCACTGATCGGTATCGGGCTGAGGGGAAAATTCCGCGGCCAGACGCAGCGCTGGTTCGCCTTCCGCTTCGACGGCGGCGACAGCGAGATCGCCATCAACCCGCCGCCCGGCGGCCACGAGCCGGAATTCGATGCGTGGGAATGGAAGCCGATGCAGGAACTGCCCAGCCTGATCGTCCCTTTCAAGCGGGCCGTCTACGATCAGGTCATCGCCGAATTCCAGCATCTGGCGACACTGCAATCGGAAGACTGATCATGCCGGAGTGACGCCTCCGTTTGCGCTCGGCAAGCGGGAGAAGTTCCGGCCGCCCAAAGGCGGCCGGCATCTCGTGGGAGCTTATTCTGCCTCGTTGGCGGAATCGGCGTTGAGCTGGCCGTATTTGCTCTCGCCGATTTTCCCGAGCAGATCGAGCTGCGTTTCGAGGAAGTCGATTATGGCCTTCCTCATCCATCAGCAGCTCTTCGAAGAGCTTCATGGAAACGTAATCGCCGGCTTCGTGACAGATATCGCGCGACTTCTTGTATGCTGCGCGGGCGTCGTATTCGCCGGCAAGATCGGCCTCCAGCACTTCCTTGACGTTCTGGCCGATGCGCAGAGGTGCTAGGGTCTGCAGATTGGGATGGCCTTCAAGGAAAATGATGCGCGCAACAAGCCGGTCGGCATGATGCATCTCTTCGATCGATTCGGCGCGCTCCTTCTTGGCGAGCTTGGTGTAACCCCAGTCCTCAAGAAGACGATAATGAACCCAATATTGATTGACTGCCCCGAGCTCGAGGAACAACGCCTCGTTAAGCCGCTCGATGACTTTTTTGTCGCCTTTCAATGTCCGCTCTCCTGTTTTCCTCATGGAATTGTTTCAAGCGGGACATGAAATCAAATATTTCGGTCTCCGTCGAGTGGCGACGGGCGTGATATTCCTCGGTCGTCTGGATAATGATGTCGACGACATTGGGGAAACAGCCGCAGCAACGGCCGCGTTTTTCCATAGCGTGATAGACCTTCGCCGGCACGATAAGCTGCCAACAGTCTTCATCGAGAAGATTGGTGATAACCTCCCGGATTTCCTTGTCGGTTATATAATTGCAGCTGCAGACAAGCACGTCTTCATTCCAAACATGACACTGACTATCGTGTTTTCTGCTAAAGAAGATGGTGGCTGTCAAGAAAAAATTCGAGCCCCGCTTCATCGGACGCGATGTCGGAATGACAAGCCAATGCATATCGTCCTGGATTATGCAGTGCTTCCAGGGTGATGACCCCATCAGGAAAATGACGGGGACCGGACGATCCTGATCGATGCCCACGCATTTTAATGGAAGTTGCGTCCGCGCGGCATCACCTCGGCGGTTTCCGTTGCGCCGGAATTGCGGCCTGTGGCCACCATCCGTTTTTCCAGCTCCGCTCTCTCCTGCGCCTGCGCAAGCTTTCTCTGCCGCTGATCGACACCGGGACTCAGCACTTCGTCTGCCCGCTCACAGACGCCGAAACGCCGGGCCTCGCGTTGCAGAATGCCGAGCGCCGGCGTCATGTCCTCGATATGCTCGACGACCGTATGGATCACGCCGCTCTGGCTTTGCAGTCTGCCGCGGATTTTCACCAGCCGGGCGCCCATCACGACCGAGCGGTATGTGTCGAAGATTTTCGGCCAGACGATCGCATTGGCGACGCCGGTCTCATCTTCAAGCGTCATGAAGATCACACCTTTGGCCGACCCCGGCCGCTGGCGCACCAGCACAAGGCCGGCGATCGTCACCCTACGCCCGTTTGCAACCGTCAGCAGATCGACATTGCGCGTCACACCCGCATGCCGCAATTCCTCGCGCAGGAAGGAGACCGGATGCGCCTTCAGCGACAGCGAGAGATAACGATAGTCCTCGATGACCTGCTCTCCCGGCAGCATTTCCGGCAGCTTCGTTGCCGGTTCGGCCTGGAGATCGACATGACGGGCCTGTTCGAAAAGCGGCAGCTCCTCGGCCGCGCTCTTCACATCCAACGCCCGCACCGCCCAGAGCGCGTCACGTCGTGAGAGCCTCAGGGATTGGAACGCATCCGCATCCGCCAGTCGCTCGATGACGGATTTCTGCAGGCCGGACCGCAGCCAGAGATCCCGAACGGAACCGTAGCCTTTGCCTCGATTTTTGACGAGCAGCTCCATCTCCTTATCCGAGACGCCCTTGATCTGCCGGAAGCCGAGCCGCACCGCGTGCCGGGCCCTGATGATCCCGCGCATCTCGCGGTGGCGGAAATCGACGGCACTCGGATCGAAAGCGGCCTCTTCCAGACCGCAATCCCAGTCGGATTCGTTGATGTCGACCGGCAGGATTTTGACCCCGTGCTCGCGTGCATCCCGCACCAGCTGCGCCGGCGCATAAAACCCCATTGGCTGGGAATTCAGCATCGCCGCGCAGAAGACGTCGGGATAATAGGCCTTGAGCCATGAGGAGGCATAGACGAGCAGCGCAAAGGAGGCGGCATGGCTTTCAGGGAAACCATATTCACCGAAGCCTTTGATCTGGCTAAAACACTGCTGCGCGAATTCCCGAGCATACCCTTTTGAGGTCATTCCCTCGATGAACCGCGTCTCGAAATTGCCGATCGTGCCGGTTCTCTTGAATGTCGCCATCGCCCTGCGAAGCTTGTCGGCCTCTGCCGGTTTGAAGCCTGCAGCAGTAATGGCGATCTGCATCGCCTGTTCCTGAAACAGCGGCACGCCGAGGGTTCTTTCCAGAACCGCTTTCAGCTCCTCACTCGGATATTCGATCGGGATGTTCTTGGCCCGCTGCTCCCGGCGCTTCAAATAGGGATGCACCATATCGCCCTGGATCGGTCCCGGCCGGACGATCGCCACCTCGATGACGAGGTCGTAGAACAGTTTCGGCTTGAGGCGCGGCAGCATGCTCATCTGCGCCCGGCTCTCGATCTGGAAGACGCCAAGCGTATCGGCCCGGCCCATCATCTCGTAAACCGGCCTGCCTTCCTCCCCATGTTCCCTGTTGCCGAGATCCGCCAGCGTCTTCTTCACGCCGTAATGCAGTTCAAGCAGCGAAAACCCCTTCCGCAGGCAGGTCAGCATGCCGAGCGCCAGCACATCCACCTTGAGGATCTTGACGTTGTCGAGGTCGTCCTTGTCCCATTCGATCATGTAACGATCCGGCATCGCCGTCTTCATGATCGGCACCACCTCGTCGAGCCGGTCCCGCGTGATGACGAAACCGCCGACATGCTGGGTGAGGTGGCGCGGGAAGCCGAGAAGCTCGGAGGCATATTTCAGCACGTTCCTGGTGACCGGATCCTTGATGTCGAGACCAGCCGCCTTTGCATCCCGCTCGGAGAGATTGTCCTCCGACCAGCCCCAGACGAGGCTGCTGATCGCCGACTGCACATCCTCCGACAGACCGAAGGCCTTGGCGACTTCGCGGCCGGCTGAACGGGTGCGGTAGGTGGTCACCCCAGCCGTCAGCCCGGCATGTTCTCTCTTGTAGTTTCTGTAGATGAACTGGATGACCTCTTCGCGCCGATCATGCTCGAAATCGACATCGATATCCGGCGGCTCGTCACGGTCCATCGAAATGAAGCGGTCGAAGAGCAGCGTGCTCTTCTGAGGATCGACTTCCGTAATTTCGAGGCAATAGCAGATGACCGAATTTGCCGCCGATCCGCGCCCTTGGCACAGGACCTTGAGGTCATAACGGGCGTGATGGATGATCCTGTGAACCGTCAGAAAATAGGAGGCATAGTTCTTATCGCCGATGAGTTTTAGCTCATAATCGATCTGCTTTGCCACCTTGGCCGGGATACCCTCGGGATAGCGCCTTGCCGCTCCCGCCCTCGTCAGCCTCTCGAGCGTCTCCTGCGGCGTTTCGCCGGGATCGTTTTCAGGCGGATAATTATGCTCCAACTCCTTCAGCGAAAAGGTCAACCTGCCGAAGAAGACCTGGGTATTTTCGATCGCACCAGGATAGTCCCGGAAGATCCGGACCATTTCACGTGAATCCTTGAGGTAGCGCTCGGCATTTGGCGCCAGCAGGAATCCGGCTTGCGCGATCTGCACATGCTCCCGGATCGCAATCACCACATCCGAAAGCGGCCGGCGTTCGGGATGGTGGTAAAGCGGCTGGTTGGTCGCAATCAGCGGCACGCGATTGCGCGCCGCAAGCATGGCAAGCACCGCAAAGACCTGCCTGTCGCGGCCGTCATAGGCTGGCGCCAGCGCCATGAAGAAATCCTTGCGGAACCGTCTGCGAAACCGTTCCAGATAATCTTCCAGCGCCGACTGGCCCTCCTGATGATCGACAAGGGTGCGATCAGGAACGAGTGCGAGCATCATCTCGTCCCCCCATTCCATCAATTCCGCTTCCGTCAGGATGCAGTTCCCCTTGACCGCTTCTTCCTTCAGATTGCCGGCGCTGAGAAGACGGCAGAGATTTGCCCAGCCCCGCCGATTGCGTGGGTAGGCGAGGATATCCGGCGTGTCATCTGAAAAGACCAGGCGGGCGCCCGGCTGAACCCGGATGGGCTCGAGGATCTCTTCCCGTTTCCCTTCCTTCTCCGCCTGGGCCAAGATCGCATCTCTGTTCCTGTATCTCTCCTCGAGCTGCAGCGCCTGCGCATGCGCCCTGACCACGCCGGCAACCGAATTCCGGTCCGCAATGCCGAGACCGCCGAGTCTGAGATGAGCGGCTTGCACGACCATCTCTTCCGGACCGGAGGCGCCTTCGAGAAACGAAAAATTCGTCCTCACGCCGATCTCGAAAAATGCGGACCCGCTCTTCATGCAAACACACCGTGCATGAACCAGCGAGGATCGAGTTCGCGGCCATAAAAACCGCGGCGATAGATCCAGAACCGATGTCCGGTCTCGTCCTCGATGCGGAAATAGTCGCGCGCCTCGGCGTCATCCCCATCGATCCACCATTCCATGGCGATCCGTTCCGGCCCTTCGCTTCTTGCCACCTGATGCTGCAAGCGCCGCCAGCGGAAAATCTGCGGCGGACCATCGGGCACTTCGGCAAGCATGATCTCAACCGGCTCCGGCGTGGCAAAAAGCCGGAGCGGGCGCTCTTGGCGGAAAGGAAGCTGGATGTCCTGCGCCGCCTTCCGCCTGGGAAGACGATCCATCACAGGAACGGTGATGACCGCGCGTTCCGGCACATGGCTCTCACGCAGCTGGAAGCTTTGCAGGCAATCCGCACCCAGCCGGGCCGAGACCCGATCGACGAAGGCCGAAAGCGAAATCTCGCCCTGACGGTCGCCCTCGAAATCCGCCTGTGCCTCGTTGAAAGGATCATGCCGCAACACATTCAACCGCAGGATTTCGAAACCATAGCCGGCATCGAGATCGTCATAAACCGCCTGCAATCGCTCGGAAAAAAGCCCGGCAATGAATTTTGGTTCGCGAAGCGGCTGCGAAGCGGCGACGGCGATACGAAAGACCCTGCCATCGACGCGGAACAGCACCAGTTCAAACGCCCGCCCGCCGACCCCCCGCGTCTCCAGCGACGGCTGCAGCGACATGGCGACCTGCCGGGTGACGGCAAGGATCTGTTCTTCCGTGCCGATCGGCTCGATCAGGCGGCTTTCGGCCGAGAGGCTGGCGACCGGACGCCGCGGTGAGACCGGCTCCTCCTCGCGTCCCAGCGCCTGGTCGAGACGCAGAAGCAGTCCCGGGCCGAACCGGCGGGTCAGCGGCGCGCGCGGTGCATCGATGACGTCGCCGACATATTTCAGGCCGAGCTTCCTCAGCGCATCGACGGTTTGTCCTTCCAGCCGCAAGGCTGCAACCGGCAAGGACATCAGCACCTGCTCCGTCTCCTCGTCTTCGATCACCCCGCCTTGCCCGAAGCGCGACGCGGCCCAGGAAAGACCCGGTGAGGATGAGATGGCGCCCCGCGCATCGATCCCCATATGAAAAAGCCGCGACAGCACATCCTTGAGAAGCGCCTTTTCCCCGCCGAAAAGATGGGCGCAGCCGCTAATGTCGAGAAACAGGCCGTCCTTGCCGTCGAACGCCACCAGCGGCGTATAACGGTCGCACCAGTCGGCAATGGCCTCCAGCAACCGCTGGTCGGCTGCCGGATCCTCTTCCGCGACCTCGAGCGTCGGGTACATGGCGCGCGCTTCGGCAACGCCCTGATCCTTTTTCAGCCCCAGCCGCTCGGCCAACTCGTCCAGCGCCGTCAGCCGCATGGCATTGTTGAGCTTGCCGGAACAGACGATAGGCGGTGCCTCAGGACGCCCTGTCGAACGCCAGGAGAGCCCCCATCGCCTGCGGGCGATGCGGTCCGTTGGCAGATGCGGAAAGCTGAGCGCCAGAATACGCTGACGGCTCGCCTGGAGGACGAACGAGGTTTGGCTCGGCGACAGGGAGAAATTCGCGTTCATGGGGGTTCCACTCCAGAAAAAAGCAGAGCGGGGCCGGATTGCGGCCCTTCTCCAGCGTGAGACGGAAAATCGGATTGCCGATACTGCCGGAAAGCTTCGATTCCCCCGGCAACGGCCGCAGAGCGGATGGAGCCGGTTCGACATGCAGACGGAAGGCCGCGCTGCTTGCCTCCTCCGCCCCGGCCTGGCGGACAAGAAAGAGCGGACGGCGGGCAGCCCGCGCCCTGAGACTGAGCCTGCGGCTTTCGGTCAGGCCGAAATGGGCGGGATTGCCGCGCACTTCGAAGATGACGGCCGAGAAGGCAGCGCTTTCCACCGCGGTCTCCACCAGCCAGAGCGCCTCGTCCAGCTTGCGCGGCGCCGCATGGAGAAACCGCTCCGGGCTCAGCCCGAAATCTCGCAGCCCGGGAGCATAGGGACGACCGGCCTCCAGCGTGCCGACGGCATCGCCGATCCAGAGCAACGGCAAAAGCCTGCCGGTATCTGCTTCCTGCTTCTGCAACCGGGCGGCGACAGCCATCGCCAGCCCGCTTGCCGCACCGGCATCACGCGACAGATCGGAGCGGAATTCGGTGATCGCATCGAGCGGCAGGCCGCCTTCCAGCGCATCATCAAGACATTCCACCCCAAACGCCAGCGGCGGCAGACTACGTCTCGAGGGTGTCTTTCCACCCTCTGCCAAGGCTTCCCGCTCCGCTGCCGCAAGCGCCGGCGCGGGCTTTCCCTCCAGTCTGGCGATGGTTTCGCGGAGCGCAAAAAGCCGCTCGCGCGCCAGGGCGTGCTGCGCCATGGCGTTCTCCAATCTGTCTTGTTCCTGTTATGTTCTTATAGATTCCAGAGAGCTAATGAAGAGTCAACGGCCATTTTCTATGAATTTATTCCTGCCTTTGATTCCGCACTCGAAAATCGGCGAGAAAGGTTCTATATGGCCCGCAAAGGAAGGAATATTCATGGCCCGCATAGACCAGAGCGATGATTGGCGGGACCGCCATGCGCCGACGATCAGCACCTTCGAGTCGCTGGCCATGGAGGCCTATAGCCATCTGCCGGATGAGTTTCGCCAGCTGACGACCAACCTCACGATCGAGATCGAAGATTTCCCCGATGACGATGTTTTCGAGGACATGGCGCTGGAAACCCCTTTCGATCTTCTCGGTCTTTTCGAAGGCAGGGGTATTTCCGAGCGTTTCACGCTGGAAACCGGCGAGATGCCGAACCGCATCCGTCTCTACCGGCGCCCCATTCTCGATTACTGGGCAGAGAACGACGAGACGCTCGGCGATATCATCACCCATGTCCTGATCCACGAGATCGGCCACCATTTCGGGCTGAGCGACGACGATATGGAGCGGATCGAGGCAAGCGCCGAGGAAGCCGCCGAGCGCTAGCGTAATCGGCCCGAAAATCGGAATCGATTTTCGGATAGCACGATGCGTAGATTCAAACTGTTACAGCGTCCTTTGCGCGTCTGATAAGACGCGCGGCGCTGTAATGCATGTCGCCCGGAAGTGTGCAGCGGTTCCGGGATAACGACATGCATAAAACAAAGAGCTGAAGCCGTGCTTCCGGCAGCACGCGTTATTGCTCGGAGAGCTTTATCTCCGGATGGTAATCCTTGCCTTCGACCGTCTTGACGACGGCCTGGCCGCACTGCATCGCGCCGGTTGCGGCATTGAAGGCATAGGTCGGCGAGCCCTCCAGCGACCAGCCCTTGTTGAGGGCGGCGGTGACCTTGTGGCAGAAGGAAGCATCGTCGGGACCGGTCAGGAAGCGGTAGAGTTTCATCAGGCGGGCTTTCTTGCAGAAATCAGGCGAGCTTTATGAACCAGAGCTTCGGCTTGGACAAGATGCAGCCGCTCGATCATCCGCCCGCCTGAATTGATGACATTCAGCCCGTCGGAAGCCGGATCGGCAAAGGCAGCGATGATCGCCTCCGCTTCCGCAATCGCTGCCGGATCCGGGCCGAAATGCCGATTGGCGGCCTCGATCTGCGTCGGATGGATCAGCATCTTGCCGGCAAAGCCCATGGCCCGGCCTTGCAGGCATTCGGCATCGAAACCCTGCTCGTCCCTGAAATCGTTGAAGACGCTGTCGATCGCATCGAGCCCGTAGGCGCTGACCGCCAGGACGACTTGCATCAGCCACGGCACGAGATAGGTTCGTCCCGGCTGCGGCAGGACGCCTGTTTCCTTGCGCAGATCGTTGAGCCCGACGACGAGGCAATCGAGCCGCGAGCCCGGCGTGCGGCCGGATTCGGCGATCGCTCCGGCATTCAGCACGCCACGCGGCGTCTCGATCATCGCCCAGATGCGCAGTTCCTCCGGCGCATCCGCATCGGCGAGCAGATCGCCCATATCGGTGATATCCCGAGGTCCGTCGATCTTGGGAAGAAGAACGGCGTCGGGCACAAGCGCCTTGACCAGGTCCAGGTCCGCCGGCCCGAATTCGGATGACAAAGAATTGATGCGGATGATCCTTTCCTTGCCCTTAAGCGGCGAGCCGGCAAAAAAGGCGCGCAGATTTTCCCGCGCTTGTTCCTTCTTCTCGGGCGAAACGGAATCCTCCAGATCGAAAATAACCGCATCGCAATCAAGCGAATGGCTTTTTTCGAGCGCCCGGAGATTGATGGCGGGCACGCTCAGCACCGAGCGGCGCAGATTTAACGAACGGCGAGGGATGGTTTGGCTCATCGATCATTAGTGCCAAGCTTCGCAAAGCCCGGCAAGACAACAAAAAGCCATGCTTGCCTTGCAGAGAGGAAAAAGAAGGACCACATTCCTTTCCGAAGAAAGGTCTAAAACCCATGCAGAACATTCGCTCCATCTTCTTCATGCTTGCCGGCGCCACCGTTTTCGTGGCCATGTTGCTTTTCACCTTCTCGGTGACGCTTGCCGTCGGCGGCATCCTGACCGTGCTGATGGTCGGACGTGCGCTATCGATGAAGATGAAGCCCGCTCCGGTGCGCGCCAAGGCAAACAATGGCCAACGCGAAATGCGCATCTGGAACGACGGCCGCGGCACGATCATCGATCTCTGAACGGCTCACGCTTAAAAAACCTGACTGACACTGTCGCATCATGCTTCCATCATACGTCTTAGAAGCAGCCGGGCATTCTGCCGGCGCTTCAAAACGAATGGAGGACGAGCATGGATGCGACGGAAAACAATCCGGTCAAGATGCCGCCGGTCAAGAATGGCCTGCTGCCCTATCTGACGGTCGGCGGCGCTGTGAAAGCCGCGGAATTCTACAAAAAAGCTTTCGGCGCCGAAGAAGCCTATATCGTGCCGGTCGACGAGAGCGGCCGGACGATGCATGTGCATCTCTACATCAACGGCAGCTCCCTCATGTTGTCGGATGCCTATCCCGAATACGGCCATCCCTTCAAAGGCCATGAAGGCTTCGCCATCCAGCTGGTTATCGACGATATCGATTTCTGGTGGGATCGCGCCGTCGCTGCCGGCGCCGAAGTCGTCATGCCGGTCGAACTGATGTTCTGGGGCGACCGCTACGGCCAGCTTCGCGACCCGTTCGGTGTCCTCTGGGGCCTGAACGCACCGACCAAGTAACGGCACATACGCAGAGGGCAGGCCGCGCGAAACGTCGCGTGGCTGCCATTTTTCAAAGATTCTCCTTCATTTCGGCAGAAAACTGGACTAGATGCAAATTCAGGAAAGTAGATTTGCTGAAATGGAGCATGGGTCATGGATAAATTCGTGAAGCTCACCGGCGTTGCTGCGCCGCTGCCGGTCGTCAACGTCGACACCGACATGATCATTCCGAAGGATTATCTGAAGACCATCAAGCGCACCGGCCTCGGCACCGGCCTTTTCGCCGAAGCCCGTTATCACGAAGACGGCTCCGAAAACCCCGATTTCGTGCTGAACAAGCCGGCCTATCGCGATGCCAAGATCCTGGTTGCCGGCGACAATTTCGGCTGCGGCTCCTCGCGTGAACATGCTCCGTGGGCGCTGCTCGATTTCGGCATCCGCTGCGTGATCTCCACCAGCTTCGCCGACATTTTCTACAACAACTGTTTCAAGAACGGCATCCTGCCGATCAAGGTCAGCCAGGAAAATCTCGACAAGCTGATGGACGACGCCTCGCGCGGCTCCAACGCCATCCTCACCGTCGATCTTGAGAACCTCGAGATCACCGGTCCCGATGGCGGCTCGATCAAATTCGATCTCGACGAGTTCAAGCGCCACTGCCTGCTGAACGGCCTCGACGACATCGGCCTGACACTTGAGAAGGGCAAGGCGATCGACAGCTTCGAAAAGAAGAACGCCGCTTCGCACCCCTGGGCCGCTTAAGCGCTCTCCAATAAATTCTCGATCAAGCCGGGCCTTCGCCCGGCTTTTTCTTTGATCAGAGAAACTTCTCTTTCCAGAGCCTCAGCTTTTCGAGCGACACGCCGATGCCGCCGCAGACTTCGATCAGCGGATTGTCAAAGCGGGCAAGCAGCCCGGCATGCACATCGGCAACGGCAAGTGCTGCACCGCAGGCCGGCTCGACCAGAATGCGCTGCGCATCGGCAAATTTCAGGCAGGCGGCAACCGCATCGGCGTCGCTGACGAGAACGCTTTCGATCGGATGCTGTTTCGGCAGATCGAAGACATGCTGCGCCACCTGCCGCGCCCCGAGCGAAGTGGCAATCGAGGTGATGGCAGGCAGGGTGATGCGCTCGTTTGCCTTGAGGCTTTCATGGAGCGAAGCCGCACCCTCGGTTTCGACGGCGATCACCGGCACATCGGCAAGCCCATTGCGCTTCAACCCCTCGACAATGCCGGCAAGCAGCCCGCCGCCGCCGACGCTGGTGATAACGCAATCGAATTTTGCACCCTTCGCCACCACCTCGTCGATCAGCGTCGCATGACCATCCCACAGAAGCGGATGGTCGAAGGGATGCACATAACTCGCCTTGCGGCTCTCTGCGAGTTCGACCGCATGGGCATTGGCTTCATCGAAAACCGACCCATGAACGAGGACATTCGCGCCGGTTGCGGCGATCGTCTGCCGGACATTGGCGGCCGTCGTTTCCGGCACGACGATGGTGACCGGCACGCCGAGCGCCTGGCCGGCATAGGCCGCGGCAATACCGGCATTGCCGCCGGAAGCACAGAAGATCTCGCGCGCGCCCCTCTCCACCTCGTGCTGGCAAAGCCGTCCGACGCCGCGCAGCTTGAAGCTGCCGGAAGGCTGCAGCGCATCGAGCTTCAGCCAGAGCGGTTTGCCGCTGGCGCTGTAGCCAGGCGCTGTCTGAACCAGGGGCGTGTCGAGGTGGAGGGGTGCGAAAAGCATGGCAAACATCCGGAGACATAAAAGGTAAGACGCTGTTCTAGCCTGTTTGCAGGCACAGGAGCAATCATCACGACCGAGAGCGAAGCGTACCGATTCACCTCTTCTCTCGCTTGAAATGCCCATTTCCGGGGTCTAAGAAACCGCAATGTTTTTCCCAGGAGGGTTTCATGACTGTGCGCAATCTTTTCCTGCTGCCGGGTGACGGCATCGGTCCCGAGGCCATGGGCGAGGTCCGCAAGATCATCGCCTATATGAACGAGGCGATGGGTGCCGGTTTCGTCACCGACGAAGGCCTTGTCGGCGGCTCCGCCTATGATGCGCATGGCGCGGCGATCTCGGAAGGCGACATGCAGAAAGCGCTTGCCGCCGATGCCGTTCTCTTCGGCGCCGTCGGCGGTCCGAAATGGGATAGCGTTCCCTACGAAGTCCGCCCGGAAGCTGGCCTCTTGCGCCTGCGCAAGGACCTGCAGCTGTTTGCCAACCTGCGTCCCGCCATCTGCTATCCGGCCCTGGCCTCGGCCTCGTCGCTGAAGCCGGAACTGGTCGAAGGCCTTGATATCCTGATCATCCGCGAGCTGACCGGCGGCGTCTATTTCGGCGAGCCGAAGGAGATCATCGATCTCGGCAACGGCCAGAAGCGCGGTATCGACACCCAGGTCTACGACACCTACGAGATCGAACGCATCGCCGGCGTCGCCTTCGAAATGGCCCGCACCCGGCAGAACCGCGTCTGCTCCATGGAAAAGCGCAACGTCATGAAATCGGGCGTGCTCTGGAATCAGGTGGTGACCGAAACGCACAAGGCGAAGTATTCCGACGTCCAGCTCGAACATATGCTGGCCGATGCGGGCGGCATGCAGCTGGTGCGCCAGCCCAAGCAGTTCGACGTCATCGTCACCGACAATCTCTTCGGCGACATGCTCTCCGACGTCGCCGCCATGCTGACCGGCTCGCTCGGCATGCTGCCGTCGGCCTCGCTCGGCGCGCCTGACGGCAAGACCGGCAAGCGCAAGGCGCTCTACGAGCCGGTGCACGGCTCGGCCCCCGACATCGCCGGCAAGGGCATCGCCAATCCGATCGCCATGATCGCCTCGTTCGCCATGTGCCTGCGTTACTCCTTCAATTTGGTGAAGGAAGCCGACGACCTGGAAAAGGCGATCGCCAACGTGCTCGACAAGGGCATCCGCACCGGCGACATCATGGCCGATGGCGCAAGGCAGGTCGGCACCGTCGAGATGGGCGATGCGATCCTTGCCGAGTTCAAGACGCTTTCCGCCTGATATATTTCACGTGAAACAGTATCCGGCCCTTCGCATTACAGATGCGGAGGGCTTTTTCATCGAGCGTCGAGAAGCCGCAGCCCACTCGGCCGAATTCTCGGAAACGGACTATTCTCGGCCACAATCTCGTGTATTTTTGCGCCGGATTTCAGCGAGCGCATATCCCGGTGATAAGCGCGCCCCTGACGCGTCTTTCGGGCGCGCGGCGCTCAGGGCGAATTCGAACGGACGATGGCAATGCGGGCATTTTGGGCTTCCCTGGACAGGCGCTGGCGCCGGAGTGGCGTCGGCATGCCGCCTTTGCGTTGGCAGGCCTGCCTGTTCATCACGCTCAATGCCGTGATCCTCTCCATGCTGCTCTTCGATGCGCCGATCGGCGCCAGCGAAGTTCCCGCGCCGGTGAAGCATCTCGGCGAGATGATGACCGGTTTCGGCGATTCCGCCTGGCTGATCTTTACCAGCATCCTGCTGTTCTTTCAGGGCCGGGCCGGCTACAAGCTCGTGAAGACGGCCCGCTCCAAGGCGCAGGCGCTCTATGTCAGCTGGATCGGCGCCTATCTCTTTGCCACGGTCGTCTTCTCCGGGCTTCTCGCCAATCTGCTGAAACGGGCGATCGGCAGGGCGCGTCCCGATCATTTTCACGACTACGGCATGTTTTCCTTCACGCCTTTTTCAGGCCACGCCGCTTTCGAAAGTTTCCCCTCCGGCCACTCCACCACGGTCGGGGCCTTCTTCGCCGCTTTTGCCCTGCTGTTTCCGCGCTACCGCGTTCTCTTCATCGCCGGCGCCATCTGGCTCGGCATGACGCGTGTCATGGTCGGAGCCCACTATCCGAGCGACGTCATTGCCGGCCTTGCCTTCGGCGGCTGGTTTTCGCTGCTGACGGCGATCGTCTTTGCCCGCTGCGGCCTACTCTTCAAACTGGCGCCGGATGGCTGGCCGATTGCGAAGCACTTCTTTCCCGACATCAAAAAGCCCGGCGCCTTGTAAGCGCCGGGCCATTATCTAAAGCGCTGAAGCGCCGCTCAGTCCATGGCGTGGATATCTCTGTTCTTCGTTTCCGGCAGGAAGATCAGGCCGATCACCAGGGTGATCGACGCAAAGACGATCGGGTACCAGAGACCGTAATAGATATCGCCCGCGGCAGCGCTCATCGCGAAGGCCGTTGCCGGCAGCAGGCCACCGAACCAGCCGTTGCCGATGTGATAGGGCAGCGACATGCCGGTATAGCGGATGCGGGTCGGGAAGAGCTCGACCAGCAGAGCGGCGATCGGGCCGTAGACCATCGTCACATAGAGGACGAGCACGAACAGGATTGCGATCGTGCCGATCCAGTTGACGCGGGCGGGATCGGCGGTCATGGCGAAGGTGCCGCCATTGGCGACGTTGTAGACCGCCATGTCGGTGACGCCGTTGGCCTCATCCGCCGTCAGCAGCTTGGTCTCGACCAGCTTGGCCGCCGGCATGGTTTCCTTCTCGCCGGCACGCACGGTATCGGCATTAAGCGACAGTTCCGGATTGGCTGCGATGAAAGCATCGAGCTTGGCATCCGGCACCTTGGCGGCGGCGCGCTTCAGGGGATAGCCGGCATCGTGGAGCGCGATGTTGACGCCCTTTTCGAAGGCGGCGGTCATGCCCTTGGCCTTGTCGCCGGCGGCAACGACGTCGAAGCTCGGGATCGTCTCGTTGCCGACCTTTACCGTTGCCGGCTGACCGGCCGGACCGGGCACAACGTCATAAGGCACCGAGTTCTTTGTCAGGAACGCCGTCGCCACGTCGCAGGAGCTGGTGAACTTCGACGTGCCGGTCGGATTGAACTGGAATTTGCAATCCGCCGGATCGGCCGTAACCGTTGCCCGGATCGAGGCCTGTGCTTCGGCAAGCGCCGGGTTTGCCGTCCAGGTCATCGCCTTGAACAGCGGATTATAGGTCACCGCCGCAATAAGAAGGCCTGCCATGATGATCGGCTTGCGACCGATCTTGTCGGAGAGACCGCCGAAGATGACGAAGAACGGCGTAGCGAGGAAGAGTGCGATGGCGACCATGATATTGGCCGACTGCAGGTCCACCTTCAGCACGTTCTGCAGGAAGAACAGGGCATAGAACTGGCCGCCGTACCAGACGACCGCCTGGCCCATGGTGGCGCCGAGAAGCGCGATGATCGCAATCTTGGCGTTTCTCCATGTGCCGAAGGCTTCGGTCAGCGGCGCCTTGGAGCCCTTACCTTCCGCCTTCATGCGCTGGAACGCCGGTGATTCGTTCATCTTCAGGCGGATCCAGACGGAAATGCCGAGCAGGACGACCGAGACCAGGAACGGAATGCGCCAGCCCCAGGCGGCGAACTGAGCCGCGCCCATCAGATATTGAACCAGGACGATGACGATCAGCGACAGGAACAGACCGAGCGTCGCCGTCGTCTGGATCCATGAGGTGAAGTAGCCGCGGCGCCCGTTCGGCGCATGTTCGGCGACATAGGTTGCCGCACCGCCATATTCACCGCCCAGCGCCAGACCTTGGAGCAGGCGCAGTGCGATCAGGATGATCGGGGCTGCGATGCCGATGGTGGCGGCACCCGGCAGGATGCCGACGAGGAAGGTCGACAGACCCATGATCATGATCGTCACCAGGAAGGTGTACTTCCGGCCAACCAGGTCGCCGAGACGGCCGAATACCAGCGCGCCGAACGGGCGCACCAGGAAGCCGGCGGCAAAGGCGAGCAGCGTGAAGATGTTGCGTGTCGCCTCGGGATATTGGGTGAAATAGGTCGCGCCGATATAGGTGGCGAGCGAACCATAGAGATAGAAATCATACCATTCGAAAACGGTTCCGAGCGAAGAGGCGAAGATCACCTTCTTCTCTTCGCTGGTCATCGGACCGGCCTTCGCGCCGTCGATGCTTGCGACATTTGCCATTGTCTGTCCTCCACAGAGTGATGAGCACGCGCGCGACCTACTCTCCTCAAAGCAGACCCCTGGCCGCGACACGCCTGACGAGAGTGTGCCAGAAACGGCAGGTCAAAAAGAGAGATGCTTTGGGATTATGACTTTAGTCTAATGGCAACGCGCCGTGGCAGGCAGCCGAGTCGTCAGCCGGCCTGGTTACGCTCTCAGCGCCTGCGCCGGCGATTGCCGGTAGGCGAGCACCGCCGGCAGTGCGGCCAGAATTGTGGCGAAGGCAAGCAGCAGCGCCGCAAGCCCGGCGTCTTCACGGGCGAAACCGACCGGCATGGCGATCCCGCTCGTCTGAGAGAACATGCCGGACAAGATCAGCGCCGCAGCATAACCGAAGGTGAATCCGAGCCCGATGCCGACGGCCACCAGGAAGAAGAATTCCAGCCAGACGATGCCGAAAATCGCGCCGCGCGGGGCGCCGAAGGCCCGCAGCGCGCCGATCTGGCGGCGGCGTTGGCCGATATGGATGACCGTCACCAGCACCAGCGAGGCAGCGAGGCAGCGAGGCAGCGAGGCAGCGACGAGCGCTTGCGCGCCGGCGGCGACCGCAACAAGAATCTGTTTGGCGTCGCCGAGCGTGCCGTAGAGATTGGTCAGCACTTCGCCGGGGAAAACGGCGACGGTATTGCCGCTGCGATACTCCTGCCGCAGCTTGTAGGCGTCGGCGATCGTCTTCGGTTTGACAAGGATGGCGGGAAGGCCGGGAGCATCCGCAGCCCATTTCTCGTCGATTACGGCATCCGGGTCGATTTCGCCGTGATGCTCATGCGCATCGTGGCCGGCGCCTTCATGCTCATGATCGTGTCCGACCTCGGCTTCATGCGCCTTCGCCCCCAGACCATGGATATGCCAGACGGCCTGGATCGGAACGAGAATGGCCCGGTCCCAGGCAGTGCCGGTCGGCCGGAGGCGGCCGGCGACGTGATAGACGAGTTCGGTATGCGTCTCGCCGCCTTCTTCCGCCGACCCATGCATCGGCTTCACTTCGCCGCCGAGCGGCAGCTTGACGGCGGAGCCGATCACCGCTTCTCCCTCACGGGCGAAAACCTTGCCCTCGGCAAAGCCGCCGGACAGGTTCTCCGCCAACGTCACCGTCGTGCCGACGATCGGATAGCCGGAGAAGGAATCGCCGAAGCCGATCGGCGCGGCCCAGCCGACGCGGGGATCGGCGGCAAGCCTGGCCAGCACGTCGCCCGGCATCAGTGGCAAAGGCGAGGGCTGCAGGAAGACGGAGGACAGCACGAGCTGCGTCTCGCTGCCGCCGGCGCCGATGACGAGATCGAACTTGTCGGCGGCGCGCGCACTGCCGAGACGAAGCGCCCGCTCCTGCAGCACGACGCAAACGCCGAGCGCGGTCGCAAGCGCCACCAGCAGCACGACCACCAGCGACCCCGCCCAGAGGCGACGCAGATCGGAAAGGATGAAGCGGATCATGCAGCCTCTCCCGCCGTTGCCGCGGAATCGTCGCTGATCCGGCCGGAACCGAAGGTGATGCGCCGGTCGAGGCGGCCGGCCAGGCGCTGGTCGTGTGAAACGACGATCAGCGTGCTGCCTTCGGCAATGGCGAGATCGAGGATGAGATCGCCGACAGCCTCGCCGCTCTCGGCATCGAGGCTCGCCGTCGGTTCGTCGGCAATGATGACGCCGGGCTTGCGCAGCAGCGCCCGGCCGATCGCCACGCGCTGCATCTCGCCGCGCGACATGGTTTCGATCTTCTGGCCGGGGCGCGAAAGGCCGACCGTGCTCAAAAGCGCATGCGCCCGCTCGATGACATCAGCCGTGGCGGCACCCGCAAGCCGCGCCGGCAAAAGCACATTCTCGAGCGCCGACAGGCCGGGGAAGAGATGAAATTCCTGCATCACCAGGCCGATATTGGCGGCACGGAACCGGTCACGCCGGCTTTCGGAAAAACCGGCAATATCCTCGCCGTTCCACCGGATGCGACCCTGGCGCGCCCGCTCCAGCCCGGCAATAATATTGACGAAGGTGCTTTTACCGGAGCCGGACGCGCCTGTAATGGCGACCCTGCTGCCGGCATCGATCGACAGGCTAGTGATTGCCAGCGCCGGCGAGGACAGACCCGGGAAGGTGACATCTAGGTTTTCGATATCGAGAGCGAGCATATCGGTTCAGACGGCGGAATATTCGGCCTGGCGGATACGCAGCAGGCTGACGAAGCCGGTGTCCGGGTCCGTCCAGGAACCATATTCCAGCGTACCATGCACTTCGATCGTCTGGCGCGGCTGCACGAAGGTCTGTTTCTCCGAGAGATAGACGACGACGATATTATCAGGCCAGTCGGCATCCGAGGAGCAGAAGGGGCAGAGCGACATCGGCACCTCGGTGAGCACGAAGAACTGCGCCTCAGCTTTCAAAGGCGGCGCCATGAAGCCCTTCATGCTGATTTCTTGGCCCGCGAGCCGCTTCACCTTGTCGGAGAATTCGAGGCCGAGCACGCCGAACTTGCCGTAGAGGTCGTCAAAGGAGAGCGAAGCATCGCCGGCGCGAACGGCGGAAGCGGTAAAGGGAAGCGCAACGGCGGCGCTGATCAGCCGGCGGCGGCTGAGATGCAGCGAAGAAAATATGTCCATGGCGACCTCCAGGAAACAAATCCCGGCCGCTGGAACGGCCGGGACCATGATCGACGAAAGTGGCAAGGCCGGCAAGCGGCCTTGCGGGGATCGGCTTAGGATCAGTTCGTCTGCTTGGCGCCGAGAGCGAAGGTGTCGGCGAGCACGCGATAGACGTCGCTCTGTTCCATGTAACCATGGAATTCTTCCGAACCGGGACCAGCCGACTGCAGGACGACGTCGTCGACCGCATGGACGCCGCTGTCGCCGGTCTTCGGAATATTGCCCTGAACGAAGACCGCGCCGGGAACATCCTTGTACTGCTCGTTGGCGACATATTCCTTCTTTTCGTTCTGGACAGCCGGAACGAATGGGCCGTCGAGCTTCGGACGGAAGGTTTCGTAGTGGTCAGGGCCATTGTTGGCGCTCAGGAACAGGCGGCGGCTGACGTCGATCTTGTCAGGGTAACCGTCGCCGTTTTCGTCCTTGTAGTTCGGGAAGCCGGCTTCCGCATAGGTGCCGACCTTTTCGCGCATTTCCGTGCCGGGCTTGTCGTCATCGACGGTGCCGATGATCGATACACCGTGGGTGTGGTCGCCGGTGACGACGATCAGCGTGTCCGGATGAGCCTTCTGGAATTCGCGGGCAACGCCGATGGCCTGGTCGAATTCGATGGTTTCGATGACGGCGCGATCCCAATCGAGCGGATGGGACATCTTGTCGATCGAGGAACCTTCGACCATCAGGAAGAACCCGTCCGGATTCTTGGAGAGGCGGTCGAGCGCAACCTTGGTCATAGCGACGAGACCCGGCTGGTTCGGGAACTTGTCGACGGTGCCCTTCTTCAGGAACTCGCGATCGAGCGTGACGTCCATATTGCCGGTATGAAAGAGACCGAGGAGATTGCCTTCGGCCGATGCATTGGCGGCGAGCTCGTTCTTGTCGGTCGCAAGCTTATAGCCGGCATCCTGGAACAGCTTAATGTAGTCCTGGTTGTCCTTGCGCTTGGAACCGGGAACCTCTTTGCCGAGGAAATAGGCCGAGCCGCCGCCGAGCAGGACTTCCGGCTTGACGTCGAGCAGCATGCCGACGACATCGGCCTTGTCGTTGCGGTTGCGGGTATGGGAAACGACGGCAGCCGGCGTGGCGTCCTCGACTTCAGCCGTCGCGACGATGCCGATCGACTTCTTGGTCGTGCGGCGGACGGCTTCCCCGAAGGTTTCGACACGCGGGTCATCGAGCGAGGCCGGCGTACGGTCGGCGTAAACGCCGATCGCGTTGACGGCCGTCTTGTGGCCCGTCATGAAGGCCGACATGGTGTTGGCCGAGTCGGTATCGACCGCATTCGTCGCCGAGGTGCCGATAAAGGCCATACGCTCGAGATCGTCCATGTTCAGGCGGCCATTCGCCTTACCTTCGGTCATGCCCTTCGACATGATGCGCGCCGCGGTGCGGTGCGCAACGGAAAGACCGTCGCCGAGCAGGAAGATGATGTTCTTGGCTTTCGGCTGGCCAGCGGTTTCGTAAACGTTCCAGGTGACGGACTTCGTTTCGTCGCCGGCGGCGACCTCGACCTTATAGGCGCCCGGAGCGGAGATCTTCAGGCCGCGCAGCAGAAGCGCGGAGCCGAGGGCCTTATCCTCTTTGCCCTTTTCCAGTTCGATGAACTGCGCTTCGCCGCCGAGGACGGTCTTGTAGTCCTGGCCGTTGACCGTGATCTTCACGTCTTCGGGCTTGACCTGCTTGTTGAGTTCGACCTTGAAATCGAACGGCGAACCGGCAAGAATCGTCGCGCGATCGAGCGGATAGACCGTCGTCGCCTGAGCGGCGCCCGCAAGCATGGTGGTGGCCGCAAAAGCGGCAAGAAGCGTACGCATGGAAAACCCCCGTTTTCGTTGCAGACTTTGAGAACCCGGCCGGGATACCTGCCGAGGATGACAGCGGCATGACAAAACGTCGCAGCATCGCGGGCGCCGCTTTCGCCTCCTGCGTAGAGCGCAAAAACCTTGACTCCTGTGGAAAACCTTCTAAGAGCAACAGCGGAAAAGGAATCTCCATGGTTCGCGACGAACACGCCATTGCTGACCGCAATGACCGGGCACGGGTTGCCGGGGTGGATATTGCCGTTCCGGTTTCTGCCAAAACCAAGGCCAAAACGACGACGAAAACCGTCTGACGTCTCTGGCCTGCCGCTCTCTCCCCGGCTCGGCTGGGGACAGGAAGACGCGATCCGTCGCGCCTTTCCCCTCACCGGACAAGAGGAGAGAAGAGAAAGAGAGCTTGAGAAATGGGTTTCAAAGTAGCAATTGCGGGAGCAACCGGAAATGTCGGCCGGGAGATGCTCAACATTCTCTCCGAACGCGGCTTCCCCGCCGATGAGGTCGTGGCGCTCGCCTCCGCGCGTTCGCAGGGCACCGAGGTTTCCTATGGTGACCGGACGCTGAAGGTCTCCAATCTGGAGAATTACGATTTCTCCGACACCGATATCTGCCTGATGTCGGCCGGCGGCGAAATCTCCAAGAAGTTTTCGCCGAAGATCGGCCAGCAGGGCTGCATCGTCATCGACAATTCCTCGGCCTGGCGTTACGACGCCGACGTGCCGCTGATCGTGCCGGAAGTGAACCCGGACGCCATCAGCCAGTTCACCAAGCGCAACATCATCGCCAATCCAAATTGCTCGACCGCCCAGTTGGTGGTGGCGCTGAAGCCGCTGCATGACTTCGCCAAGATCAAGCGCGTCGTCATCTCGACCTACCAGTCGGTCTCCGGCGCCGGCAAGGACGGCATGGACGAGCTCTTCAATCAGACGCGCGCCGTCTTCGTTGCCGATCCGATCGAGAACAAGAAATTCACCAAGCGTATCGCCTTCAACGTCATCCCGCACATCGACGTCTTCATGGAAGACGGCTACACCAAGGAAGAGTGGAAGGTGCTGGCCGAGACGAAGAAGATGCTCGACCCGAAGATCAAGGTGACCTGCACGGCAGTGCGCGTGCCTGTCTTCATCGGCCATTCGGAATCGGTCAACATCGAGTTCGAAAACGAGATCACCGCCGACCAGGCCCGTGACATCCTGCGCGATGCACCGGGCTGCCTCGTCATCGACAAGCGTGAGGACGGCGGCTACATCACGCCGTATGAATCCGCCGGCGAGGACGCGACCTACATCTCGCGCATCCGCGAGGACGCGACGGTCGAAAACGGCCTCAACATCTGGGTGGTCTCCGACAATCTGCGCAAGGGCGCGGCATTGAACGCCATTCAGATCGCCGAGCTGCTCGTCAATCGCGGCCTCGTCAAGCCGCGCAAGCAGGCCGCATGATACGATTTGTAAACCATAAGATGTTAAAGCCCTGCTCGGTGAGCGGGGCTTTTCCGGGGCAAATCAACTGTATAAGCGCTCGCTAAAAGATGATCGTGACAAAATCTTGAGTGGCTGGCATTCTCTTGCCCGCCTAAAAACTATGCAGATCGAGAGCGGGGTTTCTCAATGCGCATGACAAAGTTGTTTCTGGCGGCCGCTGCGGCAATGGGCGTCCTCCATGCGGTACCGGCGTTCGCGCAAGGACCGCAATGCGGCAATACCAGCGCCGGCTTCGAGGCCTGGGTTGCCGATTTCAAGCAGACGGCGGCAGCCAATGGCGTCAGCCAGGCGGTGCTCAGCCGCGCCTTTGCCAACGTCAATTACAACAAGCCGACGATCGCCGCCGACCGCGGCCAGAAGAGCTTCAAACTCTCCTTCGACGCCTTCATGAAGAAGCGCGGCGGTGCCGCCGTCATCTCGCGCGGCCGCAGCATGAAAGCCGCCAACCAGGCGCTTTTTGCCTCGATCGAGCGTCGTTTCGGCGTTCCGGCCGGCCCGCTGATCGCCATCTGGGGCATGGAGACCGGGTTTGGCAGCTATATGGGCAACCAGCATACGCTGTCAGCCGTTTCGACGCTCGCCTATGACTGCCGCCGTTCCGACTATTTCACTGACCAGCTCTATGCCGCGCTCCAGCTCGTCTCCGAGGGTTATCTGAGCCCGCAAGCCAAGGGTGCTGCCCATGGTGAAATCGGCCAGACGCAGTTTCTGCCGCGCAATGTCGTGCGCTTCGGCGCCGACGGTGATGGCGACGGCCGCGTCGACATGGTCGGTTCGCGCGCCGATGCACTGGCCTCGACGGCGAATTTCCTCAAGGGCCATGGCTGGCGCGCCGGCGCCGGCTATCAGCCCGGAGAGCCGAATTTCGTCGCCATCCAGGGCTGGAATGCGGCCAGCGTCTATCAGCAGTCAATCGCCTATATCGGCCAGCAGATCGACGGCAAATAGTGCATGTCGCCCGGAAGTGTGAAGCGGTTCCGGGACAACGACATGCACAAAACAAAAGGCTTTAAGTCTTCTTCGACAACCATACCCGAAAACGCCGCTGCGACATGCGGCGTTTTTCATATGCGGGAATCAAAGCCACCGCCGGACGCCGTCTTGCGGCGCTCCTCCTGCGCCGGCACGATCGGCCCCGAAACGACGCAATTGCGGCCGGAGGCCTTGGCAGCGTAGAGCGAGAGATCGGCGCGTTTGACCAGATCTTCGAAGTTCCGGTTGGCGGCTTCATTTGCCCGGCCGGCACATCCGAAACTTGCCGTCACCTTGAGAACCTCGCCACTCTCCAAGGGGATTTCCGCCGCCTCGATCGCCAGCCTTACGCGCTCGGCAACGATTGCCGCATCGTCGGGGGTCGAATCCGGCAGGAGCGCCAGGAACTCCTCGCCGCCATGACGGACCAGCAGATCGAAGGAACGGAAATTCTGGCGCGCGACGCCTGCGACATGCCGGAGCACGGCATCGCCAGCGTCATGGCCATTGATATCGTTGATCTTCTTGAAATGATCGAGGTCGAAGAGCACGACGGAAATCCAGCGCGATCCGTGCTCGGCCTGCGTGAGAAGGGCCGATGCGGCGAACTCGAAGCCGCGCCTGTTGTAAAGACCGGTCAGGAGATCGGTCTGCGCGGCGTTGCGCAACTCGCCGACCAGCGTCTCCCGATCCCGCGACAGCCGGTCGATCAGCCGCAGACCCCTTGCCGCCAGCACCATCACCAGTGTCGCGAGAATGAGCAGGCCGGCGCACAGCGCCAGGATCCGCGTCAGGTGTAAATGCGAGCGCGTCGAAAAGTTTTCGCCGGTTTCGTGAATATCTCTCGCCGCCTCGATCATCTTCTGCTGCAGGAAAGTCATGCGCTCGCTCTGCGCAGCCGCCCAGACGTCGCGCACCGCGGGCGTCGGCCGCGATCCGGCGAGAATGGCATCGGTGATCGCATTAGCCTTCACCTGGTCGCGGCGACCGAGATAGGCGACAATGTCGCGCACGATCGGCGCCGCCGAATGGAAGACCATGTGATCCATGCCCTCGCCGATCATCACCTTGCCCTGCACGAACAGCTCCACCGGAAATCTGGCGGACACGCCCTGGTCGAGGTAACGGCTGCCAATGCCGGTGATCAGCCTCTCCCCATAATAGGTCAGCATGATGCCCATCAGCTGGTTGGATTTCTCCAGCAGCACCGGATCGCTGATCAAGGGTGAAAGCGCATCGACGACGGCAAGCTGCTTGAGAGCCGCATACCAGTAGATCGACCCGGGATCGCTGCCGACATAACGGCCCTGGTCGACGGCGCTGCGCGCGGCGACGATACGGCTGTAGGCAAGGCTGAGAATCGACAATTCCTCCGCAAGCCCTTCGTCGAGCGTATCGCGGGAAGGCAGGCTGGCATAGAAGGCAAGGCGCTCGTCATCGAGCGTTACCCGGCTTTTCTGCATATCAGCAGCGGTCTTGCTGCTCGGATGCGCGAGATAAAGGCGAGTGGCGCCGATTTCACTCAGGATCTCCGTGGCGGCGATCGACCCGCCGCGGGCGAGCACGTCGGCGAACTGCCGGTCTTTCTCGAGATCCCTGTATTGGTTGACTGAAGCCCGTATGACGACGACGCCTTCAATGAGCATGAAGACGAAGGGCAGCATGATGGCGGCCAGGATAACCCTTTTGATGGTCTCGAACTTCATCGCCAATCGCCACGGTGCTCAAAACGTCGGTCGTGCGCGACCAATTGACGCCAATCTTAGCAGCAATTCTTAATAAACTGATAAAGCGGCAGATCCCTAGATTTCGGGACGAATGAAGTCACGTGTCTCAGCATCCATCACCCAGAGTTCGCCTGTGGAAATATCGAACCATGCGCCATGGAGATGCATTTTTCCCGCTTCCTCGAGTGCTTTGATATCGGGAAAGCTTCTGAGATTTTCGATCGAATTGCGGATCGAGACGCGCTCCAGCGCCGTCTGCCGCTCGGCGGCCGTCATCACGTCATTGCTCTGGATCTGCTCGGCGGCAGGCTTGACCAGCGACATCCAGCGACCGATGAAATCGCCCGGCGACAGCGGCTCGGCATTGGGATCGAGCGCGGCGCGGATGCCGCCGCAGCGGCCATGGCCCATCACGACTATATCCGAGACCTTCAGCGCCTGCACCGCAAATTCGAGCGCGGCCGACGTCGAATGGAAATGGCCGTCCGGCTCGTAGGGCGGCACCATGTTGGCGACGTTGCGGATAACGAAGAGCTCACCCGGGCCGGCATCGAAGATCAGCTCCGGTGCCGCACGGGAATCCGAACAGGCAATGACCAGCGTGCTCGGACTCTGACCGTTTTCGGCAAGCAGCCGATACCTGTCGCGGGCGTCGGCATAACGCCCGTTCATGAAGTTGCGGTAACCGTCCAGAAGGGAATTTGGAAAACGCTGCATGCTTCTGGATTAGCGCGCGCGGAAGACAAGATCAACTGCTGCACTGCAAAATGAGCACATTGATGGATGCGTCATTTTTTCCGCCGCTGCGCCGGGTGCAGGAGCCGGCGCATCTGCACCATGGCCATCGGCGTCGAAAGACTGGAAGCATCGCTCGCCAGCATCAGCTCGTTACTGCCGCGCTTGACGGCGCGCGCCAGCACCTCGAAGACGCTGGCCGTGGCAAGCTGCAGCGCCTTTTCGTCCTCGAGGCCGGATAGAAGGCGCGACAGGAAGACGGCGGCCAGCAGGTCGCCGAGACCATTCGGCGCGTTTTCGACGGCGCGGTGCTCGGCAAGAAGCGCGTGACGGCCGGAAAGATAGAGATTGCCGGTACCGCCCGCCATCATCGGCACGGCCGAGGTGACGAGCATGCGCGACGGCCCGAGCGCCAGCGCCGCCTCCATGATCGCGCTGTTGTCGTCAAGCGCCGCCCCGGACAGCCATGCGAGTTCGTAGCGGTTCGGCGTCGCCAGAGAGGCGAGCGGGATGAGATGGTCGCGAATGGCTTCGGCGGTCGCCTCCGGCACGTAGAGACCGCCGAGATCGCCCATGACGGGGTCGCAGACGTAGACCAGTTCGGGATTATCTTGCCTGAGCGCGGCGATCAGCCGGGCCACGGAGCGCGCCTGGGCGGCATTGCCGAAATAGCCCGAAAGCACTGCCCTGACTTCGCCGATCCAGGGCGCGCGGATCAGATCGTCGATCGCCGCGTCGAAATCCGCTTCGGCAAATGTCAGCCGCGTCGAGCGGCCGTGGCCGGGATGCCAGGGCAGCACGATGGTCGGCAGCGCCCAGACCGGATGACCAAGCGTTTCCAGCGCAAAGACGGCCGCCCGGTTTCCGACCGAGCCGCGCACCACATGACTGGAGATGACGATGACTGCGCCCGCTGCATTTTCCGACATGAGACAAGATCCGAATGATGACCGCGTTTGATGATCTTTTTGACGCCGCGCTGTCAACCATTCTTCACGTGAGCATGGAAATGTGCGGCGGAACGAAAAAGAAAAAGAGGATCCTCCCGTTCGTTTTGGCCACGAAATCGGAAAAATCTCTGACAATTTCCCATTTCCAGCGTCAAAAAAGCATCAAAACGATCCCTCAAGGCCGCATTTTAGAGATTTTTTCGCGAAATCTTCTGCTAGCTTGCAGAAAACCAGTCCATTGCGGGAGGCGATTCATGGCTGCCAGAAACAATCCGAAACGGGAAAAACAGATCGAAAGCGCGCGCAAGGTCGCCAAGGCGACGGGCGAAGCGCATCTCGATCCGGAAATTCTCTTCGGACGGGCCAGCAATGACGATCTCGAACGCTATACGCCTGAGATGCTGGCGCTCTCCGCCGTGCATTCGGCAAAGGAACTCGCCGCCTGGAACGGCAAGGCGCCCCGCGTCGGCATCGACACCATCGCCGATGTGACGCCCGATGGCATTGCCGTTTCGGTGCTTTCGGTCACCGACCGGAACATGCCTTTCCTGTTTGAATCGGTCATGGGTGAAGTGACGAGCACCTATCGCGATCTGTTCATGGCCGTGCATCCCATCCTGGTCATGGAGAAGGGCAAGGCGCCTGCGCTCTATTCCGCCGATCACCCGAGCGACCCGGCCAACCGCGTCAGCCACATCCAGCTCCATATTGCGCCGCTCAACTCCGCCCAGGCGGCAGATCTCGTCAAGCGCATCGAAACCGTGCTTGAGCAGGTCCGCCTGTCGGTGTCCGACTGGAAGCCGATGCTGTCCAAGATCGACGGGGTGATCGTCGAACTTTCAGCCAATGGCGCCAGCAGGAAGAAGGCTGATCGCGATGAAGCCGTCGCCTTCCTGACATGGCTGCGCGACGAGAATTTCACGTTCCTCGGCATGCGCGAATATGTCTATTCAGGCAAGGGTGCCGATGCCAAGGTCGAACGCGACAAGGGTACCGGCCTCGGCATCCTCTCCAATCCCGATGTGCTCGTGTTGCGCACCGGCAAGGATGCCGTAACGACGACGCCTGAAATCCTTGCCTTCCTCGACGGTCCCGACTTCCTGATCGTCACCAAGGCGAATGTGAAATCCATCGTCCATCGTCGGGCCTACATGGATTATGTCGGCGTCAAACGCTTCGACGCCGCCGGCAACGTCACCGGCGAGCTGCGCATCGTCGGCCTTTTCACCTCGACGGCCTATACATCGCTCGCCTCGGAAATCCCGCTCCTGCGTTCCAAGATCGAGAAGGTGAAGGAACATTTCGGCTTCGACCCGATGAGCCATTCCGGCCGCATGCTCGACAACACGCTGGAATCCTATCCGCGCGACGACCTTTTCCAGATCGACACCACGCTGCTTGCCAGTTTTGCGGAACAGATCAACGACCTGGCCGACCGGCCGCGCGTGCGCGTCCTGCCGCGCATCGATCATTTCGACCGCTTCGTCTCGGTGATCGTCTATGTGCCGCGCGAGGAGTATGACTCGATCGTCCGCGAAAGGATCGGCACCTATCTGAAGACCGTCTATGACGGCCGTGTCTCCGCCTATTACCCGGCTTTCCCGGAAGGCGGCGTGGCGCGCGTGCATTTCATCATCGGCCGCTCCGGCGGCAAGACGCCGCGCATTCCGCAGTCAAAGCTCGAGCAGGTGATCCGCGAGATCACCGCCCGCTGGGATGACCGTTACGAGGCGCTGGCCGGACCCAAGGCGCCAAAGATCTCGGTCGACCAGGCCTTTCAGGATTCCTTCACGCCTGAAGAAACCGTGGCCGATCTCGCCGATATCGTCGCCTGCGCCGCCGGCGAGCCGCTTCGCATCGAGTTCTACCATCGTCAGGAGGAGCAGAGCCGTACCCTCTCGCTGAAGATCTTCCACGCCGGCGGCCAGCTGGCGCTGTCGCGTCGCGTGCCGCTGCTTGAGAATCTCGGCTTCAATGTCGTCAGCGAACGCACCTTCGACATCGACGTACCGGCGACAGACGGAGAAACGAAACTCGTCGTGCTGCACGATATGGAACTCGAGGCCCGCAACGGCGGCGACATCGATCTGCAGCGTTACGGCGCCGCCCTCGAGGAAGCTTTCGTGGCTGCCTTCGCCGGCACGATCGACAATGACAGTTTCAACCGGCTGATCCTCTCGGCCGGGCTCTCGGCACGCGAGACCAACGTGCTGCGCGCCTATGCCCGCTATCTCCGCCAGGCCGGCATCGCCTATTCGCAGGATTATATCGCGACGACGCTCGACAAATATCCCGGCGTCGCCGCCGCCATCTTCCGGCTGTTCCACGACACGCTCGACACCCGGCCTTCCGAAAAGGCCCGCGTCAAGAAGCTTGCCGACCTGCATCAGGCGATCGAGGTCGAGCTTGCCGACGTGCCGAGCCTTGACGACGACCGTATCCTGCGCCGCTACGTCAATATCGTCGATGCCACGCTGCGCACCAATTATTTCCAGAAGAATGCCGATGGATCGGCGAAGCCGATGCTGGCCTTCAAACTCGATCCACACCTGGTCGACGGGCTGCCGCAGCCCAAACCCTTCCGCGAGATGTTCGTCTACGGCGTCGAAGTCGAAGGCGTGCACCTGCGCTTCGGCAAGGTGGCGCGCGGCGGGCTGCGCTGGTCGGACCGCGCCGAGGACTACCGCACCGAAGTGCTCGGCCTCGTCAAGGCCCAGCAGGTGAAGAACGCGGTCATCGTGCCGGTCGGCGCCAAGGGCGGCTTCTATCCGAAGAAGCTACCCGTCGGCGGCAGCCGTGACGAGATCTTCAATGCCGGCCGCGAGGCTTACAAGACCTACATCCGCACGCTGCTGTCGATCACCGACAATATATCGGGCGCCGAGATCGTGCCGCCGAAGGATACGGTCAGGCTCGATGGCGACGACCCCTATTTCGTGGTCGCCGCCGACAAGGGCACCGCGACCTTCTCCGACACCGCCAATGCGCTGGCGCAGGAAGCCGGCTTCTGGCTGGACGACGCCTTCGCCTCCGGCGGCTCGGCCGGTTACGACCACAAGAAGATGGGCATCACCGCCCGCGGCGCCTGGGAAACCGTCAAACGCCATTTCCGTGAAATGGACATCGACATCCAGACGACGCCCTTCACGGTTGCCGGCGTCGGCGACATGTCCGGCGACGTTTTCGGCAACGGCATGCTGCTCTCTCCGAAGATCCGGCTGATAGCCGCCTTCGACCACCGCGATATCGTCATCGATCCTGATCCCGATATGGAAAAGACGCTCGCCGAACGCCAGCGGCTCTTCGACCTGCCGCGGTCAAGCTGGCAGGATTTCGACAAAAGCGTGCTCTCCAAGGGTGCAATGATCATCTCCCGCGCGACGAAGTCAGTCACGCTGACACCGGAAGCGGTGGCCGCGATCGGCATCGACAAGGCCGTGGCTACGCCCTTCGAAATCATCACGGCGATCTTGAAGAGCCCGGTCGACCTGCTCTGGTTCGGCGGCATCGGCACCTATGTGAAAGCGCCGTCCGAAACCGACGCCGAAGTCGGCGACCGCGCCAACGACCCGATCCGCGTCACGGCGGTTGAGGTGCGCGCCAAGGTGATCGGCGAGGGCGCAAACCTCGGCGTCACTCAGAAGGGCCGCATCGCTTATGGTCTCAAGGGCGGACGCTGCAACTCCGACGCCATCGACAATTCGGCCGGCGTCAACACTTCGGACGTCGAGGTCAACATCAAGATCGCACTGGCGGCCGCCATGCATGACGGGCGCCTGACCCGCGCAAAACGCGACCAGCTTCTGGCTTCGATGACCAGCGAAGTGGCAAGCCTGGTGCTGCGCAACAACTACCTGCAATCGCTGGCAATTTCACTGACGGAACGTAAGGGCACGGCAAACGGCCTGGAACTTGGCCGTTTCATGAGCGTGCTCGAGGCCACCGGCCAGCTGAACCGCAAGGTCGAGACGCTGCCGGACGAACAGACGCTGGCCGAACGTTATACAGCCGGCAAGCCGCTGACGCGGCCGGAAATCGGCGTGTTGGTATCCTATGCCAAGATCGTGCTCTTCGATGCGCTTGCCGCCAGCGATCTGCCGGATGATCCCTATTTTACCACGACGCTTTTGAATTATTTCCCCGTCAAGATGCAGAAGTCGAACGCTGGCGATATCGCCGGTCACCGCCTGAAGCGCGAAATCGTCGCGACGGTGCTTGCCAACGAAGCGATCAACCGCGGCGGGCCGAGCTTCACCGTTGCCATGATGGATGCGACGGCGGCTTCGGCGCCGGAAGTGGTGCGCGCGGCGATCGTTGCCCGCGACGGTTTCGACCTGACCCGGCTCTGGGCCGAAACGGATGCGCTCGACGGCCGGATATCGGGCGAGATGCAGAACCGCATCTACGAGGAAATCAGCCATAGCTTTACCGTCTTGACGCGCCTGCTGTTGAAGACCGCCATGACCAAGTCGGATATGGCCGAAGTGATTAGCCGGCTGCAGGCTGCTCTGAAGAAACTGAAGCCTGCCTTTGCCGAACAATCGGCCGGCGATGCCGCGGCGCGCCAGGCGGAATATATCCAGGCGGGCGTCCCCGAAAAGCTCGCAGCCGAGATCGCCAACCTGCAGAGCTTCGCGCTGGTGCCCGAGATCATGCAGATTGCCGAGCGCACCGGCGAGCCCCTGGTGCGCGCCGCCGAAAACTACTTCGCAGTGTCGCAAACCTTCCGGATCGCCCGGCTGCTGGCGGCGGGCGGACGGATCCTCACCTCCGACCATTACGAGAACCTGGCGCTTGCCCGCAGCATCGACCAGATCGCCAGCGCAAGACGCGACATCGTCATCTCGGCGCTGTCCGATCACGGCAAGGAAAAGCTCCCCGTTCAGGCCTGGCATGCCCAGGATCGCATCCGCATCAACCGGATCGTCGAAGAGCTATCGAGCCTCAGCGATGGCGGCGATCCCAATCTTGCGCGTATTACCGTTGCTGCAGGTATCCTGACCGATCTTGCGCGCGACCGGGCGAGGTGAGACAGTCCGCGGAAAAAGGAGCGGATGTTGAATCGCATTGACTGGACAGGAACACAGCCGCCGAAAGCCACGGAGAAGGGCATCTGGGGGTGGATGTTCTTCGATTGGGCAGCCCAGCCCTTCTTTACCGTGGTCACGACCTTCATCTTCGGTCCCTATTTCGTTTCCCGTCTGACCGATGACCCGGTTTCCGCGCAGACGACGTGGAGCAACATGGCGACGATCTCCTCGGTGATCATCGCCCTGCTTTCGCCCATCCTCGGCTCGATCGCCGACCAGTCGGGCGCGCGCAAACCCTGGATCGGCTTTTTCGCGATCATCAAAATCACAAGCCTTTTCTGCCTGTGGTTCGCGGCCCCCGGCTCGCCTGTTCTTTATCCGGTCATTTTCATGATCCTTGCCTCGATCTCGGCCGAGTTTTCGATCGTCTTCAACGATTCGATGATGCCGCGGCTGGTCGCCAAACACGAGGTCGGCAAGCTCTCCAACACCGCCTGGGGGCTCGGTTATCTTGGTGGCATCATCGTGCTCATTGCCGTCGTGACGCTTTTGGCGGCGAGCCCGGAGAGCGGCAAGACTATCCTCGGCCTCGATCCGCTCTTCGGTCTGGATCCTCGGACCGGCCAGGATGCACGCATCACCGGGCCGATTTCGGCCGTCTGGTATCTGATCTTCATCCTGCCGATGTTCTTCTTCACGCCGGATGTCGGCAGAGGTCTTCCGTTCGGCACCGCCGTCCGTGCCGGGCTGCGGGAAGTGAAAAACACGCTTGGTGAACTCAAGGAGCGCCGCGGCATCCTGAGATTTCTCATCGCCCGGATGATCTATCAGGACGGCGTCAACGGCCTGCTGATCCTCGGCGGTATCTTCGCCGCCGGCATGTTCGGCTGGGCAACGATCGAGATCGGCATCTACGGCATCATCCTGAATGTCGTCGCGATCTTCGGCTGCCTGATCGCCGGCCGCATCGACAAGGGTGTCGGGTCGAAGGTGACCGTCGTCATCAGCCTCACCATGCTGCTTCTCGCCACCATCGGCATTATCTCGACAGGGCCGGGTTACACCCTGTTCGGCCTGCTGCCGCTGCCGACGGCGGATTCCGGCGGCCTCTTCGGCACCGCGGCGGAAAAAGCCTATATCCTCTACGGCCTGCTGATCGGGTTCGCCTTCGGGCCGGTGCAGGCCTCGTCGCGCTCCTATCTCGCCCGCAGCGTCAGCCCTGAGGAAGCCGGCCGCTACTTCGGCATCTACGCGCTTTCGGGGCGCGCCACGAGTTTCATGGCGACGCTCCTTTTCTCGCTCATGACCTATATGAGCGGGTCACCGCGGCTTGGAATGGCCACACTGATCCTGTTTCTCGCCGGCGGCCTGGTGCTGCTCGTCCGCACGCCCTATCCGGCCGATCGCGCGTAGGGTCACGCGCGTCGGACCTGACAGAAGCATGGCGCAGTCCTCATTCAGTGCCGGAAATGGCGCATGCCGGTAAAGACCATCGCAATGCCGTGTTCGTCGGCGGCATCGATGACTTCCTGGTCGCGCATCGAACCGCCAGGCTGGATTACCGCCGTCGCCCCCGCTGCGATCATCGACAAGAGACCGTCGGCAAACGGCAGGAAGGCTTCGGAGGCGACCGCCGAGCCATGTGTCATCGGCACTGCACGGCCGAGCGCCTTGGCGGCTTCTTCCGCCTTCAGCGCGGCGATGCGGGCGGAATCGACCCGGCTCATCTGGCCGGCGCCGATGCCGGCGGTCTGGCCGTCCTTGGCATAGACCACGGCGTTCGATTTCACGTGTTTGCCGATCTTGAAGGCGAACTTCATATCATCAAGCTCCTGCGCCGTCGGCGCACGCTTGGTGACGACCTTGAGCTCCAGATCCTCGACCATGCCGTTGTCGCGGCTCTGGACCAGCAGGCCGCCGGAAACGGTCTTCGCCGTCAGGCCCGCGGCACGCGGATCGGGCAGGCCGCCGGCCGACAGCAGCCGCAGGTTCGGCTTGCGGGCGATGATCGCCTTCGCTTCCTCGGTCACATCGGGCGCGATGATCACTTCGGTGAACAGCTTGACGATCTCCTCGGCCGTTTCGGCATCCAGCGTCCGATTGAGCGCGATGATGCCGCCGAAGGCGGAAACGCTGTCGCAGGCAAGCGCCCGCCGATAGGCCTCGACCAGGCTCGACCCGGTGGCGACGCCGCAGGGATTGGCATGTTTGATGATGGCGCAGGCCGGCGCCTTCTCGGGCAGGAACTCGGCGACCAGCTCGTAAGCGGCATCCGTATCGTTGATGTTGTTGTAGGAGAGCTGCTTGCCCTGGAGGAGGGCAGCCGTCGAAACGCCCGGGCGCTTCTCGCCGGTCACATAGAAGGCGGCCTTCTGGTGCGGGTTTTCGCCGTAACGCATCTCTTCCTTCAGCGCCCCGCCGATGACGCGGTGGCGCGGCGTATCGATCGACAGCGCTTCTGCGAACCAGTTGGAAATCACCGCGTCATAGGCCGCGGTGCGGGCATAGGCCTTGGCGGCCATGCGCTGGCGGAAGGCATAGGCGGTCTTGCCACCATCCGCGGAAAGCTGCTCGGTGAATTCGGCATAGTCGTTCGGATCGGTCAGGATCGTCACATAGGCATGGTTCTTGGCCGAAGCGCGGATCATCGCCGGGCCGCCGATATCGATATTTTCGATGGTCGTCGGATAATCGCCGCCGGCGGCGCGCACGTCTTCGAAGGGATAGAGATTGATGACTGCGAGGTCGATGGCCTCGATGCCGTGGGTTTTCATCGCTTCCTGGTGTTCGCTATCGTCCCGGATCGCCAGCAGGCCACCATGCACCGTCGGATGCAGCGTCTTGACCCGCCCGTCCATGATCTCGGGAAAGCCGGTAATCTCGGAAACATCGGTAACGGCAAGGCCGGCAGCAGCGATGGCTTTATAAGTACCGCCGGTCGACAGCAGCCGCACGCCTCTGGCAGACAATGCCTGGGCGAGCTCGACGATCCCGGTCTTGTCGAAGACGGAGAGGAGGGCGGTCTTGATTTCGACCTTGTCAGGGGCGGGGATCTTCTTGGAAATGACGGCCATGAAACCTTCTCCGTTCGGGCTTCGGGAGACATCCGCTTGGTTTAGAGCAGGATTCGGATTTCAGGCCGGCTCGGGCCTAAGATCATCCTGCTCCAGGACGCTCGCATTGTGAGGCCGCGTTAGCACAGCTTCGCCGCCGCGCAAACAGGTGCTATCCCTTGCGGGACAAAAACCAACGGATTTCCGTCTTCTCTGCGAGATCGAAGTCGATTTCGATCTGGTCCGAGCCGCAAATGCCGGAGCTGTCGGCAAAGAAGATGTCCTCGGTGATCAGCACTTCGTTGCCGGGCGCCGAAAACAGCCAGCTTTCGCCGTCCGGCGCGGTCAGCAGCACGGACTCCCCATCGCTCTGCTGCAGGACGATGGAGGGATGAATATGGAAACGGGCGACAGCCTTCAAGGGCTCGTCATGTTCATACCCTTCCCGGACGACGAGCCGGTCGCGCCCGGTCACGATCGAGCCTGCGGCATTGAGTGTCAGCTCACGTTCGTGCAGCACCCCGAACGCTCTGAGATAACCGTCATGGCTGAGCTTGATGCCGTCACGTCCATCCTCCGTTTCGGCACGCTCGACGGTCACTGTTCTCACCGGTTCGGTAATCGCGTGATTGAGGAAGGGCGAGGGCGAAAAGCGGCTGGACGAAGTGTCGTTCAAAATAACCGTCGAATGCGCCGCCGTCGTGCGCGCCATCTGGACATAGCGGTGCCCAGCAAATTTCGGCGAGCCGGAATTGACGATGAAGCGGTGGCGGCCCGACGACATTTCGAAGGAGAGGCTGCCGGCATGAACGGTCCGCAGCGCGCCTCCCGAAGGCGGCGTGCCGGCATCGGCAATGATGACTGTTTTTCCGCCGGAAAGCCGCTGATAGCGCGACTGCGGCAAAGCCTTGAACGGTTGGCCGGCGGTCTCGTCATAGCGCAGCACGGAGATCAGCTCGTTTGCCAGCGTCGATGTCGCCCCGTTGAACAGCGCCAGATCCCCGTCCTGATGACGAAAGAACCGCAGGGCCGGATAGATGCGGTCGATGCCGGAGATCAGCTTCTGCGGCAGGTCATGGCCGAGATTGACATAGGTCTGTCTCAGCGGCAGCAGATCGAGCAGCAATTCCAGACCGACGCGCGGATTGCGCGAGATATGGCCGCCATCCGGTAGAATCTGGCTATCGAATTCGCGGTCGAGCGCCTGCGCCGCCCGTCTGAGCGTCGATGCGCGGGCAGGCATGGCGACGGAGGCCATGGCGAGCGCGATACGCAGCCGAAACAGCTCCAGGCCGCCAAGCGTATACGGCGCCATGCGGTGCAGGAACCTCACTTGGAAGGCCAGCGACTTCATGAAGCGGCGATAAAAGCCGCGGTCGGCATTCTGCAGCACCACCGGCGAATGCGAGAGCCAGGCAATGACGCGCTGCGCGGTGACGTCGATCTCCCATGCAATCCCTTCCATGCGCCCGGCATGGATGGAAAGCCAGCTGTCAACGATCGCGCGGGCCGCCGCCGAACTGCGCTCCGTCTTGTTCGCCCGGATATGCCGCAGCCAGCCGAAGCTATGAAGGCGGATCGCGAAGGGGCGCGAGGGCAAGGTAAAGGTGAAGGGTGACTTTCCACTCGTTTCCAGCATCCGCCCGGCCAGCAGAAAACGTCCGTTGAGAATCTCGTCGGCCACATGCGAATCGATGCTGCGGAGATCGGTCGGCGCGACGATCAGACGCTCGGGCACGTTGATTGAATGGCGGAAGAGCTTTAGGCGCAGCAACGCGACGCGGCGCGAGGCGCGCCGCCAAGCCTCCCGAACATACATGCTCGCAAAACGCCGACCGGACTGCATATTCTATTGTCTATTGACCCTCGTGGTTAAGAATAGGTGAAAAGCGGCCGATTTCATCGCCCGCAATGAATTAATTCGTAACAATGTTCGAATATACGCAAATTAACGTGTTTCACCCGCGTTCGAGCACGGCTGTAAAGCGTCCTGCGTGGGCAGACGTGGCACGACGCGCGTAAGCCCGCAATCAGGCCACGCGCCGCAGCATGGCGGCATAAAAGCCGTCGAGACCGGAGGCGATGCCATCGGGCATTTTCAGCATGGTCGGAAGCGTGCGGAATTCGCCGAGCGGCGTGATCGCCGCTTCAAGGCCGGGCCAGTCGCCGGCATCGATCCGAACGCGCTCGATCCCATCCGTATCGGCAAGAACGCGGGCAACGACCTCTTCGCCTTCGGTAGGATCCAGCGAACAATTCGAAAAAACCAGCGTTCCATCCGGCTTCAGCAATGTCAGCGCATGACGCAGCAGCCGCTCCTGCAGCGCCGCCAGCCTGCCGATATCCTCGGCTCCCTTGGTCCACAACACGTCGGGGTGCCGGCGTGTCGTGCCGGTGGAAGAGCAGGGCGCATCGAGCAGGATTGCATCGAAACGCTCGGCCGGTTCGAATGTCGTCAGATCCGCCGCGATCGTCTCTGCTTTCAGGCTGAGCCGGTCGAGATTCGACCGCAGCCGTCTCAGCCGACTTTCCGACTGGTCGAGTGCGGTGACCGCGCCGCCGGCAAGAATGAGCTGCGCCGTCTTGCCGCCTGGTGCGGCGCAGAGATCGGCGGCGCGCTTACCGGAGAGGTCGCCGAACAGCTTGGCCGGAATGCTTGCGGCCGCATCCTGCACCCACCAGGCGCCATCGTCGAAGCCTTCGAGCGACGGGATGCCGCCATCGAAGGCGGCGAGCCGCACGCCGCCGGTCGGCAGCACAACGCCGTTCAGCCGCTTTGCCCAGCCTTCGGCATCCGACTTGACGGTCAGATCGATTGCGGCCGGTTGGAGCTGAGATTCCGAAATCGCCAGCGCCGCGTCCCGGCCATAGGCTTTCTCAAGCCTGGCGATGAACCAGGCCGGCATCGGTGCGACCTTGTCGATCTCGCCGAGCACCTCATCCTTCTCGCGGCCGAGCCGGCGAAGAACGGCATTGACCAGCTTGGCGAAACGCCGGTTGCGCGGATCCTGATTGGCCTGCTCGACGGCAAGATCGACGGCCGAATGGTCGGGCACATCGAGATAGAGGATCTGCGCGACGCCGATCGCAAGCACGTGCTGCAGCGCCCGTGCCCCCTCCGGCAGCGGCGATTCCAGCAGCGAGCTTATGGCGGCATCGATACGCGGCAGATGACGCAGCGTCGTGTTCAGAATGGCGCGGACAAGCGCCCGGTCGCTTTCGCCAAGCGCCTTGTAGGCCGGATTGCCGTGTTCATGATCGAGGGCACCGTCGAGCGGCAGTTTGCGCTCGACGACAGCGCCGAGAATTTTTGCCGCTGCAGCCCGCGCCTGCAGGCCGGGCTTTACAGGCGCGGATCGCTCGGTGGAGCGCTTGTGCTTGCGGAATGGTTTCTTCGTGCCGTCTGAATTCAAGACCATGGACCTTTTGGCGGTTGCGAACCACCGCGACCAAGACCCGTATCCGGAACAGAGCGCGATTTGCGCGACGGATTAGCAGCCCGAACCGGCGGCGTCGAGACGTTCATGCCGCCCTGTGCCATGTCCTGCAGCGCAGCGATGCGGTTTTCCGTGTTCGGATGGGTGGAAAACAGATTGTCCATGCGCTCGCCGGAGAGCGGATTGATGATGAACATATGCGCGGTCGCCGGGTTGCGCTCCGCATCCTCGTTCGGCACGTGGGCAGCACCCCGCGCGATCTTGCCGAGCGCCGAAGCAAGCCAGAGCGGATTGCCGCAGATCTCGGCCCCGCGGCGGTCAGCCGAATATTCGCGCGTCCGGCTGATCGCCATCTGCACCAGCATGGCCGCAAGCGGCGCCACGATCATCGCGACGAGAACGCCGACGAAACCGAGGGGATTGTTGTTGTTTTCCCGGTTGCCACCGAAGAAGAAGGCGAAATTGCCGAGCATCGAGATCGCACCGGCAAGCGTTGCCGTGATCGTCATCGTCAGCGTGTCGCGGTTCTGAATATGGGCGAGCTCATGCGCCATCACGCCGGCGACTTCCTCCGGAGACAATGCCTGGAGCAGGCCGGTCGAGGCGGCGACGGCGGCATTTTCGGGATTGCGCCCGGTGGCGAAAGCATTCGGCTGCGGGCTGTCGTAGAGATAGACCTTCGGCATCGGCAAGCCGGCATTGCGGGCGAGATCGCGCATGATCGCAAAGAACTCGGGCGCATTGCGCTCGTCGACTTGCTGGGCGCGATAGGCCGAAAGCACCATGCGGTCGGAATTCCAATAGGAGAAGAAATTCATGCCGGCGGCTATGACGAAGGCGATCATCATGCCGGCGCGGCCGCCGATCAGAAAGCCGACAAACATGAAAAGCGCCGTCATGAAGGCAAGCAACATGGCAGTGCGGACGAGGTTCATTGCGGATCTCCATATCCGATTTCGCCGGCGCAAGCTTTCCATCCCGACACCGGCACATTATGATTTGGTTATTCACCAGCCATTTTCAATATTTTCGGGCAGGAGATGCCATGCAGGACGCCGATAACGACAATAGCGAAACGCCGACGGCCAAGAGATCGGAGCCGCCGCGCAAGATGCTGTCCCCGGCTGCCAAACGGGCGCTTGCCGAAGCCGCGGAGCGGCGAAAAAACCAGAAGCCGCTGGAGCTGCCGCCGGAAACCGGCGGTCGCGGCGGAGCCGAGCCGGCCCGCTTCGGCGATTACGAGATCAATGGCCGGGCGATCGATTTTTAGATTTTCTCGTCTCGGTCGGAATCTGGCAGTCAGGATGCTGGACGGGATGGTGGATCGTTGCCAAGGAATCCGGCTAACGTCACCGCGCGGGCAGTCTTCTCTTACAGGAAGATGAGGGAACCGCCGGCCACTCCCACGCATCAAAATGTGGAAGCAAATTGAGCCGCCCCAGAACCCGGTAGGGCCGGAGCGGCTCTCTCTATCACGCCGTCGCCTTGTTTTGCCGGTTGGCGATCAGATCGTCGACAACGGCAGGATCGGCGAGCGTCGAGGTATCGCCGAGAGCACCGAAATCGTCCTCGGCGATCTTGCGCAGGATGCGGCGCATGATCTTGCCGGAACGGGTCTTCGGCAGGCCGGGCGCAAACTGGATCTTGTCGGGCGCGGCGATCGGGCCGATTTCGGCACGCACATGTTTCACCAGGTCCTGGCGGAGCGTGTCCGTTCCTTCATGGCCGGCCATCAGCGTCACATAGCAATAGATGCCCTGGCCCTTGATCGGATGGGGGTAACCGACGACTGCGGCTTCCGAAACCAGATTGTGCGAGACAAGCGCGGATTCCACCTCCGCGGTGCCGAGCCGGTGGCCGGAGACGTTAAGCACGTCGTCGACACGGCCGGTGATCCAGTAATAGCCGTCCGCATCGCGCCGGCAGCCGTCGCCGGTGAAATACTTGCCCTTGTAGGTGGAGAAATAGGTCTGGATGAAGCGGTCGTGATCGCCATAGACCGTGCGCATCTGGCCCGGCCAGCTGTCGGTGATGCAGAGATTGCCGTCGGCGGCCCCTTCCAGCACCTTGCCTTCATTGTCGACCAGTTCAGGCTTGATGCCGAAGAACGGCACTGTCGCAGAACCGGGTTTCAGATCGATGGCGCCGGGCAGCGGTGTGATCATGTGGCCGCCGGTTTCAGTCTGCCACCAAGTGTCGATGACCGGGCAGCGCTTGTCGCCGACGACATTGTAATACCATTCCCAGGCTTCCGGATTGATCGGTTCGCCCACAGTGCCGAGCAGCCGCAGCGACGAGCGTGACGAGCGCGTGACGAAATCGTCGCCGGCCCCCATCAGCGAGCGGATCGCCGTCGGCGCGGTATAGAAGATATTGACCTTGTGCTTGTCGATGACTTCCCAGAAGCGGCCCTGATCGGGGAAATTCGGCACGCCCTCGAACATCAACGTCGTCGCGCAATTGGCGAGCGGCCCGTAGACGATATAGGAGTGACCGGTGACCCAGCCGACGTCGGCCGTGCACCAATAGACGTCGCCGTCATGGTAGTCGAAGACATATTCATGCGTCATCGCCGCATAGACGAGATAACCGCCGGTCGTGTGCAGCACGCCCTTCGGCTTGCCGGTCGAGCCTGAGGTATAAAGAATGAAGAGCGGGTCTTCCGCCTTCATCTTCACCGGCGGGCATTCCGGCTTCACCGTGGCGATCTCCTGGTGATGCCAGAGATCGCGGCCTGGCGCCCAGCCGGTCTTGCCGCCGGTGCGGCGCACCACCAGCACCTTGCTGACATGCACATGCTGGCGGGCGGCGATATGGATCGCCGTATCGGTATTGTCCTTCAGCGGTACCGGCTTGCCGCCGCGCAGACCTTCGTCGCAGGTGATGACAAAAGTGGATTCACAGTCGACAATACGCCCGGCCAGGGCCTCGGGCGAGAAGCCGCCAAAGACCACCGAATGTACCGCGCCGATGCGGGCGCAGGCGAGCATCGCGTAAGCCGCTTCCGGGATCATCGGCATATAGATGGTAACGCGATCACCCTTCTTGACGCCGTGCTTCTTCAACACGTTCGCCATCCGGCAGACATGTTCGTAGAGCTCGTTATAGGTGACCTTCTTGTCGATATAGGGATTGTCGCCCTCCCAGATGATCGCCACCTGGTCGCCGTTGGTCTTGAGATGGCGATCGATGCAATTATAGGAGACGTTGGTCTGCCCGTCTTCGAACCACTTGATCGAAACCTTGCCGGTAAAGGACGTGTTCTTGACCTTGCTATAGGGCTTGAACCAGTCGATCCGTTTGCCGTGTTTGCCCCAGAACTTGTCCGGGTTCTCGACGCTTTCCTCGTACCATTTCAGGTACTTTTCCTTATCGATCAGGGCGCGCGCCTTCACCGGCTTCGTGACCGGATAGATCTTCTCCGACATGCAACTCCTCCTCATGGGACATGCGACGGGCCGCCTGAATTTAGGGCCCGGATTTCAAAACACGGCAATTCATAGCAGCTCGCATCGTGGCGGCAATTAGACAAAGGTCATTTCATTTCGGAAGAATTGCAATTCTGCGACAGTGCGGTTATATAGCGCCATATTTCCCGGACATTGTGGTGACAATCCACGGACCGCGACCGGCGCGGACGATAGAAGGACTATATCCATGGCTCAAACACTGCTCATGCCGAAGGCGACTGCCATCTGGCTTGTCGACAACACGGCACTGTCTTTCGATCAGATCGCGCAGTTCTGCAAACTGCATCCGCTCGAAGTCAAGGCGATCGCCGATGGCGAAGCCGCGCAGGGCATCAAGGGCCTCGACCCGATCTCGACCGGACAGCTGTCCCGCGACGAGATCGCCCGCGCCGAAGCCAATCCGAACCACAAGCTGAAGCTTTCCGAACCGAAGGTGCGGGTGCCGGAATCCAAGCGCCGCGGCCCGCGTTATACGCCGGTTTCCAAGCGTCAGGACCGTCCGAACGCCATTCTCTGGCTCGTTCGCAACCATCCGGAGCTGAAGGACGCGCAGATTTCCCGCCTCGTCGGCACCACGAAATCCACCATCGAGCAGATCCGCGAGCGCACCCACTGGAACTCCGCCAACCTGGCGCCGATGGATCCGGTCACGCTTGGCCTCTGCAGCCAGATCGATCTCGACATGGAAGTGGAAAAGGCTTCCAAGGGCCGTCCGCTGCCGACCGCCGCCGAGCTTGGCGCGACACTGCAATCGGCCCAGGAAACCGAGCGCCTGACCCCGAGCTACGAGCGCGAGGAGGAAAAGGAAAAGGAAATCGACGCCGACGCCGTCTTCCGCAAGCTGAGCTCGTTGCGCTCGGCGCCGAAGGACGAGGACGACGACGATCAGTACTGAGAGATCGACGATCTCATAAAAAACCCCGCCGGTATGAGCTGACCGGCGGGGTTTTTTGTTGCGGATTAGCTGCGGAACAGGGTGAGGATGTTCTGCGCCGAGCTGTTGGCGATCGACAGCGACTGGACGGCGAGCTGCTGCTGCGTCTGCAGCGCCGACAGCTTGCTCGATTCCTCTTCCATATCGGCATCGACCAGGCGACCGACGCCGGAGTCGATCGAATCGTGAAGACCGCTGACGAAATTTTCCTGCAGCTGGATACGGGTCGAGATCGAGCCGAGAGCCGAGCCGGCGGCGGTCATGGCACCCAAAACCAGTTCGACGCCGGTCAGGGCTGAATCGAGCTGGCCCTGGGTGAAACCGGTGATATCGAGATCATAGATCGACGCCATAACGATGAAGGTGCCGCCATAGGTTCCGTTGAAGGCCGTGCCGATGATCCCGCTGCTCGTCTCGATCGCGCCGGTGCTCGTCATGCCGAAGAGCACATTTCCAAGCGAGCCCGAATCGAGCACGTAGTCCGTCGTCTTGACCGAAACGGCATTGCTGCCATCACGCACGAAGGAGGAAACCACGCTCTTCGTGCCGTCGGCGCCGGCGACCCAGTTTTCACCGGAGAAGGAAGCCGATTGGGCGATGCTGAGCAGCTGTTCCTGCAGCTGGTCGAGTTCCTGCTGGATCTTCGTCTTGTCGACGCCCTTTTCCGTGGCGGCAACGATCTTCGCCTTGATTTCACTGACGATGTCGAGCGCGCTGTCCATGGCTGAATAGGCGGTGTCGACCTTGGCCGCGCCAAGCCCGAGCGCATCGGAGACAGCCGAAAGCGCCTTGTTGTCCGAGCGCATGGTCGTAGCAATCGACCAGTAGGCAGCATTGTCGGATGCCTTTTCGACACGATAACCCGAGGAAACGCGACCCTGGGTGTCCTTGAGGCTGTCGTTTACGCCGCGCAAAGTCTGCAGCGCTGCCATGGCAGCGTTGTTGGTAAGGATGCTTGTCATGATCCGTTCCACAATCTTTGGAGAAAGGGCATTCCGGACCACAGCGCCGCGCATCTTTCAGACGCGCAAAGGACGCTGTAGCACTTCAACTGCCGCATAATTTTGCCCCCGATTGAAGGAATTATGCAGTAGGCCGGTAACGGCGATCGCGTCATGCAAAGCCTGCTATGCAAGCTATTGCCGTTAACAAACCCTTGCATCACATGGTTAACAATTCCTCAATTGGGCTTACGGAATGTTTAATTTCACATCGGCAGAGAGCCCAAACCACGCCCGCGCAGCGCCTCAGCGATTTCCTCCAAAATCGTTGGATCATCAATGGTTGCGGGCATTTTCCAGGGTATGCCGTCGGCGATTTTCTGCATCGTGCCGCGCAGGATCTTGCCGGAGCGTGTCTTCGGCAACCGGTTAACGGTGATGGCCATCTTGAAGGCGGCAACAGGCCCGATCTGATCGCGAATCATCGCCACCACCTCTGATTCGATCGCCGTCACCTCGCGGGAAACATTCCGTTTCAGCACCAGGAATCCACATGGCACCTGACCCTTCAACCTGTCGATCACGCCGATGACCGCGCACTCGGCGACATCGGGATGACGCGCGCAAACCTCCTCCATCGCCCCGGTGGAGAGCCGATGTCCGGCGCAATTGATGATGTCGTCGGTGCGCGACATGATGAAGAGATAGCCGTCCTCGTCGATATAGCCGGCATCGGCCGTCTTGTAGGTGCCGGGAAACTCGCCGAGATAGGCCGACCGGAAACGCTCGTCCGCATTCCAGAGGGTCGGCAGACAGCCAGGCGGCAGCGGAAGCTTTATGACGATATTGCCGAGCGTTCCCGCCTCGATCGGATGGCCGGCATCATCGAGCACGGCGATGTCATAGCCGGGCATCGGCAGCGCCGGCGAACCGTGCTTGACGGGAAGGGCGCCGAGGCCGAGCGGATTGGCGGCGATCGGCCAGCCGGTTTCCGTCTGCCACCAGTGATCGATGACGGGTATGGCGAGCATGCGCTCCGCCCATTTCAGCGTCTCCGGGTCCGCCCTCTCGCCGGCAAGAAACAGCGCCCGCAGATCCGGCATCGGATACTGCCGCAGCAGCTCGCCGTCTCCGTCCTCCCGCCGAATAGCGCGGAACGCCGTCGGCGCGGTGAAGAACACCCGCACATGATATTCCGAAACAACACGCCAGAACGCGCCGGCATCCGGCGTCCCGACCGGTTTTCCCTCGAAGATCAGGGTAGTGACGCCCGAAATCAGCGGGGCATAGACGATATAGGAGTGCCCGACGACCCAGCCGATATCCGAAGCCGTCCAAAAGACCTCACCCGGCTTCAAGCCGTAGATATTCCGCATCGACCAGTTGAGCGCCACCATATGGCCGCCATTGTCGCGCACGACGCCCTTCGGCTGGCCGGTGGTTCCCGAGGTGTAAAGGATATAGAGCGGGTCGGTCGCCTTGACCGGAACACAGGCGATCTCGGCGCCGCGATGCTGCGCCACCGCCGCCTCGAAATCCTGATCGCGGCCGCTGACGAGATCTGCCCGAAGCTCCGGCCGCTGCAGCACCAAACAGCGCTCCGGCTTCGAACGCGCCAACGTGAGCGCCTGGTCGACCAGAGGCTTATAGGCGACGATTCGGCCGGGCTCGAGCCCGCAGCTCGCGGTGATCACCAGCTTCGCACCGCAATCATCGATGCGGGCAGCAAGCTCGCTGGCGGCAAAACCACCGAAGACGACGGAGTGAACCGCACCGATGCGGGCGCAGGCGAGCATCGAAAACACCGCCTGTGGGACCATCGGCATATAGAGGATGACGCGATCGCCTCGACCGATCCCGAGATCAACAAGCGTCGCGGCGATGGCCTTCACTTCGTCAAGGACTTCGTCGTAGGTGAAACGGCGCTTCTCGCCGGTCATCGCACTGTCGAAAATAACCGCCGTCTCGCCACCACGCCCGGCAGTCACATGCCGGTCGAGGCAATTGTGGCAGGTATTGGTTTCGGCCCCTGAGAACCAGCGGCCATAGACGCCTTCATCGGGCGAAAACACCCGCTCGGGCGGTTTGAACCAGTCGATCTCGGCGGCGGCTTCGCGCCAGAAGGCTTCGGGATCCCGTTTCCAGGCAGCATAAGCCTGATGATAGCCGTTCTGCATCTGCTCCTCCCCAGGATATGCAAGCCTCGATATCAATCTAGGCAGCAGTGAGGGGAACGGGAAGCCCGACCAAAGCAGAGTATCAGCGGGCGCCGAAAATCGCCGATCCCACGCGCACGCTGGTGGCGCCGAAGGCGATCGCCGTCTCGTAATCGCCCGACATGCCCATCGACAGTTTTCCGACGCCACATTTGAGCGCGAGCTTTGCGAGCAGGGCGAAATGCGGTCCGGGATTTTCCTCGGCCGGGGGAATACACATCAGACCTTCGATGGAAAGACCGAGTTCGTCGCGGCAAAGGCTGACGAAGGCCGGCGTATCGTCAGGCGCGATGCCGGCCTTCTGCGGCTCGAGCCCGGTATTAACCTGGACGTAGAGCCGCGGCCTCTTGTCCTGCCGCTTCATCTCCTCGGCAAGCGCGCGGGCGATCTTTTCCCGATCCACCGTCTCGATGACGTCGAAAAGCGCCACCGCATCCGCCGCCTTGTTCGATTGAAGCGGTCCGATCAGGTGCAGCACGATATCCGGCCGCTCTGCCTTCAGCGCCGGCCACTTACCCTGGCTCTCCTGCACCCGGTTCTCGCCGAAGACGCGCTGCCCGGCGTCGATGGCCGGTCGGATCGCCTCCGCCTGGAAGGTCTTCGACACCGCGACGAGCTCAACGGAACCCGCAGGGCGGGCTGCCTGGCGTTCACCAGCCGCAATCCGCGACCGCACGTCGTTCAAGCGCTCTTGAAGTTCCATCGTTCTGCCTCGACATACCAGCATGAAAGGATTGCAATGAACTAACCAGCCAATCTGTGCTTGCCAAGACCCGCTCTCGCGAAATCGCTCGAGCCAGGATGAAGATCGGACGCTTGCAGCGCCTGCAAAACTTGACGCTACCGTGGTTTCATGGTGAAGGTCTCGACCAACCTCCCCTGATTTTCCGGAATTTCGAATACCATGGCCACCGAACGTTATAATCCGCGCGATGCCGAGCCCCGCTGGCAGCAGAAATGGAACGAAGACAAGGTCTTCGAGACCGACAATTCAGATCCGCGCGAAAAATATTACGTCCTCGAAATGTTCCCCTATCCGTCGGGGCGCATCCATATGGGCCATGTCCGCAACTACGCCATGGGCGATGTCGTCGCCCGCTACAAGCGCGCCCGCGGTTACAACGTTCTGCATCCGATGGGTTGGGACGCCTTCGGCATGCCGGCGGAGAACGCCGCCATGGAGCGCGGCGTGCACCCGGCCTCCTGGACCTACCAGAATATCGGCTCGATGAAGGCGCAGCTGAAGGCCATGGGGCTTTCGCTGGACTGGAGCCGCGAATTCGCCACCTGCGACGTCGAATATTACCAGCACCAGCAGCATCTCTTCCTTGATTTCCTGGAGAAGGGCCTGGTCTACCGCAAGCAGTCGAAGGTCAACTGGGATCCAGTCGACAATACCGTGCTCGCCAACGAGCAGGTGATCGACGGCCGCGGCTGGCGCTCCGGCGCGCTGGTCGAACAGCGCGAACTGACACAATGGTTCTTCAAGATAACCGATTTCAGCCAGGATCTGCTCGACGCGCTGGATACGCTCGACCAGTGGCCGGAAAAAGTGCGCCTGATGCAGAAGAACTGGATCGGCCGCTCGGAAGGCCTGACGATCCGCTGGGAGATCGTGGGGGAAACGGCACCCGCCGGTGAAACCGAGATCACCGTCTATACGACCCGGCCGGACACGCTGTTCGGCGCCTCCTTCCTGGCGATTGCCGCCGATCATCCGCTGGCAAAGGATGCCGCCGCAAAAAATGCCGAGATCGAGGCCTTCTGCGAGGAGTGCCGCCGCGCCGGCACTTCGCTCGCCGCTCTCGAGACCGCCGAGAAGAAGGGCATGGATACCGGCATCCGCGTCCGCCATCCGCTTGATCCCTCCTGGGAGCTGCCCGTCTATGTCGCCAATTTCGTGCTGATGGATTACGGCACTGGCGCGATCTTCGGCTGCCCCTCGGGCGACCAGCGTGACCTTGATTTTGCCCGGAAATATGGCCTTCCGGTCGTGGCCGTCGTCATGCCGAGAGATGGCGATGCGGCGCGCTTTGCAGTCGGCGACACAGCCTATGACGGCGATGGCGTGATGATCAATTCGCGCTTCCTCGACGGCAAGACGACGGAAGAAGCCTTCAATATCGTTGCCGATCGGCTGTCGGCCGCTTCGCTCGGCAATACGCCGCAGGGTGAGCGCAAGGTCAATTTCCGTCTGCGCGACTGGGGCATTTCCCGGCAGCGTTATTGGGGCTGCCCGATCCCGGTCATCCATTGCGATGATTGCGGCGTTGTGCCGGTGCCGAAGGAAGACCTGCCGGTCAAGCTGCCCGACGACGTCACCTTCGATCAGCCGGGCAATCCGCTCGACCGTCATCCGACCTGGCGTCATGTCTCCTGCCCGACCTGCGGCAAGGACGCCCGCCGCGAGACGGATACGATGGATACGTTCGTCGATTCGAGCTGGTACTTCACCCGTTTCACCGCCCCTTGGGAGGGAAAACCAACCGATCCTGAGGCGGCTAACCGTTGGCTGCCGGTCGACCAGTATATCGGCGGCATCGAACATGCGATCCTGCACCTGCTCTATTCCCGCTTCTTCACCCGCGCCATGCGCGAGACCGGCCATGTCGCCGCCACGGAGCCCTTCAAGGGTCTCTTCACCCAGGGCATGGTGGTGCATGAAACCTATAGCCGCGGTGCCGGCGGCAGCCGTGAGTGGGTGGCACCGGCCGACATCCGCATCGAGGAGATCGACGGCAAACGCCGCGCCCTACTGCTGACAACGGGTGAGGAAATTGCCATCGGCTCGATCGAGAAGATGTCGAAATCGAAGAAGAACGTTGTCGATCCCGACGATATCATCGCCTCTTATGGCGCCGATACCGCCCGTTTCTTCGTTCTGTCCGACTCTCCGCCGGAGCGTGATGTCATCTGGTCCGAAGCCGGCGTCGAAGGCGCCCATCGTTTCACCCAGCGTCTGTGGCGGCTGATTTCCGAAGCCGCGGACGCACTGTCCGCCGTCGCGCCTGCGCCGGCAACCGAGGGGGAAGCACTGTCGATCTCCCAGGCCGCCCACAAGACCCTGAAGGCTGTCGAGAACGATTATGACAAGCTCTGGTTCAACAAGGCCGTTGCCCGGATCTATGAGCTGGTGAACGCGCTGGCCGCGCCAATGACCAGGGTTGCGGCGGGCGAGGGCGATGCCACCTATCGCGCGGCAGTGCGCAATGCCGCCGAGATCCTGATCCAGCTCGTCGCGCCGATGACGCCGCATCTGGCTGAGGAATGCTGGACGGCACTCGGCAATGAAGGGCTGCTTGCCCGGACTGGCTGGCCGCAATACGACGAAACGCTGGTCATCGAAAATGATGTCGTCCTGCCGGTCCAGATCAACGGCAAGAAACGCGCTGAATTGACAATTTCTCGCGACGCAGATCAGAATGCCGTTACCAACGCCGTGCTGGATCTGGATGCGGTGAAGAACGCGCTGAACGGACAGGCACCGAAGAAGATCATCGTGGTTCCCCAAAGGATTGTGAACATTGTCGTCTGATATCGCTTGCAAGCTGGCTCGCAACGCCGGCATCGCCATGATCCTTGCCTCGGCGGCTATTCTCTCTGCCTGCCAGGTCCGGCCGCTTTATTCGGAAAGTTCCGGTCTCAAGGAAAAGCTGGCCGCGGTCGGCTTTTCCCCGGCAGGCAGCCGGATCGAGCAGCAGGTCCGCAATCATTTGATCTTCATGGCGTCGCGTGGTGCCGGCGAACCTGAAAAACCGGACTATCAGGTCGACTTGCACGTCACTTCATCCGTGGCCGATACGCTGCTGACGGATTCGGCCGATACGTCGCGCGCTGGTCGTGTCACCGTCAGCGTTACCTACACGCTGCGCGCGGCAACCGATAACCACGTCATCAAGGCCGGCAGCCGCTCGACCACGGCACTGGTGGATTTCCCTGACCAGGAGTTCGCCAAGCAGCGGGCAATCCGCGATGCCCAGAACCGTGCGGCCGATCAGGTGGCGGAATTCGTCGGAGCCGATATCGCCGCTGCGCTCAGCCGCTGAGGGCGGGAATGTGGCGGAGATAAAATCCCACGAATTCGAAACCTTCCTGCAGAAATCGGCGCGGAACTATCGGATCTTTGTCATTTACGGACCCGACCGCGGTCTCGTGTCCGAGCGGGCCGCTCAGTTGGCCGGTAAGACCGGTGTGGCTCTCGATGATCCCTTCTCGCTGACCAAACTCGATATTGGCGACCTGCAGAAGGATCCCGGACGGTTGGTCGACGAGGCCCAGTCTATCGGACTGTTCGGTGGTGAGAAGCTGATCTGGATCCGCGGCGCCGCCAATGAAAAATACCTTGTCGACCCCTTGGCGCTGCTGGCGGAAAAGCCACTCGAAGCCGCCCATCTGATCGTCGAAGCCGGCGACTTGAAGAAGGGTTCGCTGCTGCGCAAGACGGCCGAGGCCGCGCGATCGATCATGACGATCCCGTCTTATGCCGATGACAGCCGCGCCCTAAACACTCTGATTGATGCCGAATTGAGTGCGGAAAAGCTCGGCATCACGCCGGCCGCCCGCCAGGCGCTGATCGCCTTGATCGGCGGCGACCGCATCGCTTCACGCAACGAGGTGCGCAAGCTTGCTCTCTATTGCCGCGGCTTTCCGACGGTCGAAGAACATCACGTTACCGAAATAATCGGCGACGCCAGTGCGATCTCCGTCGACGATGCCGTCGACGCGATTTTAAGCGGCGATCTCAACGGTTTTCTGCACGCTATGCAGAAGATCAGCAGCTCCAAAACCGCGATCTTTCTCGTGTTGCAGGCATGCCTGAAGCAGTTTCAGCTTCTCGATACAATGCGGGCCGAAATGGAAGAAAAACGCCTGCAGGCGCCTCAGATCATGCAGACAATGGGCCGCCATCTGCATTTTCGCCGCAAGCCGATCATCGAACAGGCACTGCGCCAATGGACTGCGGAGGCCATCGCGCGTGAATCCAATCGTCTGCAGGCCGCCATTCTGCAGAGCCGACGGCGACAGGTGCTGGAGGATAGCGTTGCGATGCAAACACTTCTGTCCACGACCCTTCAATCCGGCCGCAAATCCGCCTGACCAAAACTTTGTCAATACATGTCGTCATCTCGGAGCTGCTGCGCATTTCCGGCAGAATGCACTATCGCCTTTCGAGCAAACGGCAGATTTCTTCGAGCTGCTCCAGCGACTTGTAGGAAATTTTAATCTGGCCGCCGCTCGTCTTGTGATTGATCGCAACATCGAGGCCAAGTGCATCGGACAGCGTCCGCTCCAAGGCCAGTGTATCTGAATCCTTCTGATCTCGCCGCGAGGCGGCCAGCTGCGGCTCGGATTGAGCTTTGATATTGTTTTGCGCCAGCTTTTCCGCATCGCGCACCGACATGCCTTTGGCAACGATGGTGCGAGCAAGACCTGCCGGATCCGGCGTCGAAACCAGCGCACGGGCATGCCCGGCTGACAAGCTGCCGGCGGCCAGCAGATCGCGAACCGGATCGGGCAGCTTCAGCAGCCGCAACGAGTTTGCAACATGGCTGCGGCTCTTGCCGATGATTTCGCCGAGGTCGTTCTGCGTATAACCATATTCGGCAATCAGCTGCTCGTAGCCCAGGGCCTCTTCGAGGGGATTGAGATCGGCGCGCTGTACGTTTTCGACAATGGCGATCTCCAGCGCCGTCTTGTCGTCCACGTCCCGAACAATAACAGGGATCTCGATCAGCCCAGCCAGTTGAGCGGCGCGCCAGCGTCGCTCGCCGGCGATAATCTCGTATCGATCGCGATCCATCGTTCGCACGACGATCGGCTGCACGATTCCGTGCTGGCGGATGGAGCTGGCGAGATCGTGCAGCTCGGTGTCATCGAAGAAACGGCGAGGATTGCGCGGATTGCGGCTGACGAATTCGATCGGGATCATTCTGTCGGCACTGATCGTCCGCTCGGCTTCCACCGGGACAGGCTGATCCATTTCGCCAATCAGCGCCGCAAGGCCACGGCCCAATCGCCTTTTCGATACATCGTCATTCATGATCCAAACTCACCCCTGCAATGATAGTTACGCGGCCAGCCTCTGGCGCTCGCGTTGAATGACCTCCGAGGCCAGCTGCAGATAGGCCTGGCTGCCCGCGCATTTCAGATCATAGAGAATGGCCGGCTTGCCATAGGAGGGCGCCTCGGAGACCCGTACATTGCGCGGAATTAACGTGTGGTAAACCTTTTCGCCGAGATGCGTGCGCACATCATTGACCACTTGCTGGGCAAGATTGTTGCGCGCATCGAACATCGTCAAGACGATTCCCTGGATATCCAGACGCGGGTTCACCGTCCGGCGAACCTGGCTGACGGTCTCGAGCAATTGGCTCAGCCCCTCCAGCGCGAAGAATTCGCACTGCAGCGGCACCAGCACCGAATGGGCTGCCGCCATCGCGTTCATCGTCAGCAGGTTGAACGAGGGCGGGCAATCCAGGAGAATATACGAAAATGCCATAGCTTCGGGCGACGACAGCGCCTTGCGCAATTTGAACACCCGATCGCTCTGCTGCGAGATCTCCATCTCGACACCAAGCAGATCCATCGTCGAAGGAACGATGAACAGATTGGGCACGGCGGTTTCGAGCGTCACTTCGGTGATTCCACGCTCGCCGATCATCAGGTCGTACGAGGAGAGCTTGCGGTCTCGACGGTCGATGCCAAGACCAGTGCTCGCGTTGCCCTGCGGATCGAGATCGACAATCAGGACACGCTCGCCGATAGCAGCGAGCGCTGTTGCCAGATTGATAGCGGTGGTCGTTTTGCCAACGCCACCCTTTTGATTTGCGATGGTGATAATCCGATGTCGTTCGCCAGCCATTGCCGCAATATCCGATCTGTTAAACCAAGCGCCGGAGATTCGTTATTTCCAGAATGACAGATGCCTGCTCGACGGCGCTACTATGTTCTAACAGATCGAATTCCCACCGACCACGTGCTTTGTCGATTTCCCTCAGGTAATCCCGGCCTTTATGAAAAAAGCTGCGGCAATCTTTTTCGCCCAGCATCCAGGGAGCAGAATATTCGAGGAGTCTGTCAAGATCGGCGAGCGCCCGGGCCGAAATCGCCCCGCATTCCCCGATCTCCGCATGGGCATCTTCGATCCGGCTGCTGTGCACGCTGCCGCGGGCATTTGTTTCCCGCAGCGCTGTTCGGAGGAAAGCGGCCTTCTTGTGATTGCTCTCGACCAGATGCACCCATCCGTCCTGCAGTTCGGCCAAGAAGATCGCCGTGATGACGCCGGGAAAACCGCCGCCGCTTCCGAGGTCGGCCCAGATCACCGGCTTGGGATGGATTTGAAATACTTGGCTGCTGTCGGCGATGTGCCGATTCCAGAGATCGTCGAGTGTTGACGGCGCCACCAGGTTGATAGTTTTGGCCCATTTCTGAAAAAGCACTGCGAAGTGTTGAAGCCGTTCCTGTGTTTCACGTGAAACACGTAAACCGTTTAATTCCATTCTTACTCTCAATATCTTGTATCTAGGCGCTATATCGCTCGGGGGTGTTGCGCCGACGCAGATGCACGAGCAACAGCGCGACGGCCGCCGGAGTCATCCCTTCAACGATTGCGGCCTGGGCAATATTGAAAGGGCGAGCAGCGCCGAGCTTGGCCTTAAGCTCGTTCGAAAGGCCGGACAGCGCCGCATAGTCGAAATCAGCCGGTATATGCCGGTCCTCGTCGCGCTGCTGATCGGCGATCGCCGCGGCCTGCCGGTCGAGGTAGACCGAATAGCCCGCTTCGATTTCCAATGCCTCCGCGACTTTCCCGGAAATCGCCCCCAGCTCTTCAGGCCACACCTTTCGCAGGATATCAAAATCATAGTTCGGATAGGAGAGCAGGTCATAAGCCGTTCGGCGCTGGCCGTCGAGATTGATGTTCAAACCGACGCGCCGCGCCTCGTTCGGCGTCAACGTCAATGACTGCAGAAGCATCCGACCCGCTTCGATTTCTGTCTGATAGCGTGTGAATCGCTGTTTTCGTTCGCCGCTCACACATCCGAGCTGCATCGCCAACGGCGTTAGCCGCGTATCGGCATTGTCTGCCCTTAGCGTCAGCCGATATTCCGCGCGCGATGTAAACATTCGATACGGTTCCGTAACGCCGCGCGAAATCAGATCATCAATCATCACGCCGATATAGGAATTTGTACGGCTGAAATGAAACGGATCCGAATCGCTGCTTCGCAATGCAGCATTCAGCCCGGCGGCCAAGCCTTGGGCGGCCGCTTCCTCGTAACCGGTCGTGCCATTGATCTGACCCGCGAGAAAAAGGCCGCTCAGCCGTTTGACCTCGAGCGAGGGTGTCAGCTCTCTCGGATCGACATAATCATATTCGATCGCGTAACCCGGCTGAATGATTCTCGCCCTCTCAAGCCCGGGAATCGTCTTGATGAATTCGGCCTGGACCTCTGCCGGCAAAGATGTCGAGATCCCGTTTGGATAGACGGTATCATCGTCGAGACCTTCTGGCTCAAGAAAGACCTGATGTCCGTCCCGCTCTCCGAACTTAACGAGCTTGTCTTCGATCGACGGACAATAGCGCGGACCCACGCCTTCGATCTGGCCGGAATACATGGCCGACCGCATGATGTTGTCGACGATGATGCGGTGTGTCGCCTCGGTCGTCCGGGTGACCCCACATTCGATCTGCGGAGTGGTAATTGCATCGGTCATCAGCGAAAAGGGGACAAGCTCCTCGTCGGGCCCCTGCCGGCCAACGGCCTGCCAGTCGATGGTTTTTCCGTCCAACCGCGCCGGTGTCCCGGTCTTCAACCGTCCCAGCCGCAATCCAAGCCTGGCCAGGGTGGCCGACAGCCCAATCGACGGTGCTTCACCAACGCGACCAGCCGGCGTCTTCTCTGAACCGATATGAATGAGGCCGCGAAGAAAGGTCCCGGTCGTCAGTACAACGGCCGCCGCTCCAAGCACGCGGCCGTCCTGCATGATCACCCCGGCCACGCGGCCATTGACGACTTTCAGATCAAAGGCGTCGCCTTCGACGATATCCAAACCGGCAGTCGCCTCGATCGCCGTCAACATCGCTAAACGATAAAGTTTTCGATCGGCCTGGGTCCGCGGTCCGCGCACGGCCGCGCCTTTTTTCTTGTTCAGCATCCTGAACTGGATGCCGGCGACGTCGGCGACGCGACCCATGAGCCCGTCCATCGCGTCGATCTCGCGAACCAAATGGCCCTTGCCGAGACCGCCGATGGCCGGATTGCAGGACATAACCCCGATCGTATCGCGTCTATGTGTCACCAAAGCGGTTTTGGCGCCAAGGCGCGCGGCCGCACTGGCGGCTTCCGACCCCGCATGGCCGCCACCGATCACAATGACATCATAGACATTATCGGACATCCGATACTCCAAATCCACCAGTCGTTTCAGGTGAAACCGAGGCATAGACCCCGGTGTTTCACGTGAATCACTTGCCGATACAAAACTCTGAGAAGATTACGCCGAGCAGCTGCTCGACATCCACTCTGCCGGTAATTCTGCCCAAATAGTCCGCAGCAACGCGAAGCTGTTCGGTGCGCAGCTCAAGATTGACATCCGTCGCCGAGATGGCGTTCTCAAGCGCCGCCAAACATTTCGCCAGCGAATCCTTATGCCGTTGGCGGCTGGGAATTGCCATGGACAGGCCGGTAAGCCGCGTCGCAACGCTGTTGCCGATCACCTGCCGCAATTCCAACAAGCCGTCACCCGTTGTCGTCGAGATCTGCAGGTCGTAATGACCCGAGACGACATCGACGAGATCCTTCTTCGTCCCGACAGTAACATGTGGCGAAGCCTGGTCCAAGTCGTCAGGGAGCAGGGGGTTCGTCATGTCGACTAGCAGCAGCACCAGATCGGCATCACGGAGCGCGACACGTGCGCGCCGCACGCCCTCCATCTCGACCCGATCATCCGCCTCGCGAAGACCCGCCGTGTCATAAAGCTTGATCAGGTAGCCATCAATATCGAAATCGACCTGCAGGACATCGCGGGTGGTTCCGGCGATATCCGTGACAATCGCCACGTCGCGTCGCGCGAGAGCGTTCAGCAGGCTGGATTTCCCCGCGTTCGGCGCCCCGGCGATGACCACCTTGAAGCCGTCCCGGATAATCTCTCCCGCCGAGGCTGCCGACAGGTGCTGCCCGATATCATGGTGTAGCCTTTCCATCTCAGCCCAGACCATGTCGGATACTGAGCCTGGAACATCATCCTCGTCGGGAAAATCAAGTTCCGCCTCGATTAACGCGCGGGCGCGCGTTAATCGTTTCGCCCACGAATCGTAAATCAGGGAAAGCCCGCCGGCACTCTGTTCGACCGCAAGACGCCGCTGCATCTCGGTCTCGGCGCCGATAAGATCGGCCAGGCCTTCGACTTCGACGAGATCGAGCTTACCGTTTTCAAAAGCGCGGCGGGAGAACTCGCCCTCAACCGCCATCCGAACGCCTGGCATTTCACCAAGGGCCTCAAACAGCGCCGCCAGCACGGCTTTGCTGCCGTGCAGCTGAAGTTCGGCGACGTCTTCGCCGGTAAACGAGTGTGGCCCAGGAAAAAACAATACGAGGCCGCTGTCGATCGGCTGGTTGTTACGAGTCCGAATCGTTCGCCGTACGGCATATCGGGCTGTCGGCACTGATCCGACGAGCCTCGCCAATATGTCTTTGGTCAACGGGCCGCTGATTCGAACGACCGACACACCTGAGGGTGTGGCACCGCTCGACAGCGCATAGATCGTATCATGCAGCATGGCCATATCGCCTGTTTCGGTTCGAGCCCGAATCGATCCTGCCAAACAGAAAAGCTGGCGACATCGTTCGGATGCCTCCAGCTTCTATAGGATGAATCCGGCTAAGGATTATGTATTCATCGAGTCGAAGAAGTCGGAATTGTTCTTCGTCTGCTTCAGCTTGTCGATCAGGAATTCGATTGCATCGGTCGTGCCCATCGGGGCCAGAATGCGGCGGAGGACGAAGATCTTCTGCAGATCCTGGCGCGGAACGAGCAGGTCTTCCTTACGCGTGCCGGACTTCAGAATGTCCATCGCCGGGAAGATACGCTTGTCGGCGACCTTGCGATCGAGGACGATTTCCGAGTTGCCGGTACCCTTGAACTCTTCGAAGATGACTTCGTCCATGCGGCTGCCGGTATCGATCAGCGCGGTGGCGATAATCGTCAGCGAACCGCCTTCCTCGATGTTGCGGGCAGCACCGAAGAAACGCTTCGGCCGCTGCAGGGCGTTGGCGTCGACACCGCCGGTCAGGACCTTGCCTGAGGAGGGAACGACGGTGTTGTAGGCACGGCCGAGACGGGTGATCGAATCGAGCAGGATAACGACGTCGCGGCCATGCTCGACAAGGCGCTTCGCCTTTTCGATGACCATCTCCGCCACCTGGACGTGGCGCACGGCCGGTTCATCGAAGGTCGAGGAGATGACCTCGCCGCGGACGGAACGCTGCATGTCGGTCACTTCCTCGGGGCGTTCATCGATCAGAAGAACGATGAGATAGCATTCCGGATGGTTTGCCGTGATCGAATGGGCGATATTCTGCAGCAGCACGGTCTTACCGGTGCGCGGCGGCGCGACGATCAGTCCGCGCTGGCCCTTGCCGAGCGGCGCCACTAGGTCGATGACGCGCGGCGACAGATCCTTGGAAGTGGGGATCTCGAGTTCCATCTTGAAACGCTCGTTCGGATAGAGCGGCGTCAGATTGTCGAAATGAACCTTGTGACGGATCTTTTCCGGATCGTCGAAATTGATGGTGTTGACTTTCAGCAGCGCGAAATAGCGCTCGCCTTCTTTGGGTCCCCGGATCGGCCCTTCGACCGTATCGCCTGTTTTGAGCGAGAACCGGCGAATCTGCGAGGGGGAGATATAGATATCGTCCGGACCCGGCAGGTAGTTTGCATTGGCCGAACGCAGAAAACCGAAACCATCCTGCAGAACCTCGACGACCCCTTCGCCGATAATTTCGACATCCTGGCTGGCAAGCATTTTGAGGATCGCAAACATCAGCTCCTGCTTGCGCATCGTGCTGGCATTCTCGACCTCGAGCGATTCGGCGAAAGCCAGAAGATCCGTCGGGGATTTGCTTTTAAGTTCCTGAAGCTTCATTTCAGCCATGAAGTGACCAATACTCTTTTCAATTTTGAAGGGGAAAGGCGATGTTGGGTCGTATTCGGTACCGCGAAAGGGCTCGCAGACGACTGAACTCTACACACATGCCACGTAGATGAGTTGCGCGGAAAATAGCGACTCGCAATCGCCGCCGCAAGAGGGCTGCTTAAAATGAAGCAAATTTAACCTGAGGGCGATTTTCGCCTCAGAAGGGCTTCACCACGACAAGGATCACGATCACGATCATCAGCAAGGTCGGCGCTTCGTTCATGAAGCGCCAATAGCGCGCGGAGCGGCGATTTTCATCTCGCTCGAAGGCGCGGACCGCGCGGCTGAAAAACATATGAACACCGGTCAGCAGCACGACGAGGCCGATCTTGGCATGCAGCCAGCCGCCCTGGAATCCATAGACGGACCAGGCGAGATAGAGGCCGAAAATCCACGTCAGCATCATCGCCGGCGTCATGATGATCCGAAGCAGCCGGCGCTCCATCACCTTGAAGGTTTCCGATTGCACCGAGCCCGGTTCGGCATCGGTGTGGTAGATGAACAGCCGCGGCATATAGAACAACCCGGCCATCCAGGAAATCACCGCGATGATGTGCAGCGCCTTGATCCAGAGATAGAGATTATCAGGGTTCCAGGCGAAAAGCCCGACCGCCATCAGCGCGAAGAAAACCAGCGCAAAATGGGCGCGCCGGCGGGCATAGGCGCCGGGTCTGCGATCGGTCTGCCTTTCCATCGTCACTTCCCGCCTCGCATCTGGCCGCCCCGCACGCGATCGACCAGCAGGCGCACATGCTCGGGGTCGGCCTGCGGCGTGATGCCGTGGCCGAGATTGAAAATCAGCGGGCCATGGCCGAGATGCTGCAGAATATCGTCAATACCCTCTTCGAGCGCCCGCCCGCCGGCAACGACGCGCATCGGATCGAGATTGCCCTGCACCGGTCCGTCCTTCTGAAGTTCGGCGGCAAAGGCCAAAGGCACCGACCAGTCGAGGCCGATCGCATCGGCGCCCGTCTTCTGACGATAGTTCTTCAGCTGGTAACCGGCGCCCTTGGCAAAGGCGATGATGCGCGCCTGCGGCCGCTGCGATTTGACCGAAGCGATCATTCGCGCAACCGGCCGGATCGCGAACGCCTCGAACTCCCTCTCGCCGAGAACGCCAGCCCAGGAATCGAAGATCTGCACGGCATCGGCGCCGGCATCGATCTGGGCGACGAGATAATCGGCCGACACATCCGCAAGCAGCATCAGCAGCTGTTCGAAGGCGCGGGGATGTTTGTAGGCGAAGAGACGGGCAGGGGCCTGATCCGGCGTGCCGTGACCGGCGATCATATAGGTCGCAACCGTCCAGGGCGCCCCGCAGAAGCCGAGCAGCGTCGTCTCATCAGGCAACTCCTGGCGCAGCCGCCGCACCGTTTCCAGAACCGGTCTGAGATAATCGACGACCTCTTCCCCGTTCAATCGCCCGATACCGGCTTCATCGATTGGATCCATCTCAGGGCCATGACCCTCGGTGAACCGGACGTTCCGCTTCATTGCATCGGGAATGACCAGGATATCGGAAAACAGAATGGCGGCGTCAAAGCCATAACGGCGGATCGGCTGCAATGTCACTTCGACGGCATGATCGGGCGTATAACAGAGATCGAGGAAACTTCCGGCCTTTGCCCGTGTCTGCCGATATTCCGGGAGATAACGTCCCGCCTGTCTCATCAGCCAGAGAGGAGGAGGGGAGAGGCTTTCACCTTCGAGAACCCTCATGATCTTTCGGCGCGTGTCGCTCAAGCGCTTCTTCCCTATAAAAAATCAAAGATATTTTAAAAGGTTTCTATTTCTTAGAGTCGGTGTCTATCAAGGATTAAAATCCATCCACTGCCGATGCCATTTGTCGCGTGCTCGCAAAAAATATCGGAAGGATTTCGCCATTTCATCGAAAGTTCGGGGAGAAACCGAATCTGAAAATGATTCCAAATCCTTCCGGATCAATGATTTTTCTCGTGGCTGTGGATAAGCTGTGGACCTCATCTCGACAATTCAACCTCTTCCACATCGTCCACAGGGCCTGCCGAAACCGATCTGCAAAATTCGAAATGTGGATAAGGGGGCATGTTTTCCCTTGCCGGGAGATGCCTCGCCGCCTTAGCTCTGTTTCATCCAGTCTTTTCAACAGGCAGTGGAAAATAGCGTGGAGAACAGAACGAACTTCTTTCATCTGCATCTGATTTCTGACTCAACCGGGGAGACTCTGATCTCCGCCGGGCGCGCCGCATCGGCGCAGTTCAGATCCGCGCAGCCGATCGAACATGTCTATCCGCTGATCCGTAACCGCAAGCAGCTGCTGCCGGTTCTGCAGGCGATCGATGATGCCCCCGGCATCGTGCTCTATACGATCGTCGACCGGGAGCTTGCGAGCCTGATCGATGAACGCTGCGTCGAGATGGGTGTCGCCTCGGTGAATGTGCTGGAGCCGGTCATGAATGCGTTTCAGATCTATCTCGGTGCGCCGTCGCGCCGTCGGGTCGGTGCCCAGCATGTGATGAATGCCGGATACTTCGCGCGCATCGAAGCGTTGAATTTCACCATGGATCATGACGATGGCCAGATGCCGGACGATTATAATGACGCCGATGTCGTCATCATCGGCATCAGCCGCACGTCGAAAACACCGACCAGCATCTACCTTGCCAACCGCGGCATCAAGACGGCGAACATTCCGATCGTTTATGGCGTGCCGTTGCCGGAGAGCCTGTTCACGACGACCAAGCCGCTGATCGTCTGCCTGATCGCCACCACCGACCGTATCTCCCAGGTGCGGGAAAATCGTATCCTCGGCGCGACGCATGGCTTCGATCGTGAACACTACACCGATCGCGCCGCAATATCCGAGGAGCTGAAATATGCCCGCTCGCTCTGCGCTCGCCACAACTGGCCGCTGATCGACGTCACTCGCCGCTCCATCGAGGAAACCGCCGCGGCAATCGTTGCCCTGCGCCCAAAGCTGCGCTAAGCGCTGACCGGCAGCCGGTACGTCGAGGAGCCTATGACAACAAAACTCATCCTTGCATCGTCGAGCCCGTTTCGACGGATGCTGATGGAAAATGCCGGCCTATCCTTCGAGGCGCATGCCGCGCAGATCGATGAACGGGCGGTCGAAGCCCCGTTGGAAAAAGCCGGCGCTCAACCAGATGCCGTTGCTCTCGTTCTCGCCAGGGCCAAGGCCGAAGAGGTCAGCAGCCGTTTCCGCGATGGCCTGGTCATCGGTTCGGATCAGACGATGTCGCTCGGCGATCGCGTCTTCCATAAGCCCACGGATATGGTAGAGGCGGCCAATCACCTTCAGACTCTTTCGGAAGCAACCCACCGGTTGAACAGCGCTGTGGCAATCGTCCGCAACGGTGTTGTGGTGTGGGAACATCTCGCCCATGCCGATCTGACAATGCGGCCGCTGACGGCGGATTTCATTGGCCGGCACCTGGCCCGGGTCGGCAACAAGGCGCTCTCCAGCGTCGGCGCCTATCAATTGGAAGGGGAGGGCATCCAGCTGTTCGAGAAAATCGAAGGTGATTATTTCACCATTCTCGGCCTGCCGATGCTGCCGCTTCTGGAAAAATTACGAGACCTCGGAGCGATCGATGGGTGATTCACGTGAAACATTCGGGCCGAAAGCGTTTGTCACGGGCTTTCCGGTCAAGCATTCGCGCTCACCGTTGATCCACGGATATTGGCTGAAGACGCTCGGCCTGCCAGGCAGCTATCGCGCCCATGAAGTGGCGCCCGAGGCCTTTGCCGATTTCATCGCTTCGCTGAAGGATGGCAGTTCCGGCTTTACCGGCGGCAATGTCACCATTCCCCACAAGGAACTGGCTTTCCGTCTCGCCGACAAGCCGGACGAACTATCGCACGAGCTCGGCGCCTCGAACACGCTTTGGCTGGACGATGGCCTGCTGCATGCGACGAACACCGACGGCCGCGGCTTCACCGCCAATCTCGACGAACGCCATCCGGGCTGGGACCGCCAGGACACGGCGGTCGTCTTTGGCGCCGGCGGCGCCAGCCGGGCGATCATCCAGGCGGTTCGTGATCGTGGTTTCAAGACGATCCACGTCGTCAACCGCACCGTCGAACGCGCCCGTGAACTGGCCGATCGCTTTGGCCCGAAAGTTCAGGCCCACCCGATCGGCGCCCTGGCCGAAGTGATGAAAGGCGCCGGTCTGTTCATCAATACCACCTCGCTCGGCATGGATGGCGAGGCCGCACCCCAGCTCGATTTCACCCCTCTTGCGGCTGAGGCCGTCGTCACCGATATCGTCTATGTCCCCCTGAAGACGCCGATCCTGGCGCAGGCGCAAGAGCAGGGATTTCCGATCGTCGATGGTCTCGGCATGCTGCTGCATCAGGCCGTGCCGGGATTCGAAAAATGGTTCGGCAAGCGTCCTGCGGTCGACGCGGCGCTGCGCGCGCTGATCATCGCCGATATGGAAGCACACTGAATGCTGAAGATCGGACTGACCGGCTCCATCGGTATGGGAAAATCGACGGCGGGTAAGCTCTTTGCCGAGGCGGGGATCCCACTGAACGATTCGGATGCCGTGGTCCACGATCTTTATGCCGGCGAGGCCGCACCCCTGGTGGATGCCGCCTTTCCCGGCACGATGAAGGATGGCGCCGTCGACCGGCACGAACTTGGCCGTCAGCTGGCGCTTGATCCCGGCGGCTTCAAACGCCTGGAAGCGATCGTCCATCCGCTGGTGCGCAAACGCGAGACGGAATTTTTAAAGCGGCAGCGCCGTGCCGGCGCCGAGATGGTCGTGCTCGATATTCCCCTGCTCTTCGAAACCAATGCCTCGGAAAGAGTGGATGTCGTCGTCGTCGTCAGCGCCGGTCCACAGATTCAACGCGACAGGGTGCTTGCGCGCGAAGGCATGACCGAGGAAAAATTCGAGATGATTCTCTCACGCCAGACGCCGGACGCGGAAAAACGGCGCCGGGCGGATTATCTGATCGACAGCAGCCGCAGTATCGCGGAGACGAAGGAACGGGTGCTGGAGATTATCGCCGACCTGAAAACGCGGATTGCCAAGGGAGATTTCCGGAATGCGTGAGATCATCTTCGATACGGAAACCACCGGCCTCGACAACCGCGCCGACCGCATCATCGAAATCGGCGGCATCGAGCTATTCAATCATTTCCCGACCGGCAATGTGATCCATATCTACATCAATCCCGGCGATCAGAAGGTTCATCCGGATGCACTCGCCGTGCACGGCATCACCGACGAATTCCTGAAGGACAAGAAACCCTTCGCCGAGGTCGCCGAGGAAATCCTGACCTTCTTCGGCGACGCCAAGTGGATTGCCCACAACGCCACCTTCGATATGGGCTTCATCAACGCCGAATTGGCGCGGATCGGTTTGCCGCCGATTCTGCCGGAGCGGGTGCTCGATACTCTGTCGATGGCGCGGCGCAAACATCCGATGGGCCCGAATTCGCTCGACGCGCTCTGCCGGCGTTACGGCATCGACAATTCGCACCGCACCAAACACGGCGCGCTGCTCGACTCCGAACTGCTCGCCGAAGTCTATATCGAGATGATCGGCGGCAGGCAGGCAGCTTTCGGCCTGAGCATGACCGCTACATCAGGTCAGAACGGTCGCGGCAATGCGACTGAGCAAGACGATGTGATGATTGCATCCGTGCTCGAGCGGCCCCGCCCGCTTGCCCCCCGCCTCAGCCAGTCCGAGGCGCAGGCGCATGAGGCGCTCGTCGCCAAGCTCGGCGAGAAAGGCATCTGGGCGAAATACGCCAGCCTGAACTAAACCGGCCGCAATTGAAAATGCCCGGGACTTGCCCGGGCATCCGCATCTCAAAACCGAAAAATCCGATCAGTTCGGAACGGCCTCAACCTTGGCGCGGGCCTGTTCCTCGGCAACGCGCTGGGCGAACATCTGCGTGAAGTCGATCGGGTCGATCATCAGCGGCGGGAAACCGCCGTTGCGGGTGACGTCGGCGATGATCTGACGGGCGAAGGGGAAGAGCATGCGCGGGCACTCGATGAAGAGAACCGGCAGCATATGTTCCTGCGGGAAACCGGCAACGCGGAAGACGCCGCCATAAGCCAGTTCGGTATGGAACACCGTCTTGTCGCCGTCCTTGGCTTCCGCATTCAGCGACAGCACGACATCGAAATCCGTATCCGAAAGCGGGTTGGCGTTGACGTTCACATTGATGTTGATCGTCGGCGCCTTGTCGCGGGCCTGCAGCGAACGCGGCGCACCCGGATTTTCGAAGGAGAGGTCCTTGGTATACTGCGCAAGGATCGAAAGGGTGGGGCTGGCCGCACCGTTGGTGTTGTTATCGTCTGCCATTGGCTTTTCCTCGAGGGGCATGGGAATGGTGCCGCCATCTAACATTTCAGGGAAGGGCTTACAACCCTGAGCGCTTGCCGCCGTTGATCGGTCGAAGCGCCTCAATCCCCGAGATGTTTGCCCGACCATGGCGAGTTGCGGTCCGGCTCCCTATGATAGTCCTCGTCGTCGAGATCGACCACCTTCGAATTCTGGTTGCGGTCGCGGAAATCCGGCTTCGGGCCAGCGGAAAAGCCGCTCCTGGCGTTGACGGTGACGAAGCGTTTGGCGACCCACCGCCAGACGAAATCACGCACCGGCGGAATGAGAATCAGGATGGCGATGACATCCGTGATGAAACCGGGAATGATGAGCAGCAGCGAGGCGATGACGTTCATCGCCGGCCGCAGCAACTCGCGGCCCGGCATTACCCCGTTTCGTCCTTCGCTCGACATGCGGCGCAAAATACCGATGCCCTGCCGGCGCAGCAGAACCATCCCGAGAACGAAGCCCAGCATGACGAGCGCCAGCGTCAGCCACAATCCGATTGCGCGGCCGACGACGACGAAACCGGCAATTTCGGCGAGCGGCAGCAGCAGAATGAAAGCCGGCAGGATGGAAAAACGCATGGTCGTGATGTCCCGGGCTTGCCGGTCTCCTCTTGGCGCCGGCGAAGATGCCAGCCATCATTTGAATCATCTGTATAGGCAGACTATATGGGAGTACAAATCAGAGATGTTAACGGCGGCTGCGATACGATATGAGTTCGAACGACTTCATCACATTATTCTTCCTGGTGGCGGCTGTGCTGATTTTCTTTCAGCTCCGCTCCGTGCTCGGGCGCCGCACCGGAAATGAGAAGCCGCCGCGCGATCTCTATACGCCGCGCGATGCGGCTCCGGCCGAAGCCGCCGATGCCGGCAAGGTCGTGACGCTGCCGCGCCGCGACGCGACGACGGAGGATGAGGATCGTTTCGCCGCCATCGACGCCTTCGCCGCACCCGGAACGCCGCTCAACGAATCACTGCGCGCGCTGAACAAGGCCGATCCGGCCTTCAGCCCGAAGGAGTTTCTGAACGGCGCCCGCATGGCTTACGAGATGATCGTCATGGCCTATGCCGATGGTGACCGGAAAACCCTGAAGAACCTGCTGTCGCGCGAGGTCTACGACGGCTTCGATGCTGCGATCGGCGAGCGCGAAACCCGGGGCGAGAAAGTGAAGTCCACCTTCGTCGGCATCGACAAGGCCGAAATCACCCATGCGGAGACGAAGGGCAGCGAAGCGCAGATCACCGTTCGCATCATCAGCCAGCTGATATCGGCCACTTACGACAAAGCGGATGTGCTGATCGAAGGCGACGCCGAAAACGTCGCCGAGGTCAACGATCTCTGGACCTTCGCCCGCGACACCCGCTCGCGCGATCCGAACTGGAAACTCGTGGCGACCGAATCGGAACATGAGTGACCACGCATCGGACTTCGTCCTGCAGGCCATAAGCTTCGACACCCTGGAAGGCTGGAAGGATGACGATCCCTCCGGCCTTTTTGAAGTCATGCGCCGCTGCCGCCGCCAGATCAGCGATGTCAAAGCCTACCGCACCGGATCGCTTGGCCTGAGTTCGGAAGACCTGCTGCCGCTTCTGCACGCCGCCGAAGATTTCACGCCGTCATCGCCATCAGCGGCGCGCGCCTTTTTCGAGAGGCATTGTCGGCCCTTCCTGATTCGCCGCAAGGATGGCAATCCCGGTTTCGTCACCGCCTTTTACGAACCTGATATCGAGGTGTCGGAGCGGCCGGACAAAGTTTTCCGTTTTCCTTTCTACCGGCGCCCGGACGATCTGATCGATCTCGACGATGCCAATCGCCCCGCCGAGCTCGACAATTCCTATGCTTTCGGCCGCCTGCATGATGGCCATATCGCTGCCTATCCGGATCGCCGCGCCATCGACCAGGGTTTTCTCGAAGGCCGCGGTCTCGAAATCGCCTGGGCGAAGTCGAAGGTCGATGTGTTCTTCGTGCATGTGCAGGGTGCGGCCCGTTTGCGTTACAGCGATGGCCGCATCGGCCGCATCACCTATGCGGCGAAGGCCGGCCATCCTTTCTCGGCGGTCGGCAAGCTGCTGATCGACCGAGGCGAGATCGCTCGCGCCGACATTTCGATGCAGACGATCCGCGCCTGGCTGGCGCGCAATCCCGAGCACGTCGACGAGGTGCTGTGGCATAACCGCTCCTATATCTTCTTTCGGGAGGCGATGGTGGCCGATCCCGAGGCCGGTCCGATTGCCGCCGCCAAGGTGCCGCTTCTCGCCGGCCGTTCGCTTGCCGTCGACCGGATGATCCATACCTTCGGCTTTCCCTTTTTCATCCGCTCCGAAAGCCTCACCCATCTCGATGACGGCCGGCCCTTCCGCCGGCTGATGCTGGCGCTCGATACCGGCTCGGCGATCGTCGGACCGGCGCGCGGCGATATCTTCACCGGCTCGGGAGACATGGCGGGAGAAAGGGCCGGCACCGTCCGCAACGACGCCGATTTCGCCATCCTTATTCCCCGGGGCGCCGCCGGACGGTTCGCCTGATGGCCAGGGATCGAAAACTCAGCGCGGACGAGAGGATCCTCTGGGGCAAGGTTGCCCGCAGCACGCGGCCGATGCCCGGCAAGGGGGGTGCGTTGACCGAACTCGATGCTTTTCTTGTCGAAACCGAAGCGGCGGCCGAACAGGAGAAGGCAGGAAAGCAGACCTCCGCCGCGCCTCTGCCGCCGCAGCCGGCAGCACCCTCGGCGCCGAAACCGCCGGCAGGCGTGCATCATCCGCTGGAAAAGCCGGTCAAGCGCAAGATCGCCAAGGGCCGGCTGGCGCTCGAAGCGCGGATCGACCTGCATGGGCTGGTGCAGAGCGAGGCTCATGTCATCCTGCTCGATTTCCTGATCCGCGCCCACGAGCGCGGCATGCGCCACGTCCTGGTCATCACCGGCAAGGGCAGCTCGATGGGCAGCGACGGCGCGCTGAAGCGGGCCGTGCCGCTCTGGTTCTCGAAGCCGGAATTCCGCTACCTGATCTCGTCTTATGAGCCGGCCGCACAGCATCACGGCGGGGAGGGCGCTCTCTACATTCGCCTGTCGCGGCGGCATGGGGAAAAGCCATGACCCCTTTCGGTGAGGCGATTCGCAAGTTGAGAGCGCGTAAGGGTGTCTCGCAGAAGGAGATGGCGGAAGCGCTGAATGTCTCTCCCGCCTATCTCTCGGCGCTGGAACATGGCAAGCGTGGTTTGCCGACATTCGATCTGCTGCAGCGCATCGCCGGTTATTTCAACATCATCTGGGATGAGGCCGAGGAACTGTTTCTGCTCGCCCGCTCCTCCGACCCGCGCGTCGTCATCGACACATCAGGCCTGCCGCCGGAATATACCGAATTTGCCAACCGATTGGCGCGGCGGATCCGCAGCCTTGACAGTGCAGAGATAGGCCGGCTATCCGCTCTTCTCGAAAATGGCGTCAAAGGCGACGGAAAAGCGTCATAATCCCCTGTTTTATGGCTTGTTCAGGGGACTTGCCATTGGGAAGTGTGTCCAAAAAACCTATATACGAGAGTGAAGAAAGCCGGTGATTCGCAAGGCGCGCCGCAGCTTTACGACAACAGGGAAAATCTCGACAGAATGAGCGATACATCCGCGACGGAAAACGGCGTAAGCACCGAATATGGCGCAGATTCCATCAAGGTTCTGAAGGGCCTTGATGCCGTGCGCAAGCGTCCCGGCATGTATATCGGCGATACCGACGATGGCTCCGGCCTTCATCACATGGTCTATGAAGTCGTCGACAACGCGATCGACGAAGCGCTTGCCGGCCATGCCGACATCGTCACCGTCACGCTCAATCCGGATGGCTCGGTGACCGTCACCGACAACGGCCGCGGCATCCCGACGGACATTCATACCGGCGAAGGTGTGTCGGCGGCCGAAGTCATCATGACGCAGCTGCACGCCGGCGGCAAGTTCGACCAGAATTCCTACAAGGTCTCCGGCGGCCTGCACGGCGTCGGCGTCTCCGTCGTCAACGCATTGTCTGTCTGGCTGAAGCTGAAGATCCGCCGCCACGACAAGATCCATGAAATGAGCTTCACCCATGGCGTGGCCGATGCTCCGCTCAAGGTCACCGGCGAAGCGCCCAACGAGACCGGCACGGAAGTGAGCTTCATGCCGAGCACCGACACCTTTACCATGACGGAGTTCGACTACGGCACGCTCGAGCATCGCCTGCGCGAACTTGCCTTCCTGAACTCGGGCGTGCGCATCCTGCTGACCGACAAGCGCCATTCCGATATCAAGCAGGAAGAGCTGCGTTATGACGGCGGCCTCGAGGCTTTCGTCGCCTATCTCGACCGGGCCAAGAAGTCGCTCGTCGACAAGCCGGTCGCCATCCGCGGCGAAAAGGACGGCATTACCGTCGAAGTGGCGATGTGGTGGAACGACAGCTACCACGAGAACGTGCTCTGCTTCACCAACAACATCCCGCAGCGCGACGGCGGCACGCATATGGCCGGCTTCCGCGCGGCCTTGACACGCCAGGTCGTATCCTACGCCGACAGTTCCGGCATCACCAAAAGGGAAAAGGTGACGCTGCAGGGCGAGGATTGCCGCGAAGGCCTGACGGCGGTGCTCTCGGTCAAGGTGCCCGATCCGAAATTTTCCTCGCAGACCAAGGATAAGCTTGTCTCCTCGGAAGTCCGTCCGGTTGTTGAAAGTCTCGTCAACGAGGCGCTGAACACCTGGTTCGAAGAGCATCCGAGCGAAGCCAAGATTCTCGTCGGAAAAGTCGTCGAAGCAGCGGCCGCGCGCGAAGCGGCCCGCAAGGCCCGCGAATTGACCCGTCGCAAGGGCGCCCTCGATATCGCCTCGCTGCCCGGCAAGCTCGCCGACTGCTCAGAGCGTGATCCGACAAAATCGGAAGTCTTCCTCGTCGAGGGCGATTCCGCCGGCGGCTCGGCCAAGCAGGGCCGCTCGCGCGAAAACCAGGCGATCCTGCCGTTGCGCGGCAAGATCCTCAATGTCGAGCGTGCCCGTTTCGACAAGATGCTGTCGAGCCAGGAAATCGGCACGCTGATCACAGCACTCGGCACCGGCATCGGCAAGGACGAGTTCAACGTCGAAAAGCTGCGCTATCACAAGATCATCATCATGACGGATGCTGACGTCGACGGCGCCCATATCCGCACCTTGCTGCTGACCTTTTTCTTCCGCCAGATGCCGGAACTGATCGAGCGCGGCCATCTCTATATCGCCCAGCCGCCGCTCTATAAGGTCTCGCGCGGCAAGTCGGTGCAGTATCTGAAGGACGAAAAGGCGCTGGAGGAATACCTCATCAGCCAGGGCCTGGAAGATGCGGCGCTGAAGCTCGGCAGCGGCGAAGTCCGCACCGGCCAGGATCTGCGTGAGGTTATCCTCGATGCGTTGCGCATGCGCGCTTTGCTCGACAATCTCCATTCGCGTTACAATCGTGCGGCCATCGAACAGGCGGCGATCGCCGGCGCTCTCAATGCCGAACGCGTCAGCGACCGGGCAAGAGCCCAGGCATTGACGAGCGAGGTAGCAAGCCGCCTCGACATCATCGCCGAGGAAACCGAACGTGGCTGGCAGGGCGATCTGACCAGCGATGGCGGTCTGCGTCTCGAACGCATGGTCCGCGGCGTCAAGGAAATCGTCGTGCTCGACATGGCGCTGATCGGCTCCTCGGATGCTCGGCATATCGACCAGCTGACGTCACGGCTCAAGGAAATCTATCAGACGCCGCCGTCGCTGCATCGCCGCGAAGGCGACCTCGAGATTTCGGGCCCGCGCGCCTTGCTCGATGCAATCTTCGCGACCGGCCGCAAGGGCCTGACGATGCAGCGCTATAAGGGTCTTGGCGAGATGAATGCCGAGCAGCTCTGGGAAACCACGCTCGATCCGAACGTCCGTTCGCTGCTGCAGGTCAAGGTCCCCGACGCCACCGATGCCGACGGTCTCTTCGCCCGGTTGATGGGTGACGAAGTCGAACCGCGGCGCGAATTTATCCAGGACAACGCGCTGAGCGTCGCAAACCTCGATATCTGATTGTTATTTTTACAAGCAAAAGCCCCGCTGTCCCCAGACGGCGGGGCTTTTGCTTGTGTCGGGCGCTTAATCCGCGACGAAACGGCCGTTGAACGCCACCTCGGCGAGCGGTTTGCGCTGACTGGGGAATTCGCGCGCCTGGTTACGTTCGGAAAGAACGCTCTTGTCGGCCAGACGGCCGACGGCAACGCCGGCTTCCACCCGATAACCCTCGGGGATGCCGAAGCTCTTCATGATGTCCTGGTGTTTTATGCCGCCCATGCCATGGGCGTAGAACATCGCCGAAATCCGACTGAATTTCAGGAAAGCCGTACCGCTTCGCGCCAAAGCCGTAATGACACCGGTGAATAATTCGTTCATAGGTGGCTGCAAATCCGTTTTTTCGATGAGGAGGAAATTCCATGAAGCTGATGCGTGTTGGCCAAGCAGGCAATGAAAAACCCGCGCTTCTCGACGCCGATGGCAAGATCCGCGATCTCTCCGGCCATGTTGCCGATATCGCCGGCGAGGCGATCACGCCGGCAGGCCTGGCAAAAATAGCGGCGATCGATCCGAAGAGCCTTCCGGAACTTATGCCCGGCCGTATCGGCGCCTGCGTCGCCGGCACTGGCAAATTCATCTGCATCGGCTTGAATTATTCGGATCATGCTGCCGAAACCGGCGCAACCGTTCCGCCCGAGCCGATCATCTTCATGAAAGCAACATCGGCAATCGTCGGCCCGAACGACGATGTCATCATCCCCCGTGGTTCGGAAAAGACCGATTGGGAAGTCGAACTTGGCGTCGTCATCGGCAAGACTGCCAAATATGTAACGGAAGCCGAAGCGCTGGATTACGTCGCCGGTTATTGCGTCTCCAACGATGTCTCCGAGCGCGCTTTCCAGACCGAGCGGTCCGGGCAATGGACGAAGGGCAAATCCTGCGACACCTTCGGCCCGATCGGCCCATGGCTCGTGACCAAGGACGAGGTTCCGGAACCGCAGAACCTCGGCATGTGGCTGACGGTCAACGGCCAGAAGATGCAGAACGGCTCGTCGAAGACCATGGTTTACGGCGTGGCTTTCCTGGTCTCCTACCTCAGCCAGTTCATGTCGCTGCATCCCGGCGACGTGATCTCGACCGGCACGCCTCCGGGCGTCGGCATGGGCCTCAAGCCGCCGCGTTATCTCAAGGCCGGCGACGTGGTCGAACTCGGCATCGAAGGTCTGGGCACACAGAAGCAGACCTTCGTAGCGGACCGTTAACGACGCTTCCTGCTGAGAAACTTAAGTTTTCAGGGCGATTATGATGCCGGGGATCAAATCTCCGGCATTTCTTGTGTGGGTCTGGTTCGTCCATGTTGCTGTGCAACAAAAAACTGTTAGTCTGCGTTACGTGCCCGCGTAACGGAAAGAGTCGATGCCGCTCAATCGGCCTCATCTTTTCGATAGAGAAAGGTGGCGCCTTTGTTTTATCAGCTTTATGAATTGAACCATGCCGCCATGGCGCCGTTTCGCGCCGCGGCTGATATCATGCGATTTGCCTATGCCAATCCGCTGAACCCGTTTTCCCATACGCCGCTCGGCCGGACGATGGCGGCAAGCCTCGAAATGTTCGAACGCACGACGCGCCGTTACGGCAAGCCGGAATTCGGACTGAAGCAGACGACGATCGGCGATCGGATGGTTTCCGTCCGCGAAGAGATCGTCTGGTCGCGGCCCTTCTGCAATCTCCTGCATTTTGCCCGCAATGCTCCAGCCGCCCGCGGCAACGATCCGCGTATTCTGATTGTTGCGCCGATGTCCGGCCATTATGCGACGCTGCTGCGCGGCACGGTGGAGGCGCTGCTACCGAGCGCCGATGTCTACATCACCGACTGGATCGACGCCCGCATGGTGCCGATGACGGAAGGCACCTTCGATTTCGACGATTATGTCGATTATGTCATCGAGATGCTGCATTTCCTCGGTCACGACACCCATGTGATCGCCGTCTGTCAGCCTTCCGTTCCGGTGCTGGCTGCGGCTGCGGTGATGGAGGAAGCCAATGATCCGCTGTCGCCGGCGTCGATGACGCTGATGGGCGGCCCGATCGACACCCGCATCAACCCGACGGCGGTCAACAAGCTCGCCCAGGAGCGGTCGCTGCAGTGGTTCTCCGACAATGTCATCATGAACGTGCCCTGGCCGCAGCCGGGCTTCATGCGCCCGGTTTATCCGGGATTCCTGCAGCTTTCGGGATTCATGTCGATGAATCTTGACCGGCATCTCGTCGCGCACAAGGAATTCTTCATGCATCTCGTGAAGAACGACGGCGAACCGGAAAAACATCGCGATTTCTACGACGAATATCTCGCCGTCATGGATCTGACCGCCGAATTCTACCTGCAGACGGTCGAGCAGGTCTTCATCAAGCATTCGCTGCCGAAGGGCGAATTGATGCATCGCGGCAAACGCGTCAATCCGGCAGCGATCCGCAAGGTGGCGCTTCTGACCGTCGAAGGCGAGAATGACGATATCTCGGGGGTCGGCCAGACCAAGGCGGCGCAGACGATCTGCGTCAACATTCCCGAAGATATGCGCATGCATTACCTGCAGCCGGATGTCGGCCATTATGGTGTATTCAACGGCTCGCGGTTCCGCCGCGAGATCGCGCCGCGCATCCTCGATTTCGTCCGTCAGCATTCCCGTTCTGCCGTCAAGCCTCCGGTCCCGCGTGTCATCAAGGGCGGGCGGACAGCCTAAATCAGGCATAGCTGAATTAGCAAAACGTATTCAAGGCCTTGTCCGATTTTATGGGCAATCGTCTTGAAGGTCGTTATTGCGGTAACCACATCGATTTCAGCGTTCGGTATCCTGCCGGGCGTGGAAAGCGAGGGATACCCGCACGATGAACCAGTCAGCATTGCTTCGACCGGATTGGACTCCGGCTACCATTGCCCTGATGATTCTCGGCTTCATGGTTTTCTGGCCTCTGGGTCTTGCCATGCTTGCCTACATCATCTTCGGCGACCGCCTGCGCGGCTTCAAGCGTGACGTCAACCAGGCGACCGATGGCTTCTTTGCCTCCTGCCGCCGCTCGAACGGCCGTCACCGCCCGCATTTCTCGACCGGCAACGTCGCCTTCGACGACTGGCGCAAGGCCGAGATCGACCGGATCGAGGAAGAGCGCCGCAAGCTCGATGAAATGCGCGAGGAATTCGACGCCTACATGCGCGAACTTCGCCGCGCCAAGGACCAGGAAGAGTTCGATCGCTTCATGCGTGACCGCAAGAACGCCAAGCGTGACGACAACGGCCCGGTCGCCGAATACCAGACGCCTTGAAGGGCTGAACGCTGAATTGATGACCGGCATCTTCCGATGCCGGTTTTTCTATGTCCGCTCCCCCCGCGAATCGGATAGAAAACACCCATGTTCTCGCTTCTGAAGACAAGGCCGAAAGCGCGGAAACCGGCGCCGCCCGAAACCCGGACGCTTGAGGTGGCCGGCCGGCTGATGCCGTTGACCATCAAGCAGCATGACCGGGCGACGCGCATCACCTTGCGCATTGAGCCGGGCGGCCGGGCCTTGAAGATGACGGTGCCGAAAGGTCTTGCGGCGCGCGAGGTCAATGCCTTTCTCGATCGGCATCAGGGTTGGCTGCTCACCAAACTTGCCAAATTTTCGACCGATGCCGGTCTGCGCGACGGCGGCGAAATTCTCTTTCGCGGCGTGTCCCATCGCATCCAGCATACCGGCAGCTTGCGCGGCCTGACGGAGGCGGTTTTGGTGGACGGCAGACCGGTGCTGCGGGTCAGCGGAATGGAGGAACATGTCGGACGGCGCATCGCAGCCTTTCTCAAGAAGGAGGCGCGCGCCGAACTGGTGAAGCTGGCGACCATGCACGCCGCAACGATCCGGGCGCCGATCCGCTCGATCTCGATGAAGGATACGCGCAGCCGCTGGGGCTCCTGCTCGTCGGAAGGAAATCTGAGCTTTTCCTGGCGCATCGTCATGGCGCCGCCCTCGGTGATCGACTATCTCGCCGCCCACGAAGTTGCCCATCTCAAGGAGATGAACCACGGGCCTCACTTCTGGGCGCTTTGCAAGAAGCTTTGCCCCGGCATGGAGGAAGCGAAATCCTGGCTGAAGCGGCACGGAAGCCAGCTGCACGCCATTGATTTCGACTGATCGACGTTGGCGCTAAATGCAGCCTAGCACGCAAATTGGCTCGACTCTTGCTGCATTTCGTGTCACTTCGCTGCCATGAAACCCGATATCAAGATCTGTGGCTTGAAGACGCCAGAAGCGATCGATCGTGCGCTGAAACGCGGCGCGACCCATATCGGTTTTATCTTCTTCGAAAAGAGCCCTCGTTACATCGAGCCGGACCTGGCGGGTAAACTGGCCGAGCCTGCGCGTGGCAAGGCGAAGATCGTCGCCGTCGTCGTCGATCCCACCAACGACGAGCTTGATGAGATCGTCTCGCTGTTGAAGCCGGATATTCTGCAGCTACACGGCAATGAGAGCCCCGAACATGTGCTGACGATCAAGGCGCTCTATGGCCTGCCGGTCATGAAAGTCTTTTCCGTGCGCACGGCCGACGATCTGAAGCGCGTCGAAGCCTATATCGGCATCGCCGATCGTTTCCTGTTCGACGCGAAAGCGCCGAAGGGTTCGGAACTGCCGGGCGGCAACGGCATTTCCTTCGACTGGAGCCTTTTGAGCTGGCTCGACGGCAGCATCGACTACATGCTCTCAGGCGGGTTGAACAAGGACAATGTCGCGGATGCGCTTGTGAAGACCAAGGCACGTGGTATCGACGTCTCCTCGGGCGTCGAAACTGCGCCTGGCGTGAAGAGCGTCGCAATGATCGATGAATTTTTCGATGCGGTCGAAGAGGCGGATACGCCTGTCATGGCCTCAGGGAGTTGAGAGTGAACGAAACGCCTAAACCGAATTCCTTCCGTTCCGGGCCTGATGAAGACGGCCGCTTCGGCATCTATGGCGGTCGTTTCGTTGCCGAAACATTGATGCCTTTGATTCTCGATCTGCAGGACGAGTGGAACAAGGCGAAGAACGATCCGGCATTCCAGGCCGAATTGAAGCATCTCGGCGCCCATTATATCGGCCGCCCGAGCCCGCTCTATTTCGCCGAGCGGCTGACGGCCGAGCTCGGTGGCGCGAAGATCTATTTCAAGCGCGAGGAGCTGAACCATACCGGCTCGCACAAGATCAACAACTGCATCGGCCAGATCCTGCTTGCCAAGCGCATGGGGAAAACCCGGATCATCGCCGAAACCGGCGCCGGCCAGCATGGTGTTGCCTCCGCCACCGTTGCCGCCCGCTTCGGCCTGCCCTGCGTCGTCTATATGGGCGCCACCGACGTCGAGCGTCAGGCGCCGAATGTTTTCCGCATGAAGCTGCTCGGCGCCGAGGTCAAGCCGGTGACGGCCGGCAGCGGCACGCTGAAGGACGCGATGAACGAGGCGCTTCGCGATTGGGTCACCAATGTCGAGGATACCTACTACCTGATCGGAACGGCGGCCGGTCCGCATCCCTATCCGGAGATGGTCCGCGATTTCCAGTCGGTGATCGGCACCGAAGCGAAAGAGCAGATGCTGGCAGCCGAAGGCCGCCTGCCGGATCTCGTCATCGCTGCCGTCGGCGGCGGTTCGAACGCGATCGGCATCTTCCACCCCTTCCTTGACGATTCCTCCGTCAAGATCGTCGGCGTCGAAGCCGGCGGCAAGGGCCTGCAGGGCGACGAACATTGCGCGTCGATCACCGCCGGTTCGCCGGGCGTGTTGCACGGCAACCGCACCTATCTGCTGCAGGATGGCGACGGCCAGATCAAGGAAGGCCATTCGATTTCGGCCGGTCTCGATTATCCCGGCATCGGCCCGGAGCATTCCTGGCTCAGCGATATCGGCCGCGTCGACTATGTGCCGATCATGGATCACGAAGCGCTGGAAGCTTTCCAGACCCTGACCCGCCTCGAAGGCATCATCCCGGCGCTCGAGCCCTCGCACGCGATTGCCGAGGTGATCAAGCGCGCGCCGAAGATGGGCAAGGACGAGATCATCCTGATGAACCTCTCCGGCCGCGGCGACAAGGATATCTTCACCGTCGGCAAGATTCTGGGAATGGGACTGTAAGACATGACCGCACGCATGGACAAACGCTTTGCCGAGCTGAAGGCCGAGGGCCGTCCGGCGCTTGTGACCTATTTCATGGGCGGCGATCCTGATTACGATACCTCGCTCGGTATCATGAAGGCGCTGCCGGAAGCAGGCTCCGACATCATCGAGCTCGGCATGCCCTTTTCCGATCCGATGGCTGACGGCCCGGCGATTCAGCTCGCCGGCCAGCGTGCGCTGAAAGGCGGCCAGACGCTGAAGAAGACGTTGCAGCTGGCGGCCGATTTCCGCAAATCCGATGACGCGACGCCGATCGTGATGATGGGCTACTACAATCCGATCTATATTTACGGCGTCGAGAAATTCCTCGACGATGCGATTGCTGCCGGCATCGACGGCCTGATCGTCGTCGATCTGCCGCCTGAGATGGACGACGAGCTCTGCATTCCGGCGATCCGCAAAGGCATCAATTTCATCCGCCTGGCGACGCCGACGACGGATGAGAAGCGCCTGCCGAAGGTTTTGAAAAACACGTCCGGCTTCGTCTATTACGTCTCGATGAACGGCATCACCGGTTCGGCGCTGCCGGATCCGTCGTTGGTTTCGGGCGCGGTCGAACGCATCAAGCAGCACACGCAACTGCCCGTCTGCGTCGGCTTCGGCGTCAAGACGGCGGAACATGCAAAGGTCATCGGCGCTTCGGCCGATGGCGTCGTCGTCGGCACCGCCATTGTCAATCAGGTCGCGACCAGCCTGACGAGTGACGGCAAGGCGACGGCGGACACGGTTCAGGCCGTTGCCACGCTGGTGCGCGGCCTTTCCACGGGAACACGTTCGGCGCGCCTTGTTGCTGCCGAATAGTTTGCCCACATTGGTGTCAAAGCATGTCGCGCAAAACTGTGCAGCGGTTTAGCGGGAACACAAAGACCCAAAGCTGGCAAGCGATCTTGAAAGATCGTGACGCGCTTTAGTCAATCAGGAGTATTCGAGTTGAACTGGATCACCAACTACGTTCGCCCGCGGATCAATTCCATGCTGGGCCGTCGCGAAGTGCCGGAGAACCTCTGGATCAAGTGCCCGGAAACCGGCGAAATGGTCTTCCACAAGGATCTGGAAGGCAACAAATGGGTTATTCCGGCCTCCGGCTATCATATGAAGATGCCCGCCAAGGCCCGCCTGGCCGATCTGTTCGACAACGGCGACTATGAATCGCTGCCGCAGCCGAAGGTCGCCCAGGACCCGCTGAAATTCCGCGATTCGAAGAAATATAGCGATCGGCTGCGCGACAGCCGCCTGAAGACCGAACAGGAGGATACCATCCTCGCCGGCCTCGGGAAGGTGCAGGGACTGAAACTCGTGGCGGTCGTGCACGAATTCAACTTCATCGGCGGTTCGCTCGGCATGGCTGCCGGCGAGGCCATCGTCAAGGCGTTCGAGCGTGCGACGTCTGAAAAGTGCCCGCTGGTAATGTTCCCCGCTTCCGGCGGCGCGCGCATGCAGGAAGGCATCCTGTCGCTGATGCAGCTGCCGCGCACGACGGTTGCCGTCGACCTGCTGAAGGAATCCGGTCAGCCCTATATTGTCGTCCTGACCAATCCGACCACAGGCGGCGTCACGGCCTCCTATGCCATGCTCGGCGATATTCATCTGGCTGAGCCGGGCGCCGAAATCGGCTTTGCCGGCAAGCGCGTCATCGAGCAAACCTTGCGCGAAAAACTGCCCGAAGGCTTCCAGACCTCCGAATATCTGCTGGAGCATGGTATGGTCGATATGGTCGTCAAACGTCACGATATTCCGGAAACGCTGGCGCGTGTGCTGAAGATCCTGACGAAGAAGCCGGTGTCAGCGGCGAACGACATGAATAGCGGCGCGATCGCTCTGGCAGCGAGCGCCTGATAACCGATAAGCAGGCGGGGTGCCGAATTGATACCCAGAGGCCAAACCGCGGTGAGTGAGGCAGCACAGGAGATCGACAAGCTCATGGGATTGCATCCCAAGGGTTTTGATCTGTCTCTCGATCGCATCACCCGTCTTCTCGATCAACTCGGCAATCCGCACCGGAAACTGCCGCCGGTGATCCATGTCGCCGGCACCAACGGCAAGGGCTCGGTCACCGCCTTCTGCCGCGCTCTGCTCGAAGCCGGCGGCTACAGCGCCCATGTTCACACCTCGCCGCATCTCGTCAATTGGCACGAGCGTTATCGCATCGGTGTGGCGGGCGGCCGCGGGCAGCTTGTCGATGACGCCGTCTTTGCCGAGGCCTTGCGCCGTGTGGCCGATGCCAATGCCGGACAGCACATCACCGTCTTCGAAATCCTGACGGCGGTCACCTTCATCCTGTTTTCCGAACAGCCGGCCGATGCCGCGATCATCGAAGTCGGCCTCGGCGGCCGGTTCGATGCCACCAATGTCATTTCCGATCCGGCGGTCTCGGTGATCATGCCGATCTCGCTGGATCACCAGCCCTATCTCGGCGACAGGGTCGAGCTGATCGCCGCCGAAAAAGCCGGCATCATGAAGCCGGGACTTCCCGTCGTCATCGGCCACCAGGAATATGACGCCGCACTCGACGTGCTGATGTCGACGGCCGAACGGCTGCATTGCCCGAGCGCCGTCTTCGGGCAGGATTTCATGGCGCATGAGGAATATGGCCGGCTCGTCTATCAGGACGAATTCGGTCTGGCCGACCTGCCGCTGCCGCGCCTTCCCGGCCGCCATCAATATGCCAATGCCGCCGCTGCCATCCGCGCCGTCAAGGCGGCGGGCTTCACCGTTACCGAGACGATGATGGAAAAGGCGATGAATTCGGTGGAATGGCCGGGCCGGCTGCAGCGCCTCGGCGAAGGCCGGCTGCTGCAACACGCACCCGCCGGCGCCGAGATCTGGATCGATGGCGGGCACAATCCCGGGGCCGGCGAAGTGATTGCCGAAGCCATGGCCAATTTCGAAGAGCGCCAGTCCCGGCCGCTTTTCCTGATCATCGGCATGATCAACACCAAGGACCCGGTCGGCTATTTCAAGGCCTTTGCCGGCTTGGTCGAGAAGGTTTTCTGCGTGCCGATCCGCAACAGCGATGCGATGATCGACCCGGTGATCTTGTCGAACGCCGCCTATGATGCCGGCCTGGTTGCCGAACCGATGTCGACGGTCGGCGATGCGCTGGAAGCCATAAAAGCAGTCCTCGATCCGGAGGGGGTACCCCCGCGCATCCTCGTCGGCGGTTCTCTCTATCTCGTCGGCGATGTGCTTTCCGACAACGGCACGCCTCCGAAGTGATCGGTGAAATGAACAATACGAAATGAAAAAAGCCCGGTCGAAGCCGGGCTTTTTCGTCGATGTGAATTGGGCGATATCAGGCGGCGCTGGAAATCCAGTTCGAAAGCGCGGTCTTCGCCTTAGCGCCGACAGAAATATCGGCGACTTCGCCGCCCTTGAAAATTGCGAGCGTCGGAATGGAGCGCACACCGAACTGTGCGGCGAGTTCCGGGTTCTCATCGATATTCAGCTTAGCGACCTTGACCTTGCCTTCCATCTCGACGGAGATTTCTTCAAGGCTCGGCGCAATCATCTTGCACGGGCCGCACCATTCAGCCCAGAAATCGACGACGACAGGCTCTGCGGATTCCAGAACTTCCGACTGGAAATTGTTGATATCGACTTTCACGGTAGCCATGGGCTGCTCCTTTACCTCGGGTGTTGAACCACATGTGATGGTGCGGTGCCGAATTTTCAATGTCCGGTATTTCACTTTGTCTTGACCGCTGCAAGCGCCAAACCGAGCGCCTTTTCGCTCAGCGTGTAGAGCGAGGCGTTCTCGGTATAGACAAGCATGCACTCGATAGGCTTGTCGGGATAGAGCGGCGCCAGTATCTCGCGATAGATCGCCAGCTGCGCCCGGTGCGCCAAGGGAATAGCTGCCTCTGTCACCGGCGGCACCCGATTGGTCTTGTAATCGAGGATGACGACCCGATCGGCAAGGACGGCAAGCCGGTCGATGCGGCCGGAGACGGCATAGCGCCTGTCCTCAAGCGTCAATGTTCCCATGATCGAGACTTCGGGTTGGGCCTCGTTACTGAGGACGGCCTGCAGACCCTCCTCGTCCAATAGTTTCAGAACCGAATCGACCAGCTTGCGGCGTTCGGTTTCCGGCCAGAACCGCGCCGCCCGTTCGGCATAGCGACTTGCGGCATCGGCCCGTTCGGCAGGCGGAATTTCGGGAAGCGCCTGCAGCATGCGATGGATCAGCCGGCCCTTCTCCAGCGACCGATCGCTCCGCTCCTTCTCGGCAAACAGCGGCGAAACGACAAGCAAGCCGCCCTCGTCTTCGTCGATGATCGTCCCGGCGCCGGAGGGGCTGAGCGGCCGGGGCAGCTCGGCCTGCGGCGGCAATGGCCGCAACAGGCCGTCCGGCAGCCTCTCCTCGCTGTCGCGCTCCTGGCTGCGGTCGATGCGCTCGAAGCTTCGCTCCACCCGCGGCACACGCCATTTGATGCCCGGCCATTCCCCATCGGGACTGGAGAATGTCGTCGCTTCCACATGCGGATGGTCGTCGCGCAGTGCCGTCGAAATCATCATATGCCAGGTGTCGTTGTTGAGACGCACGCCGCGATAGCCGCAGACCACCAGCCGGTCGGCGGCACGCGTCATGGCGACGTAGAGCAATCGGCGATATTCTTCCTCCGCCAGCATCTGGATGCGGACGGCGTCGTTCTGGGTCAGCGAATTGGCGAGATCGGAGACGGGAACCCAGACGGGCATCGGCGGCTCGTCGGCATCGGTCTCGATCAGGCGAAGCTTCGGCAGATGGGTATGGGTAAAGGCCTTGGAACCGCCGTCGACGAGGAAGACGATCGGTGCTTCGAGACCCTTGGAGGCATGCACCGTCATGATCCGAACTTCATTGCGCCCCTTGTCCTGCTCGCGCTTGACCACCGGGGCTTCGAGTTCCAGCGTCGAGATGAAGGATTGCAGCCCGGGAAGGCCGGAGCTCTCGTGGTCGAGGGTAAAGGTCAGGAATTCGTCGAGGATATCGCTGACCTCGGTGCCGAGCCTGGCAAGGAATTGCCGCCGCCCGCCATGGCTGCCCAGCACCCGCGCATAGAAATCATGAACCGACAGGCTTCTGGATTGACGAAGGAACAGCTCCAGCCTCTCCACGGCCACTCGGAAACGCTCGGTGCCGTCGGCGGCGAAGCGTTTGAGATGGTTCCAGACGCTCTCATTGTCACCGCGTAGCGCGGCGATCGCAAAGATGTCGTCCTCGGAAAGATCGAAAAGCGGGCTCTTGAGCACGGCGGCGAGCGAGAGATCGTCCTCCGGCAGCAGCAGGAAGCGCCCGAGCGCCAGCAGATCCTGCACGGCGATATGGCTGGTCAGCACCAGCCTGTCGGCACCGGCGACCGGAATGTCGCCGCGGCGTTTCAAGGCGCGCGTCAAGGCATTGACGAAGGCGTCGCGCTTGCGCACCAGCACCAGGATGTCGCCGGCTTCGATCAGACGCTCCCGGCCTTTGTCGACGATCGTCTCGCGGCCGACAAGCGCGCCGATCGAATGGGCGATCCGCCGCGCCAGGATTGCGGCCGGCGCGCTTTCGGGCGTTGCGTCGAAGGGCGCCGTCCAGTCCTCTTCCTTGACCGCCGCCTCAGGCGCGACCATCTCCCAGAGATCGACGGCGCCGGGATGTCCGATGCGGCTGGAGCGATGCACGACCGGTTCGCCGAGCGCGCTGAGGCCGCGCGAATTGTCGGGTTCCCTGAAAATATGGTCGACGGCCTCAAGCACATCGGCGGTCGAGCGGAAGGAAAGCGGCAGCCGCACAGAGGAAAAACTCTGCCCGCTGTCTGAGACGCGCCGCCGCGTCCGGTCGCTCTCCTCGGAAAAACGCTCGGGCCGGGCGCCTTGAAAGGAATAGATCGATTGTTTCTCGTCGCCGACGGCAAAGAGCGTGCGCACCACCGGCCGGGCGCTTTCGCCGGAGAAGAAATCCTCGGCGAGCGACTGGATGACGCTCCACTGGATCGGGCTGGTATCCTGCGCTTCGTCGACGAGGATATGATCGATGCCGCGATCGAGCTTGTAGTGGATCCAGGGGCCGACGCCGCTTTTCGTCAGCAGGTCGGCGGTGCGGGTGATCAGATCCTCGAAATCGAGTTGGCTGCGCTGCTTCTTCAGCTCCTCATAGTCGTGATTGAGCCGCTCTGCCAGCACCAGCGCGGCATAGGTCGCGCCATACATCCGCATCAGTTTCAGCCGGTCGCGGCTTGCAGCGACATGGGCGCGGGCAGCGGCGATGGCGCCCGCCAGCTGTGGCGCTTCGGCTAGCATGGCCTTGACGGTGAATTGTGAATCCGCCTTCGGCTCGCCCTTCACCGTCAGAAAGATTTTCTCGAGAAACTCGGCGCGCTTTGCGTCATCGCGTTCCCGCCCGGCAAGCCTGAGACCGTAGGCAACTTCCTGCGCCTTCGCGCCGCCCTTCTGATCGGCAAGCGACAGATAAAGCTCCAGCATCGCGCCGGAAAGCTCCGGCAACGGCCAATATTGCGCCGCGATTCGGCTCTCCGTGTCATCCGGGGCAAGGCCCAGTCTTTCGCGCAGAGCCGCCTCTATGCCGCCCTGTCGTGCGGCCGTTGCCGTGAAATGACGGATGGCGTTGCGGTTGGCGACGATGTCGCCGAGCAGGTTTTCCAGGCCGGATTCGTCGCCGAGATCGAGCACATAGGCGAATGCCTCGGCAAGGCCGCTGTCTCCCGCCGGCGCGGTCGCCGTCAGCAGTGCCCGGCGCGCATCGGACAGCAGTGCTTCCGCCGCGCGGTCGTCGAGAACCGAGAAATGCCCGGCGACATTGGCCTCCAGCGGGAACTGATGCAGCAAGGCCTCGCAAAAGGCATGGATCGTCTGGATCTTCAGTCCGCCCGGTGTCTCCAGCGCCTTCGCAAACAGCCGGCGGGCCTCGGCAAGCTTTATTCCGTCGGGTGCCGCCCCCTCGATCTGGGTGATCCGCCGGCTAAGGTCTTCATCGTCGAGCACCACCCAGTCCGCCAGCCGTTCGAAGACACGGTTCGACATTTCGGAGGCGGCGGCCTTGGTATAGGTGAGGCATAAAATGGCGGAAGGCCGCGCACCCGCAAGCAGTAGACGGATGACGCGCTGGGTCAGCACATGCGTCTTGCCGGAGCCGGCATTGGCCGAGACCCATGCGGACCGCTCGGGATCGGATGCGATCGCCTGCTGGATCGTCGTCCAGCCGATCCACGCACCCGGATCATCGTCATTGGGAAGCGCGGTCACGTCACTCATCGCCGCCGCCTTCCTCGGTTTCTGCCGTCGACCATTCGGAGACGCGGGCGAGGTGATCATAATCGCCGCCGAAATCGAATTGCTGTGCCGGGATCAGCCGCGAGGTGAAGCCCTTCTCGCCGGATTGCAGCAAGCTAACGAACTTGACCAGTTGATCGATCGATTCTTCGGCGAGATCCATCGCCGATTTCGCCTTGTCGCTGCGCGCCGAACTCTCATTGTTGACGGTGTCGACCTGAAAGCGGCGCCCCGGACGTAGGCGTACATAGAGCAGGTCCTGCGGAATGAGGCTGCCGACATCGCGGAAGGCGCCGTCGCGCAAGGCTGCCGCTTCGAGCGCAAGCTGCGGATCGAGAAGCACCCGTGCCTGCGCCGGCGAGGGATTGTAGCCGGTCTTGTAGTCGATGATATCGGCGGCATGCGGTCCGGTGACGTCGATCCGGTCGGCAACGCCGTTGAGCCGGATATTGATCGTTTCCAGTTCGACGCCGCCCCGCACCTCCGTCAGCGTCTTGCGGATGCCGGGCCGCCGTCCGGCCTCCCAGTCGAGGAAGGCGCCGGCCACAGCACGAAAGCGCGGCCGCCATACGGCATCGATATGCGGCGGCAGCTGCTCCATGTCGAAGAGCTCGGAAAGAATGCGCTCCATCGCCGCTGCCGCATCCGGCGTGCCGGCGACATGGGCTTCGCGAATGAACCGGTCGATGATCGTGTGGTAGAGCGTGCCGCGTTCGGCCGCTCCTGGATCGCGGTTGAACGCATCGACGGGATCGAGCCGCAGAATGCGACGGGCATAGATGGCGTAAGGGTCGCGGCGCAGCCGTCCGACTTCGCTGAAAGAATAGGATGTCGGCTGCAGGGTCAGCGGCGGTTTCGGCGAGGGCCGCTGCGCCGGGGCCTGGGCCTCGCCCCGGTCGATCAGGCCGACCCATTGGAGGAAGCGGTTGCCGCGTCCCTTCAATTCCGCTTCGAAGGCCTCTCCGGCAAGCGCCAGCAGCCGCTGCAGCCAGCGCGAGGCGACCGTCGGCGTCGAGCCCTGGCGCAGCGCGCGCGAATAGATCAGATGGCGCGTGCCGTTCGCCATCTCGAAGTCATGCGCCAGCTGACCGATGCGCCGTTCCGGCGGCTCGAGGCCGATCTCCGTCTTCATCATGCGCGGAATGAAGGGATTGTTGGCGGTCTGCCCCGGCCAGGTGCCCTCGTTCAGGCCGCCGAGGATCATCGTATCGACGCTCTGCAGGCGGGCTTCCAGCGTGCCGAAGATGAAGAGGCGGGGATGGCTGAGCGCCCGCGGCTTCACCGCATGCCCGGCGGCAAGGGCTGCCATGATGTCGATCCATTGCGGCCCGTCGGCCTCCATCTGGCCGTTGGTGTCGATCACTTCGCCGAGCAGCGCGGCGAGCGCATCGCCGGCTTCACCCGACCAGAGATCGGCGAGATTGCCATGCGGATCGGCCGCCACCGCTTCAAGCGAGCGGCCGGTGCGCTCCGCCCATTCGGACAAGGTAAAACTTGTCGTCCTCCCGCGATCTTCCGGCCGGTGCCGCATCAGGGCCGAAGCCAGCGGCTCGGTCGCTTGTGTGACCCGGCGGGCAAGGTCGTAAGTGGCCTCGGCAGCGTCGGGCGCAAGTGCCTTTCGCCATTGCGGCGCGTGCCTGTCCCCAGCCTGTTCGGCAAGCTGATGGGTGAGCAGCGGTTCGAGCCTGCTGATATCCACCTCCGCCACACCGCCGCGCAGCGCCAGCAGCTCGAGCGTCTCGGTGGCGGAAATCAATGCCGCGCGGTCGAGGCCGAAACGGGCCAGCGGATGTTTGAGCAGCGAGACGATCGCCACCGGATCGCCCGGGCGCAGCGCCGCCTCCAGCAGCAATTGCAGAAGCGTGCCCTGCGGCGTGGCCGCAAGCGGTGTACCGGCCGAATCGTCGGCGAGGATGCCGAAGCGGGAAAGCTCGGCCATCACCCGGCGGGCGAGATTGCGGTCCGGCGTGATCAGCGCCGCCCGGCTTTCGCCGTCCTGCCCCGGTCTTTCCAGTGCCAGCCGAAGCGCAATGGCAATCGCGGTTGCTTCTTCGCGCTCGTTGGCGGCTTCGATCAGCGAAACATCGGCGAAAGCTGAAGAAAACGCGCCCTCCGGCAGCTCGCTCTTCCAGGCGCCCCAATCGCTGGTCGCCTCCGCCGGCACGAGGGCGCGGGACAGGATTTCGGCGCGCCGGTCAAGATCGGCTTCCGGCCTGTCGAGCAGGGTGACGTCGGCACGCGTGAGCTTCAGCCGCTTGAGCAGCGATGACAGGCCATATTGCGGGTGGCTTCGGCTTGCGGGATTGGCATGTTGGCCGGGGGAAAGCTCCGGCGCCACCATCAGCCAGTGCCTTTCAGGCATGGCAAGATCGAGGCCCGGAAGCACGATCACGCCCTCGGGCAAATTGGCGACCGCGGCGATCAGGTCGGCGGTGGCAGGAACGGAACCCGTCGAACCGGCGATGATGATCGGCCCGGTGGGCTTCGTCGCCGAAAGCCTTTTTGCTTCGGACCGCAGAATGGCGTTTCGGTGCCGCGCCGGCGAGGATTTGCCGAGTTCGGAAAGCCGCTCCGGCCAGAAGGCGCTGGCGATCTGCAGGAATTCCGCCGTCAGCTGCCACCAGGCGGCGTAATCGCCGGTGTCGAGTTTCGACAGTTCCGACCAGTCGAGGTCTTCGGTCTCGATCGAATCGATCAGTTCGGCGAGGTTGCGGGCGAGCCAGATCGCATCCGCCGGGCTTGCCGGCGCAACGAGCGGCGAATCCGAATGAATGTGGCGGACGATCTCCGGCAGTTTGTTTCGCCAGGCGAGAATGAGGCGCGCAAGCTCCAGCAGGCGGGCGGTATTCGACAGCGGCTGGGCGAGATCGATCGTTGCCGGCAGCGCCTCGTCGAAATAGCCGCTGTCGTCGTCGGTTTCGCCGAGGGGACGAATAACCGGCAGGATCGCCGAGCGGCCGCCGAGCAGGTCGACGAATTCCGAACGCAGCACGCGCACGGCGCGCCGCGTCGGCAGGTAGATCGTTACCCTGGAAAGCGACAGCGGATCATCGGCCTCATGCCGGAAGAGCGGCGTCAGCCGGCCGTCGCAAAGCGTCGTCGCCAGCGTTTTCAGGAAGGAGAGGCCCGCGGGGATCGTCAGAATGCGTGGCTGGTGCCGCTCCGCCATATCTCACGCGAACGTCCGCAACCTGCGGATCGTTTCCTCCGCTTCGCCGATCGCCTCCGGCGTTCCCACCGTCAGCCAGTGGCCTTCGAGCACCATACCGAAAAGCCGCCCGCGCGCGATCGCCTTGTCGAAATAAATATTGAGGTTGAACGCATCCTGCGGCGCGTCGTCGAGCAGCAACGGGTTCATGACGATCGCGCCGGCATAGACGACGGGATTGGATGGATCGTCGCGATACCGAGTCAGCCGGCCATCAGCCGCCATGCCGAAATCGTTCTTGCCGTTGTGACCCGTCGTATCCTCGATCCTTACACAGAGCAGCGCCATGTCCATGCGCTCGGCATCGAAGAATCCGGCTAAGCGCTGCAGGTTCGTCGGCCGTCCCGGCTGTTCTCCGATCCAGAAGAGATCGGCATTCATGACGAAAACGTTGTCGCGATCGAGCAGGGTCAGACCCTTCGCCAGCCCGCCGCCGGAATTCATCAGCGCTTCCCGCTCGTCCGAGATGATGATCTCGAGGCCGCGATAGGCCTCGAGATGGTCGAGCATCTGGCCGGCAAAGTGGTGAACATTGACGACGGTCCGTTCGACGCCGGCCGCAACCAGCATATCCAGCGTATAGTCGATCATCGGCTTGCCGTCGATTTTCACCAGCGGCTTCGGGATCGTGTCGGTGATTGGGCGCATGCGGGTCCCAAGACCCGCGGCCAGTACCATGGCTTGTCTGATGGTCATGCTGATCCGGAATTTATGATTCGCTTTGGCCTATTCCAGCCCTTGCGCACCAATCGCGCAAGGGGGCAAGCGCTTCGTGCTCGAACGCGACCTGGAGATAGGCGAGCGTTCGCGGCATATGTTTGAGATAGCCGGGCTTCCCGTCGCGCTGCAACAGCCGCACCCAGAGACCGGCCAGCTTGCAATTGCGCTGCGCCGACATGATCGCCCAGGCTTTCATGAATCCGGCTTCGTCAAAGCCGCCCTGGGCGCGGCGAAGAGTGAGATAATCATCCATCAGCTGCCGGAAGAGCGCCGGTTCGATCGTGACCCGCGCATCCTGGACGATGGAGGCGAGGTCATAGGCAGTCGGGCCGATCATCGCATCCTGGAAGTCGATCAGGCCGATTTTGCCAACACCGCTTTTCTCGTCGCGCCAGATGATATTAGGCGAATGGAAGTCGCGCAGCAGCAAGTTCTTCTCGGCTGTCGCGAGCTCGTCGATGAGCGCGTCCCAGATCGCCAGATACTCCGCCCGTTCGATATCGGTGGGAGGTGTGCCGCGCTTCCAGGCAATATGCCAATCGAGCACAAGCTGCACTTCCATCCTCATTGCCGTGCGGTCGAAGTCCGGAATGTGATGCGTGTGCGTCTGGGAAACCGGGATATGCTGCGGGATCTGCATGGAATGAAGATGGGCAAGGCAGGCGACGCTTTGCCGGTAACGTTCGGCGATGGGCCTTTCGTCCTCATCGAGCACGCCTTCGCTGCCGAGATCCTCGATCAGCAGGATCCCCTGCTCATAATCGACCTTATAAATCTCCGGCGCCGCAAAACCCCGCTCGCGCAAGGCATCGGCAATCGCAACGAAAGGATAGGCGTTTTGTGCCAGATGCGCGACCTTGGGATAGGGCTTGCCGTCATAGACCGGCGGTCCCTCGGGATGCGGGCGCCAATCCATCAGTATTTTTCGCGGCCCACCGTCCGGATAGATCGCTTCATAGGCGCGCAGCGAAGCATCGCCGGTCAGGAAGCGGCGTTTGACCTCGGGATAGCCGGCTTCGTCGAGGAAGGCGCGGATCGCCAGGACCCTGCGGATGCGTGAGGCCTGCGGCTCTGCGGCTTTGATCGTTGCCCGGCGGCCGCTGCCGTCATGGTCCAGCCTCAGTGCGATACGATCGGCCGGCAGTTCGCCCTCAGCCATCTCGGGCCATTCGACGAGACAGATGCCGTTCTCCAGGGCTTCGTCGAATCCAAGCTCCGTCAGTTCGGCCGGATCGCCGAGCCGATAGAGATCGAAGTGCGAAACGGGCAAGCGCAGATCGTAGGATTGCACCAGCGTGAAGGTCGGGCTTGGGACCTCGAGCCCCTCGTCATCGGCCATGGCGCGCAGGATCGCCCGGGCGAGCGAGGATTTACCCGCACCGAGATCGCCGGAAAGGGCAAGGCAATCGCCGGCTTTCAGGGCGAGCGCCAGGTCTTCGCCGAAGCGGATGGTCGCGGCTTCGTCCTTCAGGAAAAGCGAGATCGTGTCGCCGGTCGTCATTCGGCGGCAGCGGAATGCGGGATATCGACCGAGGGAATGCGGCAGACGACGGTCGTGCCCTTGCCCGGCTCGCTATCGATCGTCACGTCGCCATGATGCAGGCTGACGAAGCTGTCGACGATCGAGAGGCCGAGGCCGGCACCGCCGCGTTTACCGCTTTTTGCTCCGGTCGCAAAACGATCGAAGACGGTGGCGATCATATCGGGTGAGATGCCGGGGCCGCGATCGCTGACGGAGAAGACGAAATCCGTGCCTTCGCGATGGCATTCCAGCGAGATCGAGGTGCCCTCGGGCGAGAAATTCGCCGCATTGGAAAGCAGCTTCAGCAGGATCTGCTTCAGCCGCTGCGGATCGGCGACGATCGAGCCGAGATAGGCCGGCGCGGTGATTTCGAGCGCCACGCCGCTCTCGTGCAGGCGATCGGCGATCTGCATCGAGACGTCGTCGAGCAGGTCGTTGAGATCGATATCTGCATAGTTCAGCCGCATGATGCCGGCATCGACGGTCGCAAGGTCGAGAATGTCATTGACGAGCGTCAAGAGAACCGAGGACGAGGTCGAGATATGGTCGATATATTCGGCCTGCCGTTCGTTCAGCGGTCCGACGCCCTGGGTGCGCAGCAGGTCGGTGAAGCCGATGATATTCGTCAGCGGCGAGCGCAGCTCGTAGGAGACGTGCTGGACGAAGTCGTTCTTCAGCTCGTCGGCCTTGCGCAGCGCTTCGTTCTTCTCGGTCAGCGCCCGCTCAGCACGCACGCTGTCCGTCATGTTGACGAAGGTCAGCATGGTTTGCGCATTCGGCAGCGGGATGATGGCGTAGTCGAGCACGAGGCCGGAGAAGAGTTCCAGCGTTCCCTGGCCCGAGCGGCGTTCATCGTCGAAGCTGGTGATCAGTTCCGCGAACGCCTTCCAGCCGTCCGGCCGGTCGTAGGATGGCGCACAAGCCTCGCCCAGCGCGCGGATATGGGTGCCGGGCTTGGCTTCGGTTTCGGTAATCCCCCACAGCGCGCGGAAGGCCGGGTTCGACAGACGGATGCGTCCATCCGGGCCGAACACCGCCACACCTTCGGAAAGATGGTCGATCGTTTCGCCCTGCACCTTGACCAGCGTGTTGTAGCGCGTTTCGAGATCGACCTGCTCGGTCAGGTTTTCGAACACCCAGGTGGCGCCGCCCTGCGGATGGGCGGTCGCAAAGACGCGCAATGTCTGCCCGTTCGGCAGGTGCCAGAGGTCGGATTGCGTGTCGAGCGCGCGATAGACGGAAAGGGCCGCTTCCTTCCAGCTCTTCCAGTTGAGCTGATCCGGCAGCTTCTTGGCTGCCCGCAGCCGCTCGAGCAACTCGCTATTGTCCGGCCGGCCTTCGAGAAAGGCGATATCCAGCTCCCAGAGGGCGACGAAGGCCTGGTTGTAGAATTGCAGCCGGCGGTCGCCGTCGAAGATCGCGACCGGCGTGGCGAGATGGTCGAGCGTTTCGGCATGGCTCTTCAGCGTCCTTTCCAGCTCGGCGCGCACCGCCTCGATGTCGGACACATCGATTGCGATGCCGGCCGAGCCGCCGGGAAGCCTGACGTCGACGACATCGAAGAAGGTGCGGTTGCCGTGCACGACCGTCGAGATCGTGTCGTGGAAGGGCGATTCCGGCGTCACCGTCGCGCGAATGCGTTCGCGCGCCACGGTGGTCAGCATCTCGCGGCCTTCATTGATCGCCTGCTGCGGCGAGCGCGCTTCGACGGCCTCGCCATAAGCCTGGTTGACCCAGGTGAGGCGGCCGGCGGGATCGCGCTGCCAGGCCGGCATGTCGATCGCGTCCAGCATGGTCTGGAAGGCCGAGATCGAGGTCATCAGCCGGTCGCGCTCGATCCTCAGTTCCGCAAGCTCGGCGCGCAGATTGTTGAGCGCCACGAAACGGACGAAGGCGCGGCCGCCGGAAACTCGGCCCTGCGCCTCGAGGATTTCATCGCGGATGGTTTCGACCACCATGTCGAAGCTCTGTGCGCCGTCGCGCAGCCGATCGATGGCCTTTTCCAGATCGGCGGCCGAACGTGACTTCAGCCAGAGGCCGAAGGCCAGGAATTCGCCGTCCTGCGGCGCGCCGGTCTCGGGCGGAAGCTGGCCGAGCAGTTCGGGACGGGCATTGCCGTCCCAGATGACGATGCGCCGGTTCTTGTCGGCGATCAGCGCCTGGTATTGCGAAATGCGCTGCTGGGCATCGGACAGCGCCGAGCGGATTTCCCGGCTCTCGCTTTCCAGATTGCCGCGCTGGCGCACCAGCCACAATGTCGAAAGCAGTGCTGCCGATATCACGCCGATGACGACGGAAACGCCGACGACCTGCGAGGATGTGAAGAGGTGAGCCGCTGCCGCTGCCTGCTGCTCCGTCTGTGCCAGAACCGGCCGCGCCAGCGCGGCAAGCGCCGTGCCGGCCGCGCAGGCTTTCAGAAAGCGCGCCAATGATCCATGCTCTTGCTTTGCGGCCTCGTGTGCCGTTGCAGATTGCTGTTCTTGGCCTGCCATCAGCGGGCGGCGACCGGCGCGAGCGCCATCATCCGCCTGACCGGGCAGGCTGTGTTTCAGTTCCGACATCCGCGGTATGTCTCCGTCCTTCAATGTGCCGCATTACGACAAGACATCCCATTTCCGGAGCGGCCGGACAGGGTCCGACGCCACGAATCAAGTCTTAAAACAATACTTCGGATGGGAATCGGCGGGAAGGGAGCGCCCAAAAAATAAGCCGCGGCATTTGTCAATGCCGCGGCTTCTACATCTTGTGGATATTAACGATCAGATCAATATCTGTAGTGGTCTGACTTGAACGGGCCCTTCGGCGAGACGCCGATATAGGCAGCCTGCTCTTCGGAAAGCTGCGTCAGCTTCACGCCCAGCTTGTCGAGATGCAGGCGCGCGACCTTTTCATCGAGATGCTTCGGCAGGATGTAGACCTGGTTGGAATATTGATCGGGCTTGGTGAAGAGCTCGATCTGCGCCAGCGTCTGGTTGGTGAAAGAGGCCGACATCACGAAGGACGGATGGCCGGTGGCGTTGCCGAGGTTGAGCAGGCGGCCTTCGGAAAGAAGGATGATGCGGTTGCCCTTGGGGAATTCGATCAGGTCGACCTGCGGCTTGACGTTGGTCCACTTGAGATTGCGAAGTGCTGCAACTTCGATTTCGTTGTCGAAGTGGCCGATATTGCCGACGATCGCCATATCCTTCATCTGACGCATGTGGTCGATGCGGATGACGTCCTTGTTGCCGGTGGTGGTGATGAAGATATCGGCGGAGGAAACGACGTCCTCGAGCAGCACGACTTCATAACCGTCCATAGCAGCCTGCAGGGCGCAGATCGGATCGGCTTCGGTTACCTTGACGCGGGCGCCGGCGCCGGAGAGCGAAGCGGCAGAACCCTTGCCGACGTCGCCGTAGCCGCAGACGACGGCAACCTTGCCGGCCATCATCACATCGGTGCCGCGGCGGATGCCGTCGACCAGCGATTCCTTGCAGCCGTACTTGTTGTCGAACTTCGACTTGGTGACGGAATCGTTGACGTTGATCGCAGGGAAAGGCAGCAGACCCTTCTGGCTGAGCTGGTAGAGGCGGTTGACGCCGGTCGTCGTTTCCTCGGTGACGCCCTTGATCGCGTTGCGCTGCTTGGTGAACCAGCCAGGCGAAGCGGCGAGGCGCTTCTTGATCTGCGCGAAGAGGATTTCCTCTTCCTCGGAATGCGGATGCGACAGCACGTCTTCGCCGGCTTCGGCGCGGGCGCCGAGCAGGATGTACATGGTGGCGTCGCCGCCGTCATCGAGGATCATGTTGGAAAGGCCGCCATCGGCCCACTGGAAGATCTTGTCGGTATAGACCCAGTAATCTTCGAGCGACTCGCCCTTGATGGCGAAAACAGGAACGCCGGCGGCAGCGATCGCGGCAGCGGCGTGATCCTGCGTCGAGAAGATGTTGCACGAGGCCCAGCGAACTTCGGCGCCGAGAGCAACCAGCGTTTCGATGAGCACGGCCGTCTGGATGGTCATATGCAGCGAGCCGGTGATGCGCGCGCCCTTCAGCGGCTTTGCCTGGCCGAATTCGGTGCGGCAGGACATCAGCCCCGGCATTTCGGTTTCGGCGATCGTAATTTCCTTGCGGCCGAAATCCGCAAGCCCGATATCGGCGACGACATAATCTTTTTCAGTGCTCATAGAGGCCTCCAGGCTGAAAAACGTCTCAAAATTGGCGCAGGCGCGAAAATGACCGCGCGATGGATGGGCCGTGTCCTGATACAGGCCGCCCGGACGTGTGCAGCGGGTCCGGGATGACGACATGCACAAAAAAGAGAGCTGAAGCGTGTCGCATGAAGCAAGTTCGATGCAACATGCTTTAGCGCACGGCATATCCGCCGTTTAGCAGGCTTCGGGTGGGAAGGCAATAAGGATATAAAGAAGTCTTTATATGTTTATATGAGCTCAGACAGCTCACATCTCTTCGCCGAACCGGTTCTGGATCAGCTGGTCCAGGGCCTCGAGCGCTTCGGCGGCCTGGCTGCCGCTTGCCGAGACGACGACGCTCGATCCGGGGCTTGCCGCCAGCATCATCAAGCCCATGATGGAGGTGCCGCCGACTGTCATTCCGTCCTTGGAAACGGTGATGGCGGCATCGAAAGTCTCGACCATCTGCACGAATTTGGCGGAGGCGCGTGCGTGAAGGCCGCGCTTGTTGATGATGAGGAGTTCCCGGGAGAGCGATGTCATGAAGGGCCGTTATTTTCCGCTGAGCACGCGGCTCGCGACATTGATATATTTCCGCCCGGCTTCGGAAGCCTCCACCAGCGCCTTCTCCATGTTGTTCTCGCCACGCACGCCGGCGAGCTTAATCAGCATCGGCAGGTTGACGCCGGCAATGACTTCGGTATGGCCGCTGCTCATGACTGAAATGGCGAGGTTGGACGGCGTTCCGCCGAACATGTCGGTCAGAATGACGACGCCATGGCCGTCATCGGCACCGGATACGGCTTCCAGAATGTCCTGCCGTCTTTGATCCATGTCGTCTTCGGGGCCAATGCAGACCGTCTCGATAAATTTCTGAGGACCGACGACGTGCTCGACAGCATGACGAAACTCTTCAGCCAGCTTGCCATGAGTGACAAGCACAAGTCCGATCATGATATTACTGCTCCCATATACGCCAACGGTGGCCCCAATATCGCAATGCAGCAATTACGTCCACCGGTGGGGGCACATCTTGGCCATGAAAAGCCGAAGTGCAAGATAAAAATGCGAATATATAAGGCAGATTGATCAATCCGGAAGGCTTCAATGTCCGATATCGGGCGCTTTCGCCATCAGCATTGCCAGCGGCGAAGTGACGCCTGTGAGCAGCCGCAATGCGGGAAGCGAAAGACCGGGCGCGAGGCTGACGATTTCACCTTCCGGCGGCACGCGGTTTTCCCCGGACGCACTGCCCGGAAGCACGGCATAATGCATCGCCGCCTGGGGCACATGCTCCTGCCGGACGATGCCGGTGCCGCGAAGTTCGATCAGCCCGGCGATCGACGGCGGGCATGTGGCCACCACGGTGCCGGTCTCTTCGGAGAGAAGAACCTGGTCGTCGGCGACCAGTGCCGTAAACAGCCCGAGCCGGCGCGCCTCGGTCATGCAGGTGAAGGCGAGCATCGATTTTCCCCAGCCGGAGGGGCCACTGAACAGGAGGCCCGTTCTGCCAACGACGATCGCCGTCGCATGGATGTTCCGGACCGCGGTCATGCGGCGGCATCGACTGGTAAAGCGAGGATAAAGCGGGCACCGAGTACCTGTCCGCCTTCAGCGTCGGTGATGTTCTCCGCTCTCAGCGAGCCGCCATGGGCCTCGGCGATCTGGCGGCTGATCGACAGGCCGAGGCCGGAATTCTGGCCGAAGCCTTCCGATTCCGGCCGGTCGGTATAGAAGCGCTCGAAGATGCGGTCGATATTTTCCGCCTGGATGCCGGGGCCGTTGTCTTCGATCGTGGTGACGCAGCGCGACCTTGTCCGCACCAGCCGCACGGTAATCTTGCCACCCTTTTCCGGCACGAAGGAGCGGGCGTTCTCGATTAGGTTGGCGATGATCTGGCCGATGCGCAGGTCGTGGCCGGTAACGACGAAGCGGGTCTTGACGTTCGGCTTGCGGTCGATCGCATATTCGATCTCCACCTGCTTCTTGGTGCTCCTGACCTGGCGCGAAACCTCGATGAGGTCGCGCAACAGCACCTCCATGTCGACGGAACCGGCATCGACACGAGCAAGCTCGGCATCGAGGCGCGAGGCGTCGGAGATATCGCTGATCAGCCGGTCGAGGCGGCGGACATCGTGCTGGATGACGTCCATCAGCCGCTTCTTGGAATCGTCGGATCGGGCAAGCGGCAGCGTTTCGACAGCGCTGCGCAGCGACGTCAGCGGATTCTTGAGTTCGTGGCTGACGTCGGCGGCGAAACTCTCGATCGCATCGATGCGGTCGTAGAGCGCCGTCGTCATTTCGCGCAATGCAATGGAAAGATTGCCGATTTCATCCTGGCGGGCGGAAAAGTCAGGAATCTGCTCACGTGTCTTGGCCCCGCGGCGCACCCGGATGGCGGCGGCCGAAAGGCGGCGCAGCGGATTGGCGATCGTCGACGAGAGCACCAGCGAAAGCAATACGTTGACGAGCGTCGCGACGCCGAAGACGCGCATGATCGCAAGCCGCTCGGCATGCACGATATTGTCGATGTCGCCTGCCTGCGTCGACAGCAACAGCACCCCGAGTACGGCGCGGAAACGCTGGATCGGCACGGCGACCGAAACGATGAGCTCGCCTTTTTCGGTCGTGCGCACGACGGCGCCGCGCACGCCGGTGAGCGCGTTCATCACCTCGGGATAGATCGAGCCGTCGCCGCCCGGCGCTTCCTTGTAGAGCGGCAGGTTGCCGGGCTGCAGCGCCTTGTTGAACAGGGTGGCGAACCATTCGCTCCAGGTCTGCTTCTCCTCCTCGACCGGCGGCAGGTCGAAGCGCAACACCTGGCCGCGCGAATAAAGGTGGCGGGAATCCAGCAGCAGATTGGCATCGGCGTCGAAGATGCGGGCGCGCGTGCGCGTCGGAGAGATCAGCCGGCGCAGCACCGGCGCGACCTTCTCGGGATCGATCGGGAATTCGAGGTCTTCATCGTTCGGTACCGGGGTGATGCTCTGGCCGGCCTGCAGCTCGAGCAGCTTCTGCGGATCGATGGTGATCGAGTTGGTATCGACCGACGCGGACGCCGAAATGGCGCCGGCGATGATCTCGCCTTGCGTCAAAAGGCTCTCGGCGCGGGCGTCGATCAGTCCCTCGCGAAACTGGTTGAGGTAGAGGATACCGCCGACGAGCACCAGCAGTGCGACGAGATTGAAGAAGACGATGCGCCGCGTCAGGCTCGAAAAGACGGCATTGCCGAAGATGCGGCGGATCAGCGTGAAGGGATGCGACCAACGGCGGCCTCGGACGCGACGGGTGCTCACGCCCTCCGCATCGTCGAGATCCCTTTCCTGCACCAACTGTGCCAACGACTGGCCCTTTCGAAGGGCGGGGCCGGATAAACCGGCCCGCAGCCCTCAACAATGTCTCGCGCTGCGCCGTTTGGGCTCAGGCTGCTTCGCGGAAGCGGTATCCCACTCCGTAGAGTGTTTCAATCATATCAAAGTCGGTGTCGACCATCTTGAATTTCTTGCGCAGCCGCTTGATGTGGCTGTCGATGGTCCGGTCGTCGACATAGACCTGTTCGTCATAGGCTGCGTCCATCAGCGCGTCGCGGCTTTTGACGACGCCGGGGCGCTGCGCCAGCGAATGCAGGATCAGGAATTCGGTGACCGTCAGCGTCACGGCCTCACCCTTCCAGGTGCAGGTATGGCGTTCCTGATCCATGACCAGCTGCCCGCGTTCCAGCGAGCGGGCCTGCTGCACAGCGCCGTTCTTCGGCGCGCCGACAGGGCTGGCGCCGGCGGCGGCGGCTTCACGGCTCGAGGCGCGGCGCAGCACGGCGCGGACACGCTCGACCAGCAGGCGCTGCGAAAAAGGCTTGGTGATGAAATCGTCGGCGCCCATCTTCAGGCCGAACAGCTCATCGATCTCCTCATCCTTGGAGGTGAGGAAGATGACGGGAATATCCGACTTCTGCCGCAGGCGGCGCAGCAATTCCATGCCGTCCATGCGCGGCATCTTGATGTCGAAGATCGCCAGCTGCGGCGGGCGCGCCAGAAGGCCGTCGAGGGCCGAAGCACCGTCCGTATAGGTCTCGACCTTATATCCTTCGGCCTCCAGTGCGATCGACACCGAGGTGAGGATGTTGCGGTCGTCATCAACGAGCGCGATTGTCGGCATGGTGTTCGTCTCCGTCATCAGTGCGCAATCTCCCGGATTTGCTTTCCCCAGGCGGTCTCAGTGACCGGATGCGCTTATGGAGGATAAAGGTGGAACAAATTGTGGCAAAGATAAAGGGAAAGATTGTCGTCTAATTCGAAGGCAATCCTGAGTGGTGCGGTAAAATGTTTCAACGCGCCCATCTAAAACGATTTAAAATTATGGCGTTAAATTTAAATCGATTAAATAATTGATATTACTATATTTTTTCGAGTTTTATCTCTTGTGTTTTAAAATTTCTCCCCGTATTTTCGCGATTAGTTTTAACGGCAACGAGCCTGAGCGAAGGGAACTAGCCATGGAAATGTTCGGAGTTCATAACCCGGCAACAGAGCTGGCAACGGTTGGATTGGGCGGCGCAACCAGCGTTCGCTACAACTTTTCCGCCGCCGCGCTCTATGAAGAATCGATCCGCCGGGGCGAAGCCGAACTGACCGCTCAGGGTGCGCTGCGGGCTATCACCGGCCAGCACACCGGCCGTTCGCCGCGTGACAAGTTCGTCGTACGCGACAGCAATACCGATGGCGAAATCTGGTGGGACAACAATAAGCCGCTTTCGCCGGAACATTTCGCGCTGCTGCGCGCGGATATGCTGGCGCATGCCGCGGGCAAGGACCTGTTCGTTCAGGATCTCATTGGCGGTGCCGAGGAAGGCCATGCTCTGCCGACCCGTGTCGTCACCGAATTTGCCTGGCATTCGCTGTTCATCCGCAATCTGCTGATTCGCCCGGACGCCGCAGCGCTGCCGAGCTTTGCACCGAAGCTGACGATCATCGATCTGCCGAGCTTCAAGGCCGATCCGGCCCGCCACGGCTGCCGTTCGGAAACGGTGATCGCCTGCGACCTGACCAATGGTCTCGTCCTCATCGGCGGCACCTCCTATGCCGGTGAAATGAAAAAGTCGGTCTTCACCGTCCTCAATTACCTGCTGCCCGCCAAGGGCGTGATGCCGATGCACTGCTCGGCCAATGTCGGCCCGAATGGTGATGCCGCAGTATTCTTCGGCCTTTCCGGCACCGGCAAGACGACGCTGTCGGCCGACCCGGCCCGCACGCTGATCGGCGATGACGAACACGGCTGGAGCGAAAACGGCATCTTCAACTTCGAAGGCGGCTGCTACGCCAAGACCATCCGCCTGTCGGCCGAAGCCGAGCCGGAAATCTATGCGACGACCCAGCGCTTCGGCACCGTGCTCGAAAACGTCGTGCTGAACGAGCGTCGCGAGCCGAATTTCGATGACGGCTCGCTGACCGAGAACACCCGCTGCGCCTATCCGATGGATTTCATCCCGAACGCTTCGGAAACCGGCCGGGCCGGGCATCCGAAGACGATCATCATGCTGACCGCCGATGCCTTCGGCGTCATGCCGCCGATCGCCCGTTTGACGCCCGATCAGGCGATGTATCACTTCCTCTCCGGCTACACCGCCAAGGTGGCCGGCACCGAAAAGGGTGTGGTCGAGCCGGAAGCAACTTTCTCCACCTGCTTCGGCGCGCCTTTCATGCCGCGGCATCCGGCTGAATACGGCAATCTGCTCAAGGAACTGATCAGCCGCCACGGCGTCGAATGCTGGCTGGTGAATACCGGCTGGACCGGCGGCGCCTACGGCACCGGCAAGCGCATGCCGATCAAGGCGACGCGCGCGTTGCTCGCCGCCGCCCTGACCGGCGAACTCGGCCAGGTCGAATTCCGTGCGGATACCAATTTCGGCTTCGCCGTGCCGGTCTCCGTCAACGGCGTCGACAGCAGCATTCTCGACCCGCGCTCGACCTGGGCCGACAAGGCAGCCTATGACGCACAGGCCGAAAAGCTGGTCTCAATGTTCATCGCCAACTTCGCGAAATTCGAAGGTCACGTCGATGGCGGCGTCCGCGACGCAGCCCCGGGCGTGAAGGTTGCGGCCGAATAAGCTAAGCCCGCCTAAAAAATTCTTTGACTCACGTGAAACCCGGCATCGCAGGATTGCCGGGTTTTTCGATTGACGGCCGATATTTTCAACGGGCTGCCGATGTGAGATAGAACGGCGCATGGCCAGCGAAGCACTCTATATCAACGACAGGATCACCATCGCCGGATGGGAGCTGACGGAACAGTTCGTTCTGGCGGGCGGCCCCGGCGGGCAGAATGTCAACAAGGTCTCGACCGCGGTCCAGCTGTTTTTCAACATTCCGAATTCACCGTCGCTGAATGACCGTGTCAAAACCAATGCGGTCAAGCTCGCCGGCCGGCGCATGTCGAAGGACGGCGTGCTGATGATCGAGGCGAGCCGGTTTCGCAGCCAGGACCGCAACCGCGAGGATGCGCGCGAGCGGTTGAAGGAATTGATATTGGAGGCTGCCAAGCCGCCGCCGCCGCCGCGCAAGAAGACCAAGCCGACCAAAGGTTCGGTGGAGCGCCGCCTGAAGGAAAAATCCGGCCGCTCGGAAGTCAAGAAGATGCGGGGCCGCCCTGGTGGCGGCAGTGAATGACATGCCGGAGCTCTTGAGCGGCATTCGCCATCTCCCCGGCTATCTCGACCGGGCGCGTCAGGAGGCCCTGGTCGAGGTGATCCGCACGATTGTCGCCGAGGCGCCGCTTTATGTGCCCGTCATGCCCGGGACCGGCAAGCCGATGTCGGTGCGGATGACCAATTGCGGGCCACTCGGCTGGGTGACCGACAAGGAGCGCGGCTATCGCTACCAGCCGACGCATCCGGCAACCGGCAGGCGCTGGCCCGATCTGCCGCAGGAATTGCTCGAAATCTGGAATGACGTTGCCGGCTACGACAAGCCGCCGGAAGCCTGCTTGATCAATTTCTACTCCGATGAAGCCCGCATGGGCCTGCATCAGGACAAGGACGAGAAAGATTTGCAGGCGCCGGTCGTCTCGATCTCGCTCGGCAATAGCTGCCTCTTCCGCGTCGGTGGCCTCAGCCGCAATGATCGCACGCTATCCTTCAAGCTTTCGAGCGGCGATCTGGTCGTGCTGGGCGGCGAGGGGAGACTGTGTTTCCACGGCGTCGACCGCATTCATCCGGCGACGTCGACGCTCTTGAAGAATGGTGGCCGCATCAATCTGACGCTGCGCCGCGTCAATCCTCCAGGCTGATGGCCAGCAAGGATCGCCTGCTATAGTTTCCGCAGCGCGACCTGCTCGATCAGATGGTCCTTGCCCTTTTTGAGGATGAGATCGGCACGCGGGCGCGTCGGCAGGATGTTCTGTCGCAGGTTTTTCAGGTTGATGTTCGCCCAGAGATCCCCGGCGATTTCGAGCGCTTCCGCGTCGCTGATCGAAGCGTAGCGATGGAAATAGGAATTCGGATCGCGGAAGGCGGTTTCGCGCAGCCGCATAAAACGTGCGACGTACCAGTTGTGAATCAGGTCTTCGGCGGCATCGATATAGATCGAGAAGTCGAAGAAGTCGGAGACCATCGGCACGATCTTGCCGCCGGCCGGCAGGTCGCGCGATTGCAGCACGTTGATGCCCTCGAAGATTAGTATGTCCGGCCGGTCGACGATCTTGTATTCGTCCGGCAGCACGTCATAGACGAGGTGCGAATAGCTGGGCGCCTTGACATCCGGCTGCCCGGCCTTGATCGCCGAGAGAAAGCGCAGGATCGCGGCCGTGTCGTAACTCTCCGGAAAACCCTTGCGCTGCATCAGCTTTTCCCGCTGCAGCACGGCATTCGGATGAAGGAAGCCGTCGGTGGTGACGAGATCGACCTTCGGGCTGGAAGGCCAGCGCCCCAGCAGTTCCTTGAGAACGCGGGCCGTGGTCGATTTTCCGACGGCGACCGAGCCGGCGATGCCGATGACGAAAGGCGTCTTGGTCACATCGGAGAGGCTGAGGAAGCGGTTTCGCTGTTCGAACAGCATCTGCGAGGATTCGACATGCGCCGAAAGCAGCCGCGACAGCGACAGATAGATGCGCCTGACCTCGTCGAGATCGATCGGGTCGCCCATCGAACGCAGCCGCTTGACCTCGTCGCTGGTCAGCGTCAGCGGCGTGTCGGCGCGGAACTTCGCCCATTGTTCGGAAGAGAAGAAGTGGTAGGGCGAATAGGAGTCCGACTGGAAGTGATCCAACGTTTCCGGCACCCCGATAATCTCAGTCGCGATACTCATGAACTCTGCCGGCCGGCCTTTTCCTTGAGGCCGGACTGCGCGGTTCTGCGCTCGAGCTCGGCCATGACATTCTCTAACGGTATTTCAGCAATCTTCAATACGACCAATAGGTGATAGAGCACATCGGCGGCTTCATAAGTCAGATTGTCGCGGTCACCGGTCACCGCCGCCATCACCGCTTCGATCGCCTCTTCACCGAGCTTCTTTGCCGCTTTCGGCTGGCCGGCGGCGACGAGCTTGGCTGTCCAGGATTTCTCCGGCGAAGCTGTCGAGCGCTCTGCGACGATGCTTTCGAGATCGGAAAGGGAAAATCCGCTCATATGTCCGCTTTCAAGGTTCAGTCGAGACGCATGTCGATGCCGCACTTCGACATATAGTGCTTCGCTTCTCCGACGGAATAGGTGCCGAAATGGAAGATCGACGCAGCGAGAACGGCATTGGCATGGCCCTCTTTCACTCCGGCGACGAGATCGTCGAGGTGGCCGACGCCGCCTGAGGCGATGACGGGCACACGCACCGCATCGGCAATCGCCCGCGTCAGCTCCAGGTCGTAGCCGACCTTGGTGCCGTCGCGGTCCATCGAGGTCACCAGCAGCTCGCCGGCGCCGCGTTCCACCATCTTCTGGGCGAATTCGACGGCGTCGATGCCGGTCGCATTGCGGCCGCCATGCGTATAGATTTCCCAGGCGCTGAGATTGTCGCCGCCGACCGCCTGCGTGCGTCTGCGCTTGGCGTCGATCGAGACGACGATGCACTGGTCGCCGAACTTGTCGGCCGCCTCAGTGACGAAGTCGGGATTGCTGACCGCCGCCGAATTGATCGAGACCTTGTCGGCGCCGCACAGCAGGAGCTTGCGGATATCGGCGATGGTGCGCACCCCGCCGCCGACCGTCAGCGGCATGAAGCATTGGTCGGCCGTGCGCGACACGACATCGAAGATCGTCTCGCGATTGTCCGAGGAAGCGGTGATGTCGAGGAAGCAGAGTTCGTCGGCGCCGGCCGCATCATAGGCCTTCGCCGCCTCGACGGGATCGCCGGCATCGACGAGATTGAGAAAGTTGACGCCCTTGACGACGCGGCCGTCCTTGACGTCGAGGCAGGGGATGACACGGGCCTTGAGGGTCATTACGCAGTCTCCTTTGCCCTGCTGGCCTTGATCAGCGCCAGTGCTTCCGCGGGGTCGATGCGGCCGTCGTAAAGCGCGCGGCCTGAAATTGCCCCTTCGAGCTTCTGCGCATCCGGCTCCAGCATGCGCCTGACGTCATCGAGAGAGGCAAGGCCGCCGGAAGCGATGACCGGAATGGAAACGGCCTCGGCAAGTTCCAGCGTCGAGGCCCAGTTGATGCCGGCAAGGATGCCGTCGCGGTCGATATCGGTGTAGATGATCGCGGCAACGCCGGCGCCTTCGAATTTCCGGGCGAGCTCGATGACACCGAGCTCGGAAGCTTCAGCCCAGCCCTCGACGGCCACCTTGCCGCCCTTGGCATCGATGCCGACGGCGACGTGACCAGGAAACTTCCGGCAGGCTTCGATGACCAGATCAGGATTTCTGACCGCGACGGTGCCGAGAATGACGCGCCGCAGCCCGCGCGACAGCCATGCTTCGATATGATCGAGCGTACGAATGCCGCCGCCGAGCTGCACCGGATTTTTCGTTGCCTTGAGGATCGCTTCCACGGCATCGCCATTGGCCGAATGTCCCGCAAAGGCACCGTCGAGATCGACCACATGCAGCCATTCGAAACCCTGGTCTTCGAAGGATTTCGCCTGGGCGGCCGGATCGGTGTTGTAGACCGTCGCCTGTTGCATGTCGCCGAGCTTCAGGCGGACGCATTGGCCGCCCTTCAGATCGATCGCGGGAAAAAGGATCATGTCGTCTTACGTCCGTAGAGTGGTCGGTACCATCAGCGCATTCCACGCATCTACGATATCCGAGTGAAAAAAGACAGCGGCAATGGTGGCCGCGCCGAAAAGCAGAAGAAGGAGCAGGGTGACGGTGAAGCCGGCCCGAACCTGGCGCCAGAAGCCGAGACGCCGCTTCATCGATTTCTCGATGTCGCGCACCTCTCGCAGCGCCTGGCTGTTGACGGCGGCGAGGCGGATTTCCGGCTCCATCGCCTCCACATAGGTTTCGGCATAACTCGAAAGGATCTGCGAGGCGCGGTCGCGCAGCGTATTGCGCAGATCGGTGGAGAGGTAGTTGCCGGCGACCGCGGCAAGCTCGGCCTCGTTGGGAGAACGGCCGACATTGCGCTTGCGGTAGCTGAGGACGAAATCGCGCTTCTGCCGCTCGTAAAGGGCATAGGCCAGCAGGCCGATCAGATCGTCCTCGCCTTCGATATAAAATTCCAGCACGGCCTCGGCGATATCGTCAGCGTTGATGCCGTTGCCGCGCAGCTGCGAATTCTCGTTGCCGGCAAGAAATTCGTGGATCATCGGTCCAGCCTTTCTTTCAACGCCTTGGCTGCATTGGAAAGCGCTCTCTTGTGAATGGCCTCATCGACACGGCGGATGATTGTTCCGTCGGGAAGCCGGATATCCGAGAAGGGCGGCAGACCTTCTCTAGAGGGACTCAGCATATAGAACACCTTGCCTGATTTCCGCGAAGCCGGCATCGAGCGCACTCCTGTTCCGCCGTTTCCATAAAGGGGAAATAAGGCGGCGGTATTACGGGTTCCAGCGCAGGAAATTGGCAATCAGCGCCAGGCCGAGCTTCTGGCTCTTCTCCGGGTGAAACTGGGCGCCGACCATGTTGTCGCGCCCGACCAGAGCCGTCATCGCACCGCCATAGTCGACGGTCGCGATGACATCGCCGGCGTTCTCGGCGGCAAGATGATAGGAATGCACGAAATAGGCATGCAGCCCCTCGGACCCCGTCGGAATGCCGTCGAACAACGGATGTTCGCGCTGCAGGTCGAGCGTGTTCCAGCCGATCTGCGGGATCTTCAGCGCGGGATCGTCCGGCGTCATCTCGACAACATCGCCGGGGATCCAGTTAAAACCGTGCGTCACGGTCTTCTCGAGCCCGCGCGAGGACATCAGCTGCATGCCGACGCAGATTCCGAGGAACGGCCGGGCCTTCTTCTCGACAGCTTCGATCAGCACCTCGGCCATATCGGGCACGGCATCAAGACCGCGCCGGCAATCGGCATAGGCGCCGACGCCGGGAAGCACGATGCGATCGGCGGCGGCAACATTTTCGGCCTTGTCGGTGAGATCGATATGCGCATCGATGCCCGCTTCACGGGCGGCCCGTTCGAAAGCCTTGGTCGCCGAGCGCAGATTGCCGGAACCATAATCGATAATCGCGACGCGCATCGTCAGCGTCCTCCATCAAAACCAAAGAGACCAAGCGAGGTGGCCTGGCCAGGCGGATTGTTCGGACGGGTCTTGTTCTCCCAGTCCGGTGTGGTGTCCTTGTTGCTGTCGGCAACAGCCGCCTTGTCCGAGAAATAGACGTCCTCGGCAATGCCGATCGTATCGGCTGCAACGAGCCCATCTTCGGTCCAGCCCTTGGCGGCGAGGCTGCGGATGCGGAAATTCTGGCCCTCGAGGCCGACCAGCACATTCACGCCCAGCATGAGGGCCGCTCCCGCCAGCCCGAGACCCCGCTCCTCCATCAGCGCACCGCCAATGGCCTGCAGCAGAAAGGCTGCGGCCGCATGCGGCCACAGCCGATGTGCGAGCAGCCAAACGCATGGAAACAGAAAGCCGAGCAGCGTGAAGCCGTCACGGATGGTCCGAGTCTCTTCGACCGTGGCGCTCGTGCCGCCGGGCGGCGTCAGGAAAATATAGCTGGATGTCATTGTCGCCGCTCCCTTGAGGGGCTCAGACGAGCGTGCCCTTCGTCGAAGGGACACGGCCGGTCTGTCTCGGATCGATCTCTGTCGCCGTGCGCAATGCGCGGGCAACGGCCTTGAAGCATGTCTCGGCAATATGGTGGTTGTTGGCGCCATAATGGTTGAGAATATGCAAGGTGATGCCGGCATTCTGGGCGAGCGCCTGGAAGAATTCGCGAACGAGTTCGGTATCGAACGTGCCGATCTTCGGCGCGCTGAAGGCGACGTTCCAGACGAGGAACGGCCGGCCGGAAAGATCGACCGCGGCCTTGGTCATCGTCTCGTCCATGGCAAGATCGATCGAGGCATACCGCGTGATGCCGCGCCGGTCGCCGAGCGCCTTGGAGATCGCCTGGCCGATGGCGATGCCCGTATCCTCGACCGTGTGGTGGTCGTCGATGTGCAGGTCGCCCTGGGATTCGATCTCCATGTCGATCAGGGAATGCCGCGAAAGCTGGTCGAGCATATGATCGAAGAAGCCGACGCCGGTCGAAATCTTCGATTTGCCGGTGCCGTCGAGATTGACGGAGACGGAAATCGAGGTTTCGTTGGTCTTGCGGGAAACGCTGCCCGTGCGGCTTGCTGCGGTCTCGGCCATATGGCCCTCCATCGGAATAAGGCCGTTCCTTATCAGGCGGATCGGCAAATATCCAGAAGCCGGGCAAGAGAAAAGCCCGCCCATTTGCAAACGGCGCCGGCCTGCTTACATAGGGCTCAACAGGGCCGGTGTGCGGCCCAGCATAGTAGCCCGCGTCGTGGGCAGACAGGTGTTTGATGACAACGATCATTACAGTTCGAAAAGGCGGCAAGGTCGTAATGGCTGGCGACGGCCAGGTGAGCCTCGGCCAGACCGTCATGAAGGGCAATGCCCGCAAGGTGCGCCGCATCGGCAAGGGCGAAGTGATCGCCGGTTTCGCCGGCGCCACCGCCGATGCCTTCACCCTGCTCGAAAGGCTTGAGAAGAAGCTGGAGCAATATCCCGGTCAGCTGATGCGCGCCGCCGTCGAGCTCGCCAAGGACTGGCGCACCGACAAATACCTGCGTAATCTCGAAGCCATGATGCTCGTCGCCGACAAGTCGATCACGCTGGCCATCACCGGCAATGGCGACGTCCTGGAGCCCGAGCATGGCACGACGGCGATCGGTTCGGGCGGCAATTTTGCCTTCGCCGCCGCCCGCGCGCTGATGGATACCGATAAATCGGCCGAAGAGATCGCACGCCGCGCCCTCGAAATCGCCGCCGACATCTGCGTCTACACCAACCACAATATCGTGGTGGAAACGCTGGATGTCGAAGGCTGAATCTCAGTGCCTTCCGGCCGCTGCCGCGGCGAACAAAGACGAATTGCGGCCGGGCGCTGATGGCCCTGGACCGCCAGGAGAATGACACGCAATGACGACCTTTTCCCCCCGCGAGATCGTTTCCGAACTCGATCGCTACATTATCGGCCAGCATGATGCCAAACGCGCCGTCGCGATCGCGCTGCGCAACCGCTGGCGCCGGCAGCAGCTCGACCCCAGCCTGCGCGACGAAGTCATGCCGAAGAACATCCTGATGATCGGCCCCACCGGTGTCGGCAAGACCGAGATCTCCCGCCGTCTGGCAAAACTCGCCGGCGCGCCCTTCATCAAGGTTGAGGCCACCAAATTCACCGAAGTCGGATATGTCGGCCGCGATGTCGAGCAGATCATCCGCGATCTGGTCGAAGTCGGCATCGGTCTCGTGCGTGAGAAGAAGCGGACCGAGGTTCAGGCCAAGGCGCATGTCAGCGCCGAGGAGCGTGTTCTCGATGCGCTGGTCGGCACCACCGCATCACCCGCCACCCGTGAAAACTTCCGCAAGAAGCTGCGGGACGGTGAGCTCGACGACAAGGAAATCGATATTGAGGTGGCCGATGCCGGTTCCGGCATGGGCGGCTTCGAGATACCCGGCATGCCGGGCGCCAATATCGGCGTGCTCAATCTGTCGGAAATGTTCGGCAAGGCGATGGGCGGACGCACCAAGAAGGTCCGCACGACGGTCAAGGCCTCCTATACCGACCTGATCCGCGATGAATCCGACAAGCTGATCGACAATGAGGTGATCCAGCGCGAGGCCGTTCGCTCCACCGAGAATGACGGGATCGTCTTCCTCGACGAAATCGACAAGATCGCCGCCCGCGACGGCGGCATGGGCGCCGGCGTTTCGCGCGAAGGCGTGCAGCGCGACCTTCTGCCGCTCGTCGAAGGCACGACGGTTTCGACCAAATACGGGCCGGTGAAGACGGATCATATCCTCTTCATCGCCTCAGGCGCCTTCCATGTCTCCAAACCCTCCGATCTTCTGCCGGAGCTGCAGGGCCGATTGCCGATCCGCGTCGAATTGCGCCCGCTGAACAAGGAGGATTTCCGCCGGATCCTGACCGAGACGGAAGCAAGCCTCATCCGCCAGTACCGCGCGCTGATGGAGACCGAAAGCCTGAACCTCGAATTCACCGACGACGCGATCGATGCGCTCGCCGATGTCGCCGTCCATCTGAACTCCTCCGTCGAGAATATCGGCGCCCGCAGGCTGCAGACGGTAATGGAGCGGGTCCTGGACGACATTTCCTATAACGCCCCCGATCGCGGCGGGACGGCCGTGACCATCGATGCCGCCTATGTACGTGAACATGTCGGCGATCTCGCGCAGAATACCGATCTCTCGCGCTTCATTCTGTGATATCGACGCACCGGTCCATGTCTTTCCCGATGTGAATGCCGGATTGTCACGAACTCTCTCTCGACAGCGGGCCTTTTACTTTTTAGTGAAGGCCCGTTTTGTTTTCCGCTCCGGCTTTATTCGGCCAAGATTCTGGTCCAGTCAGCCGCATCGCAAACAGGACGATGGAACGGGACGGGATAGCGGATCGTGCGACGCCTTTTGACAAGCCTTTTGATTGCCGCTGCCCTGGTGAATTCGGCGCCTGCCTTCGCCATGCAGACGGTGCCGGCCGGCAATCGTCATGCCGAGCAGCCTGATATACCGGGCGCTTCCGTCAGGCGTACCAAGGGAACCAAGAGCAGCTTCGATCTGAAATATGAAAAGGTTCACGAGCTGCTGGCGACCGATCACGAGCTGATGGGCAAGATCCGCAAGGTCTCCAGCGCTTACGGCATCAATCCCATCCATGTCGTCGGCGCAATCGTCGGCGAACACACCTATAATGTCGACGCTTACGACCGGCTGCAATCCTACTATGTCAAGGCTGCTTCCTACGCCGGAGAAAGCTTCCGCTTCGCCTATGACGGCGAAAACGTCGATGAATTCGTGGCGCGGCCGCAATTTGCCGAATGCAAAGGCAAGAGTGATTCCTACACGCTGTGGTCCTGCCGCGAGGATGTCTGGGAAAGTGATTTCCGAGGCAAGACCGTGGGTGGCAAGAGCTTCCCCAACAACCGCTTCAGCGCGGTCTTCTTTCAGCCCTTCTACGCCGGACAAACCTTCGGCCTCGGCCAGGTCAATCCGCTGACGGCGCTGATGCTCTCCGATCTCGTGGCCCGCGTCTCCGGTTATCCGAAATTGAACGAGAAGAATGCCGGCGCCGTCTACAAGTCAATCATGGATCCCGATGTCTCGCTCGCCTTCGTCGCCGCCTCGATCCGCCGGTCGATCGACGATTACAAGGAGATTGCCGGCATGGATATCTCCGGCAATCCCGGCCTGACGGCAACGCTTTATAATGTCGGCAACTCGCGTCAGCGCGCCGCCGCACTCGCTGCGAAGAACCGCTCTTCGGGTGCGACCGTCTGGCCGGAGGAGAATTATTACGGCTGGCTGATCAACGACAAGCTGGACGAACTGAAGGGCCTGCTCTAGCTTCAGAGCCTGACGGGAAGCGTTGATCTTCCCCAAAAGGCTTTTCCGATGGACATGCGTCCTGAACCCTTCGTTCCGCCGGCACCATTGCCGCGCACCGTGCCGCCGAGCCGGCTGGAAATCATCCGCACCATCCTGCGCAATCCGCTCGAACTCTGGGGTGAGCCGTCCTATACGCTGCCCTGGATCAAGACGAGCTTCTTCGGTCAGCACACGCTGATCGTCAACGATCCCGGCTTGATCAAGCATGTGCTGGTCGACAATGCTGGCAATTACCGCATGTCCGATATACGCCAGCTGGTGCTGCGCCCGATCTTGCGGGACGGCCTGCTGACGGCAGAAGGCTCCGTCTGGAAAAGATCACGCAAGGCGGTGGCGCCTGTTTTCACGCCCCGCCATGCCCAAGGATTCGCCGGGCAGATGCTGCGCCAGTCGGAAGACTATGCCGGCAAATATCAGAGCGCGGGCGAGACGGGGGCAATTTTCGATATCAGCACGGACATGACGGAGCTGACCTTCGCGATTCTCGCCGACACGTTATTTTCGGGTGAAATCGTCACCTCGAGCGGCCATTTCGCCGATGACGTCAATGCTCTCCTGCATCGTATGGGCCGCGTCGACCCGATGGATCTGATGCGCGCTCCCTCCTGGGTTCCACGTGTGACACGCATCGGCGGTCAGAAAGTGCTGGAGAAATTCCGTGCCATCGTGCGCGACACGATGGATATGCGAACCGCAAAGATGAAGGCCGATCGCGCCACGGCCCCCGAAGATTTCCTCACCCTGCTGCTGGAACAGGCCGGCCCCGACGGGCTGACGAAGGAAGAAATCGAAGACAATATTCTGACCTTTATCGGCGCGGGGCATGAGACCACGGCACGGGCATTGGCTTGGACGCTCTATTGCGTCTCGAACAGCCCGCATATCCGCGATGCGATGGAAACAGAAATCGATGCGGTGCTCGCCACCGGGGCCGAACCGGTGGAATGGCTGGATATGATGCCGCAGACGCGCGCCGCCTTCGAAGAGACCTTACGCCTCTATCCGCCGGCGCCATCGATCAATCGCGCCGCCATCTCGGATGATTCCTGGACAAGCCCCAAGGGCGAGCGGGTCGAGCTCGAGGCCGGGATCACGGTGCTCATCATGCCCTGGACGCTGCATCGCCATGAACTTTATTGGGACAGGCCGCGCGCCTACATGCCCGAGCGCTTCCTGCCGGAAAATCGCGGCTCTATCGGCCGCTTCCAGTTCCTGCCTTTCGGCGCCGGCCCGCGCGTCTGCATCGGCGCAACCTTTGCGCTTCAGGAGGCGGTGATCGCGCTTGCCGTGCTGATGCATCGCTATCGCTTCGATTCCACCGATGAGACCAATCCCTGGCCGGTGCAGAAGCTGACGACGCAGCCGCAGAACGGCCTGCCGATGCGGGTAACACCGCGCATAATTTCCCGATAAGCATAAATCTTTCGAATTATTGCGGAATTGACTGTGAATGAAAGCCGGGCAAAGTGGCAGCAATCAAAGTCGTTGCCAGGGAGTATGTCGCATGAGCCGCATTGATAAGAACGGTCTTGCCATCGAAGCCGTCCTTCATGATTTCCTCGTCCAGGAGGTTCTGCCGGGTCTGGCGATCGATGTGGACAAGTTCTTTGCCGACTTTTCGGCGATCGTCCACGATCTCGCCCCGAGGAATCGCGCCCTGCTGGCAAGACGCGACGAGCTGCAGGTCAAGATCGACGACTGGTATCGCCAGCACGGCGCGCCTGCGGATATGGACGACTACCAATCCTTCCTGCGCGGGATCGGTTATCTCCTGCCGGAAGGATCGGACTTCCAGGTTTCGACCCAAAATGTCGACCCCGAGATCGCCTCGATCGCCGGCCCGCAGCTCGTCGTTCCCGTCATGAATGCCCGTTATGCACTCAACGCCGCCAACGCCCGCTGGGGCTCGCTTTATGATGCGCTCTATGGCACGGACGCCATTCCGGAGAGCGACGGCGCGGAAAGGGGCAAAGGGTACAATCCGAAGCGCGGCGAGAAGGTCATCGCCTGGGTACGCGATTTCCTCGATATGTCGGTGCCTTTGCAAGACAGCAGCTGGAAGAATGTCGGCAACTTCGCCGTCAAGGATGGGATGCTTGTCATCAGATCGGTCGATGGCGAGCAGGTCATGCTTGTCGATGGCAGGCATTTTGCCGGCTATCGCGGCGATGCTGCCGCCCCGACGCATCTTCTCCTGAAGAACAACGGCATCCATATCGAGATCGTCATCGATGCGACAACGGCGATCGGCAAGACCGATCCGGCCCATATTTCCGATGTCTGGCTGGAATCGGCGATCACCACCATCATGGACTGCGAGGATTCGATTGCCGCCGTCGATGCCGAGGACAAGACTGTCGTCTACAGCAACTGGCTCGGCCTGATGAAGGGCGACCTGCAGGAAGAGGTTGTAAAGGGCGGAACGAGCTTCGTCCGCAAGCTCAACCCGGATCTGGACTATACCGGTCCTGATGGCGCTGCCTTCGAACTGCATCGCCGTTCCCTGATGCTGGTGCGCAATGTCGGCCACCTGATGACCAACCCGGCGATCCTCGACCGCGACGGTGCCGAAGTGCCGGAGGGCATCATGGATGCCGTCATCACCGGCCTGATCGCGCTTTACGATATCGGCCCGGCCGGCCGGAGGAAGAATTCCCGCACCGGTTCCATGTATGTGGTCAAGCCGAAGATGCATGGACCGGAAGAGGTGGCCTTCGCCGTCGAGATCTTTTCGCGGGTCGAAGATGCGCTTGGCATGGCGCGCAACACCATCAAGATGGGCATCATGGATGAGGAGCGCCGCACGACGGTCAATCTCAAGGAATGCATCCGTGCTGCCCGCGAGCGGGTCGTCTTCATCAATACCGGCTTCCTCGACCGCACCGGCGACGAGATCCACACCTCGATGGAGGCCGGCCCGATGATTCGCAAGGGCGACATGCGCCAGGCAGCCTGGATATCGGCCTATGAGAACTGGAACGTCGACATCGGCCTGGAATGCGGCCTCGCCGGCCACGCCCAGATCGGCAAGGGCATGTGGGCAATGCCGGATCTGATGGCGGCGATGCTGGAGCAGAAGATCGCCCATCCGAAGGCCGGCGCCAACACCGCCTGGGTCCCGTCGCCGACCGCCGCGACCCTGCACGCCACCCATTATCACCGGGTCAATGTCGCCAGGGTTCAGCAGGGGCTGAAGGACCGCGCCCGCGCCAAGCTCTCCGACATTCTCTCCGTGCCGGTCGCGGTACGGCCGAACTGGACGCCGGAGGAAATCCAGCGCGAGCTTGATAACAATGCCCAGGGCATCCTCGGCTACGTCGTACGCTGGGTCGATCAGGGCGTCGGCTGCTCGAAGGTGCCCGATATCAACAATGTCGGCCTGATGGAGGATCGCGCCACATTGCGCATCTCGGCCCAGCACATGGCGAACTGGCTGCATCACCAGGTCGTCACCGAGGCTCAGATCGTCGAAACCATGAAGCGCATGGCCGCCGTCGTCGACCGGCAGAACGAGGCGGATCCTCTCTACCAGCCGATGGCCGGTAATTTCGACAGCTCGATCGCCTTCCAGGCCGCCCTCGACCTCGTGCTGAAGGGCAGGGAACAGCCGAACGGCTATACCGAGCCGGTGCTTCATCGCCGCCGCCTCGAGTTAAAGGCGAAGCAGGCCGGTTGAGAGCATCGTTTTGAATATGAAAAGGCCGCCGAGACGACAGTCCGGCGGCCTTTTTTATACCGAATTCGCTATCTACTTTACTGGATGACGACGACCTTGGACGTGCCCTTGCCGGGACGGACGCGGCTATAAAGATCGATCACGTCCTGGTTCATCAGGCGAATGCAGCCCGAGGAAGCGGCGGTGCCGATCGAGGCCCATTCCGGCGTGCCGTGCAGGCGGAACAGCGTGTCCTTGCCATCTTCGTTGAAGAGATACATGGCGCGCGCACCGAGCGGATTGCTGAGGCCCGGCCCCATGCCGTCCTCGACATATTTGGCGACGTCAGGGCGGCGAACGGCCATTTCCTTCGGCGGGTGCCAGGTCGGCCATTCCTGCTTCCAGGCGACGTAGGCGGTGCCGGCCCATGCGAAGCCCTGCTTGCCGACGCCGATGCCGTAACGCATCGCCTTGCCGTTGGCGAGGATGTAATAGAGGAAGCGCTCGCGCGTGTTGACGATGATCGTACCCGGGCGCTCGGTGGTCTGGTAGCTGACGACCTGGCGGCGGAACTGCGGCTTGACCCGGTCGATCGGGATCGCCGGCAGAGAGTATCCGGCATCCTTCGTCACGCCATAGGCGTCGTTGAAGATCTGGGCTGTCTGTACGGTCGGGCCTGCGCCCTTGTCGTCGACGGATGCGCTGTCTGATGTCGAGGAGCAACCGGCCAGTGCGAGCGTTGTCAGCAGGCCAAATACCGGGAATGCATTGCGGATGCGCATAGATGACTCTTGAAGTTTTAGGGCAAGGGAGAACAGTCTTTCGACCATCGTTGATTATGGTTTATTTTCGATTAACTTGCGCTTTGCAAGGCTACTGCAGCGCGACAAATCCGTCTGCGGCGCAAATTAGAAGCGCATGGTTTTTTTGCAACAACACGCCAGCCCCTACTGTGGTTATCCATGACGATTTTGAGCGTTTACAATAACAATCCGTTAATCGATGGCCGGCAATCGGACAGAGCCATGATGGTGCGGCGCGGAACGCAGATTTTGCTGCATGAAATGCGCCATGCCGTGCTGCCCGAACTGCCGCTGGCCAGCGGCCGCCGTGCTGATTTGATCACCGTTTCGGAAAAGGGCGAGGTCTGGATCATCGAAATCAAGACGTCGATCGAGGATTTCAGAGTAGATCGCAAATGGCCGGAATACCGGCTGCACTGCGACCGGCTGTTCTTTGCGACTCACGAAGGTGTGCCGCTCGACATCTTTCCCGAGGAGTGCGGGCTTTTCCTCTCGGACGGTTATGGCGCCCACATGATTCGCGAAGCGCCGGAACACCGTTTGGCCCCGGCCACGCGAAAATCCGTCACGCTCAATTTCTCGCGCGCCGCCGCCCAAAGGCTGATGATGGCCGAATGGGCGAACGGAAAGCCCTTCACCGTCGATGACGTTTGACGGATGTCTTGGCTATTTCGGCGCGCGTTTGGCGAGGATGCGCTGCAGCGTGCGCCGGTGCATATTGAGCCGGCGCGCCGTTTCCGACACGTTGCGCTCGCACATTTCATAGACCCGCTGGATATGTTCCCAGCGCACCCGGTCGGCCGACATCGGGTTCTCGGGAAGCTCGGCCTTTTCGCCCGGCCGCTGCGTCAGCGCCGAAAAGACGTCGTCGGCATCCGCGGGCTTTGCCAGGTAATCGACGGCGCCGAGTTTTACGGCGGTCACCGCGGTTGCGATATTGCCGTAGCCGGTCAGCACGATGATCCTGGTGTCGTCGCGCCGCTGGCGGATCGCTTCGATGACATCGAGCCCATTGCCGTCGCCGAGCCGAAGGTCGACCACCGCATATTTCGGCGGCCTGGCCTTCGATTTCGCAACGCCTTCCGCCACTGATTCGGCCGTTTCCACCTGGAAACCGCGTGTCTCCATCGCCCGGGCCAGCCGGCGCAGGAACGGCCCGTCGTCGTCGACGATCAGCAGACTGGCGTCGGGACCGATATGGTCTTCATCCCCAGTGGCGAAATTTTCGTGATTATGTTCTGTCATCGTCTTGGCCCTGGCGCTCGAACGCCCGATCTGCGTCAACCGCTTATATCCTACTTATGCCGACAAAGTCACTTTGTCGAATTTGCGTCGATCAGCATGCGCGGCCATTCGATCCGGATCCGCGCGCCCGCACTTTCCGGGTCGCGATTCTCGAAAATCAGCGATGCGCCCGAGCGCTCCAGCAGCGTCTTGGCGATGAAAAGCCCGAGCCCAAGGCCGCCCGCCGTATCCTCTTTCTGCCGTTTGGTCATGTAAGGCTCGCCGATCCGTGTCAGAATATCGGGGGCGTAACCGTTGCCGTCGTCCTCGATGATGATCAGCACTTTATCGTGATCATGCTCGACAGTGATCCTCACTTTCTCCCGGGCATAATCGACGGCGTTTTCGATCAGATTGCCGAGCCCGTACATGATGCCGGCGTTGCGGTCGGTCACCGGCTCGTCCTTGCGCGGGCTCTTTTCGATCAGCTCCAGCGCAATGCCGAATTCCCGGTGGGGCGCGACGATCTCTTCGATCATCGAGGAAAGCGGCAGCCGTCGCATATGCGCTTCGCCTTCGGAGGAAAGCGTCGTCAGCCGCCGCAGGATGTCACGGCAGCGCTCGCTTTGGCTGCGCAGCAGCATCACGTCCTCGCGGAAACGATCGTCGTCCTTGAGCTCCCGCTCCATTTCCTTGGCGACGACGCTGATTGTCGCAAGCGGCGTGCCGAGTTCATGGGCAGCGGCGGCCGCCAGTCCGTCGAGCTGGGAAAGATGCTTTTCCCGCTGCAGCACCAGTTCGGTCGCCGCCAGCGCATCGGCGAGCTGGCTCGCTTCCATCGACACCCGGTAGGCATAGAAGGCGGCAAACGCCATCGTCGAGGCGATCGAACACCAGACGCCGAACTGCATGACGTTGTGGACATTGATCTCGACGCCGTCGAACCACGGTAGCGGAAAGGGCGAAAAGGCAAGCACCGTGATGCAGACCATCGCAAAGCCGATCAGCGCCGTGCTGTAACGGATCGGCTGCGAGGCAAAGGAGATGATGACCGGCACGCAGACGAGGGCTGCGAAAGGATTGGCTAGGCCGCCGGTGATGAAGAGTAGCGCGCAGAGCTGCAGAAGATCGAAGCCGAGCAGTGCAAAGGCGGCCGGCGGTCCCAGCCGATGTGTCGGCGGATAGCGGATCGTCAGGTAGAAATTCACCCAGGCAAGCGCGGCGATCAGCGAAGAGCTGGCGATCAGCGGCAAGGGAAATTTCAGCCAGAAGGCCACGATGAACACCGTCAGCGCCTGTCCGCAGACCGCAAGCCAACGCAGCCGCACCAGCGTCTGCAGCCGCAGCCTGCGGCTGCTGTGCCGGTCTTCCAGCGTATGGCTTTCCGTCTTGTCAATCATGCCGAGGGCTCCTCAAATGGCCCTCATGTACCACGCGGTTTTGCCCGTGTCGTCGGCAACGCCTCTTCCGGCCGCTCCGGCCAGGGATGCCTGGGATAACGGCCGCGCATATCGGCGCGCACATCCTTCCATGAGCCGGCCCAGAAGCCCGGCAGGTCGCGGGTCGTCTGGATCGGCCGATGCGCCGGTGAGGTCAGTTCGAGCAGCAGCGGCAGGCGGCCTCCGGCTATCGCCGGGTGCTGCTTCAGCCCGAACAGCTCCTGCACGCGGATCGTCAGCACCGGCTCCTCGCCCTCATATTGGATCGGATGCCTGTGACCGGTCGGCGCTTCGAAATGGGTCGGCGCAAGTCGGCTAAGGTCGCGCTGCAACGCGTGCGGCACCAGGGACATCAGCCCGTTCGAAAGCCCGGCTGCGGAGATCTCGGAAAGGCCGCGGGCCTCCGTCTGAAACGGGCCGAACCAGTCGTCCAGCCGGGAAAGCAGGGCATCGTCGCTGACATCGGGCCAGGGATCGCCGATCGTCCGGTGAAGAAATCCGATCCGCTCGCGAAGTTGCACGGCGTCCTTCGAGAAGGCGAGGTGATCGAGCCCGAGCTCGCGCACCCCCTCCACCAGCGCCTGGGTGACCGCGGCTCCGGAAGGTCGCGGCAAGGGCGTCTCTTCGAAGACGATCGCGCCCAGCCGGGTTGCCCGCCGCGCCCGTATCTGCCGGCTTTGCCGGTCGAAAAAGATCTGATCGCCGGTTTTGATCTCACCGGGCAGCTCGGCTTCGATGTCGCCGCGTGTGACCTCGGCCGCCGCCAGAACCCGCGCCTGCGCCGCCCGCCCGGTGAGATCGGCGATGACAAGCATCTGGCTGCCGGCCAGCCTCTCGGTTTCCGGCAGTTCCGCGCCGCGCCCGTTCGCCATGACGAACCGGCCGCGGCCGCCGCGCTGAAGGGCGATTCGATCCGGGAACGCATGCAGCAGCAGCTGGCCCGCAAGCGCCGGCGCCGTGGAGGTCACTCTGTCGAGGCCGCTCGCCAGCCGTCCTGCCAGCCGCCGCGAAGCCTCCGCTCTTTCGCCGCGCTCGGCTTTGAAGCGTCGCAGCCGCTCCTCGATATCGATGTTCGTCCCGCCCAGTCCCTGTTCGGTCAGAAGCACGGCGATCAATGCCGCCTCCCGCGCATGCCCCGATTCGCCCGCTGAAACGACCATGGCGGCAAGCCGCGGCGGCAAAGCGAGATCGCGCATGACCTTGCCGCGCGCCGTCAGCGCTCCATCCTTGTCGAGCGCACCGAGCTGGCCGAGCAGCACGCGCGCTTCCCTGAGCGTCGTCTCCGGCGGCTGGTCGACAAAGGCAAGCGATCCAGGATCCTGAACGCCCCAATGGGCGAGATCGAGCACCAGCCCGGAAAGATCGCTGGAAAGGATCTGCGGCGGTGTGAAGGCCGGCAGGGCCGCCGTCTGTCCCTGGTGCCACAGCCTGACGGCGATGCCCGGTTCCGTTCGGCCGGCACGGCCCGCCCGCTGATCGGCCGACGCCCGCGACACGCGCACCGTTTCCAGCCTCGTGATCCCGGTCGATGCCTCGAATACCGGCAGACGCTGCAGCCCGCTGTCGATCACGATCCTGACGCCGTCGATGGTGATCGAGGTTTCGGCAATCGACGTCGCCAGCACGATCTTACGCATTCCTTTGGGCACCGGTCGGATCGCCGCGTCCTGCTCCTTCTGGCCAAGATTGCCATAGAGCGGCGCAATCACTGTTTCGCTTCCGAATCGTCCCTGCAGCCGTTCCGCGGTTCGGGTAATTTCCGCCTGTCCGGGCAGGAAAGCGAGGATCGAGCCGGTTTCATCGGCATAGGCGTCAAGTATCGCCCGCGTGACCGCATCCTCGATACGCTCGCCGCCCGGCCGATCCTGGTAACGCGTATCGATCGGAAAGCTGCGCCCCAGGCTTTCGATGACAGGCGGATGGGAGAGCAGGGCCGCCACACGCTCGACGTCGAGGGTCGCCGACATGACGAGGATACGCAAATCCTCGCGCAGCGCCGATTGGACGTCGAGCGCCAGCGCCAGCCCGAAATCGGCATCCAGCGAACGCTCGTGGAATTCGTCGAAGATTACGACCGAGACCCCGGCGAGTTCCGGATCGTCGAGAATCATCCGGGCAAAAACCCCTTCGGTCACCACCTCGACCCGCGTCGCCGCCGATATCCTGTTGTCGAGGCGCATGCGGTAGCCGACCGTGCCGCCAACCTGTTCACCGAGCAATGATGCCATTCGGTTTGCCGCCGCCCGCGCTGCCAGCCGCCGCGGCTCGAGCAGAATGATCTTGCCGCCGCCGCGCCAGGCCTGGTCGAGCAGGTAAAGCGGCACCAGCGTCGTCTTGCCGGCGCCGGGTGGGGCCGAAAGAACGGCGCGTTTCTGCTCAGCCAGGGCGGCGCCGACGGCCGGCAGGACATGTGAAACCGGAAGCTCCGGCAATGATGCACTGATTGTCACTTTCGTCCTGTCATCGTCTTATAGGCAAGGATGGCGCCGGCCAGCTGTTCTTCGTCGAGAACAAGCATCCCTCACTCCGCCGGATCGGTCTTTCCTCCGAGACTAGCGAGTGAGGCGCGCTATAGGCAAGCACCTGGAATTCCGCTTCGGGCTTCCCATATAAGCCTTGCTCCCTCGCCGAAGCCTTTCTCTGGGGATTTGGCGAAAACGAATCTCAAAAACCGCTCGATTGGGCGGTGGATTTCTTTGTTTTGAGAGATGAGCGCTAAAAGCCCTTCATTTTCAACCTGTTACAAAATTGTCAAAAAACTTTGGTTTGGTGTGTTGACTTGGAAAAGGGGTTAGTTCTATAAGCCCACTCACTGAACGAGGGCGGCGGCGCTGCTGGCGACGAAGTCTTTCGTTCTTAAGAAACTCAAGCGGATTGGCGGAT